>CALKVG010000442.1 GCA_937998045.1 uncultured Myxococcales bacterium
GTACTACCCGGTCCCGCTGCACCGCCAGCCGTGCTTCGCCTCGCTCGAGGAGCCGGCGCTCCCCGTCGCCGAGCAAGCGTGCCGCACGGCTCTGGCGCTGCCGCTCTTCTCGGTGATGACCGACGACCAGCAGGCGCACGTCATCGAGTGCGTCGCCAGGTTCTTCGCGTAGCCGCGCGGGGGGTGGGTCACCCGCGAAGGTGCTCGCGGGCGACGTCGGCCCAGGTCCCCGTGGGCTCGAGGTCGAGGTACTTGCGCCAGTGCGGCCGCGCGCGGGCGTGCTCGCCGACCTGCTCCCAGGCCATCGCCAGGTTGAAGTGCGCGTCCGCGAAGCGCGGGTCCCCCTGCAGCGCGCGCTCGAAGTAGGCCGTGGCCCCGCGCGCATCGCCGTGCTCGAGCATCACGTAGCCGAGGTTGTAGTGGGCCTCGGGCTGGTGCGGATCGACTTCGAGCGCGCGGCGGTAGAGCGTCTCGGCGCCGGCCTCGTCGCCCCGTCGAAAGCGGATGTTGCCGAGGTTCGTGTACGCGATGGCGAGCGACGGATCGAGGCGCGTGGCGCGGGCGTAGAGCTCCTCCGCCTGATCGAACGTAGCCGGGTCTTCGTCGAGGGCGCTTGCTTGAACGTAGAGCTCGTACGCGGTCCGCGCGCGGGCGGGGCTCGTCTCCGGGCGGAGGACGCGGACGACGTCGTCGCGGAGCGCCTGCACCTGGAAGTCGAGGACCATCTGCCCGGTCAGCGGCTCGAACGACCCCTCCTCGGCGCGCACGACGACCCGCTTGCCGTCCCCGACGATGCGAAGCTCCTGAAGCGGCCGGGTGACCCGGGGCAAGGCCTGCTTCAGCGCGCCGATCGCCTTGGCAACGTCGCGCAGGCGGATCTGCCGGTCGAGGAGCTCGCGTGTCGCGCGGAGCGCGATGAGGTCCTGGAAGGTGTAGGCGCGCTGTTTTCCGCGCTGGCCCGAGGGCGAGACGATCTTCGCCCGGTCGAGCGAACGCAGGCGCGTCTCGGTGACGCCGAGCAGCTTGGCGACCTCGCGCCGCGTGAACAGATCGGTGACCGGCTCGCGGGCGTCCGGCGGCGGAGGAATCGTGGGCGGCGAGCCACCCGGGCCGCTGGCCGGCGTCGGGACGCGGCCGCCGCCCGAGCCGAACGCAACGTGGATGACGTTGCCGCCCCTGCGTCCCTTGCGCTTGCTGCCGCCCCCGCCGGCGGTTCCGTCCGTCGTCCTGGTCATGTCGGAGAAATCGCTCAACGCGCTGCTCGCGAGCGTGTGCTCCACTCTATCAACGGCGCCTGCACGTCGACGTCAATCCTGACGCCCTGTCCGTATGGCTTGACTTGGATTTCGCAGCCCAGACGGCCCAGCCGCCCAGGGGCTCGGAGGCACGCCTCGCGGCGCGCGACCCGCACCGCCCACAGGCGCGCGTGGATGTCGCGAGCGGCCACGGCAGCCAGGAGCGTCGCGTCGGTCCCGTCCGTCGGGAGAATCAGGCTCGTCGTCCCGTACCACACCCTCCCGTGAGCCTCCTGCCGAACGCCTCCCTCGCTCAGGATGTCGGCGCGTTCGAAGAGCTCGCTCCACCGCGCGCTGAAGGCGCGGACGAGGAGCGTCTCCCGCGAAAGCAGGACGGGTTGCCTGCGGACCTTGGCGAGACCTGGGCCTCTCACGGATGAGATCGTGGCAGGCGGCGCCGGCGCGGATCCAATTTGTGGCCCCTCAGGCGTCGGCGGAGGCTTGCGAGGCATCGTCCAAGGGTACCGTGATCGGCTCCACGCGAACACCGTGAGACGTCGACTCGATCCAGGTCGCGTGCGCCACGCGCAAGCCGGCCCCGGGCGCTTCGCCGACGCTGCCGACGTTCACGATGCGGACGCCGCCGATCATGCGGTCGAACGGCACGTGGCTGGCTCCGCAGACGACGACGTCGGCGGGGTCGTCTCCGAGAAGCGCGTTGATTTCCTGGTCGCTCATGTCGTGCGTGAGGGCCTCGGCGGGATCGGACGGCGATCCATGCACGAGGAGCAACTCGCCCCCGTCCTCAAGCGGAATGCGCTGATGGGTGGGCAGGCGGCGGATTCGCTGGAGGATCAACTCGCCGAGGGCGTCGCGGGCCGCGCGCATTCGCTCCAGGCGGTCGCGCTCGTGCTCGCTGCGAGGGCGGATCGCCGACGGATCGAGCGTGGCGAGCGCGCGGTCGCTCAGGCCCTGCACCATGATCGCCCCGGCGGCCGTCAGGCGGCGCCATGTCTCGAGCGGTTCGGGCCCGGGAAAGACGATGTCTCCGGCGACGAGGAGCTTGTGAAAGCCCCGGCGTTCGGCGGTCGCGAGCACGGCTCTCAAGGCGTCGAGATCCCCGTGGATGTCCGAGACGCAGAGGAAAAGCATGGGAGGATTCCACCCTCGAGAATAGCGCGCCGCGCTGCGATTTGTGCAGGGTACGGGGACTTGTCACGATGCGGAGGCACGCGGCCGCGCTTCGTCGACGCCGGCGCGGAGCTCCCGAACGAGCTTCTCGACCGCCTCCGCCCTCGCGGCGGGCGCCCTTCCTTCCTCGATGGCGCGCACCAGGGCCGTGCCCGCCACGGCTCCGTCGGCGCCGAGCGCCGCGCCGCGGGCTTTTTCGCGGGAATCGATGCCGAAGCCCACGACGACCGGCAGCCCGACCGCCGCGCGCAGCTCGGCCGCGCGGGCGCCTGCCTTCCCGGCGTCGGTCGCGGTCGTTCCGGTTACGCCGGTGACGCTCACGTAATACACGAACGGAACCGGCCCCTCCGCAGCGGCCACGCGCACCGCGCCGATGCGGTCCCCGCGGCTGGTCGGCGCCAGCAGAGGGACGAACCCGACGCCATGCGCAGCCGCGGCATGACGCAGCGCGCTGCTCTCCTCTATGGGCAGGTCGACGACCAGCAGCGCGTCCACCCCAGACTCGGCGGCCTCTTTGGCGGCTCGCTCCTCGCCGCGGACGAAGAGCGGATTGTAGTAGCCGAACAGCACGATGCCGACATGAGGCTCTGCTGCCCGGAGCGCCCGCGCCGCCCGCAACGTCGCCGCGAGGCCGCCGCCCGCCGCGATCGCCCGCTGGCTCGCGCGAGCGATGGCCGGGCCATCGGCAGTGGGATCGCTGAACGGCACGCCGAGCTCGATGACGTCCGCCCCTGCGCGCACGCACGAGCGGGCCAGCTCGACGCTCTCGTCGACGCTCGGATCGCCCACGCAGAGGTAGGCGACGAGCACCTTGCCACGATCGAACGCTGCTTCCAGTCGCTTCATGTGAGCCTCGCAAGGAGCGTCGAGAGGTCCTTGTCTCCCCGCCCCGACAGCCCGAGGACCACGCTCACCGGGCTCCCGCGCGCCGCCGCGAGCTCGCGCGCGACGTCCCCGATCCGCGCGATCGCGTGCGACGACTCGAGCGCGGGGATGATCCCCTCGGACCGCGCGATGAGCGCCGCCGCCGCGAGAGCCTCGTCGTCGGTCGCCGACAGGTACCGCGCCCGCCCGTTCTCCTTCAGCCAGGAGTGCTCCGGACCGACCCCGGGGTAGTCCAGCCCGGCGCTGATCGAGTGCGCCTCCTGGATCTGCCCCGCGTCGTCGCACAGGACGTAGCTCTTCGACCCGTGGAGCACGCCGACCCGTCCGGCGCCGAGCGTGGCGGCGTGGCGCGTCGTCTGCACGCCCTCGCCCGCGGCTTCGACCCCGACGAGCGCGACCTGCGCGTCCGGGAGGAACGCGCGAAAAATCCCGATTGCGTTCGAGCCCCCGCCGACGCAGGCGATCACCGCGTCCGGAAGCGCGCGCTGCTGGTCGAGCACCTGTTGGCGTGCTTCCTCGCCGATCACGCTCTGGAGCGTGGCGACGAGCTCGGGGTAGGGGTGGGGGCCCGCGGCGCTGCCGATGCAGTAGTAGGTCGTGCGGACGTTGGTGACCCAGTCGCGCAGCGCCTCGTTCATGGCGTCCTTCAGCGTGCGCGACCCGCTCTCGACCGGAATCACGCGCGCCCCGAGGAGCTTCATGCGGCCGACGTTCGGCGCCTGGCGCTTCACGTCCTCCGAACCCATGAAGACGTCGCACGGCAAGCCGAAGAGCGCGCACGCGGTCGCCGTGGCGACGCCGTGCTGGCCGGCGCCCGTCTCTGCGATGACGCGGGTCTTGCCCATCAGCTTCGCGAGCAGGACCTGCCCGAGGGCGTTGTTGATCTTGTGCGCGCCGGTGTGGCAGAGGTCCTCGCGCTTGAGCCAGAGCTTGCCTAGGGCGCGGCCCTCCGGGTCGATGGCACGAGCGAGCCGCCGGGCCTCGCCCAGCGGAGTCGGCCGCCCGACGTACCTAGCGAGCAGGCCGCGCCACTCGTCCTGAAAGGCCTCACCGCGCACGATCGTGCCGAACGCCTCGGCGAGCTCGTCGAGCGCAGGGATGAGCGTCTCGGCGACGAATCGCCCGCCGAAGGGGCCGTAGTAACCGACTGGGGACTTGGACATGGCTTTCTCGGCGCTTGCTCGACCGTAGCCGCTTGTACGACGCTTGCTTTGCCTCGAGCGGCGCGCGGCGCGTCCGCATCCTAGCGCACTCTTGCCCCCACGCCCTTCGCCGCGCCAGCATGCCCCGCGAAATGTCCGCCAACCCCGAAGACGACCTTTTGGCCGTACGCCCCCAGTTCCCCACGCTCGCCAAGGGCATACACCTCATAAGCCACTCGCTCGGCGCGATGCCCGCGGCCGCGCGCGACAACGCCGTGCGCTTCGCCGACGAATGGGAGAACGACTCGATCGCCTCGTGGGGAGAGCACTGGCTGCCGGCGGTACGCGCGCTCGGCGACTGCATCGCCTCGGTGCTCGGCGTCGCGCCGGGCACCGTCTGCACGCTGCCGAACGTGTCGGTCGCGCAGAGCGTCGTCGCCTCGTGCTTCACGTTCGCTGGCCCGCGAAACAAGGTCGTCTACGACGACCTCAATTTCTCGACGGTGCACTACGTCTGGCAGCAGCAGCAGCGTCGCGGCGCAGAGGTCGTCGTTGTTCCGAGCGAGGACGGGATCCACCCGCCGACCGAGAAGCTTCTCGAGGCCATCGACGAGCGGACGCTCATCGTGCCCATCAGCCACGTGCTCTTTCGTTCGAGCGCGATGTACGACGCGCGCCGCATCATCGAGCGTGCGCACGCCGTCGGCGCGATGGTGCTCCTCGACGTGTACCAGTCCGCCGGGACGGTGCCCCTTCGTCTCGCCGAGTGGGGCTGCGATCTGGCGTGCGGCGGCTCGGTCAAGTGGGTGTGCGGCGGGCCGGGCGCAGCGTACCTCTACGTGCGCCCGGATCTGCTCGGACGACTCGAGCCGATGGCGACCGGGTGGTTCTCCCACGCCGAGCCCTTCGCGTTCGACATGGGGCCGATGCGCTACGCCGGCGACGTGTGGCGCATGATCGGCGGGACGATGCCCGTCTCGTCGGTCTACATGGCCAGCGCCGGCTGGGAGATCGTCGCGAAGCTCGGCGTGGAGCGCATCCGAGCGAAGTCGCTCCGGCAGACGAAGCTCCTGCGCGAGCTCGTCGAGGCGCGCGGCTTCGTCGTGAACACGCCTCGAGCCGACGAGGCCCGCGGCGGCACCGTCTGCTTCGACTTTCCCGGCGCCGAGGTCGTCTCGCGAGAGCTCGTCCGCAGGCGCTTCTTCCACGACTACCGCCCTCGCTGCGGCCTTCGCGTGAGCCCCCATTTCTACACGACCGACGACGAAATGAGGGCCTTCATCGCCGCTCTGGACGAAGTGCGAAAGGATCCCCCCAGGACGCTCGGCCGCGGTTCATATTAAGAACAATCATGACCGCGCCGTACCGTCTCCGTGCCCCTCGCCCTACGGCTCGCCTCGAAGCTCCCGACTGGCTGGGCCCGTCGCTTCGGTCGTACCGCGTCGACGCCGCACGCCACGTCATCTGGGCGGCCGCGCCGTTCGTGCTCCTCCTCGCGTACGGCGTCTGGCTCGCGCGCCAGGACCTCCTCACGCACTGGTTCAACTCGACCTTCTCCGTCGTCGCGGTGGCGACGCTCTTCGTCCTGAGCGTCGCGCTCATCGCCCACACGGCCGCCGTCGGCGGGGCCGAGGTCTTCCGCGTGCACGCGAACGGCCTCGTCGACCTTCGCACGGGGCAGGCTGCGCGCTGGGACGAGATGCGATCGCTCACGGCGTTCTGGGACGAGGCGGGCAAGCGCGTCGAGCGGCACGTCCTGGCGACGACGGGAGGAGCGCGCATGGCGATCGGCGCAGCGATCGCCGGCGTCGATCATCTGGTGGACGAGGTACGCACGCGCATGGTCGACCACCAGCTGGCGTCGGTCCAGGAGCGCCTGGCCGAAGGGGGCTCCGTCCGGTTCGGGCCGTTCGCCGCGAGCGAGCGTGGCCTCGCCGTCGCGGACCGCACGCTGCCGTGGCTCGACGTGGGGGCTGTCGACGCCGAGGCGGGGGAAGTCGTCGTCCGCACGCGCGCCGGCGAGCGCTGGGCCGCGGCGCCCCTTCAGGAGGTCCCCAACGCGTTCCTCCTGGCCGAGGTCGCCGGCCATCACGGCTGATTTCTCCGTCCGACGTCGCGTCGCGCCTGGCGGCACGATGTGACGAGGGGACGTTCTCGTGGGGGCTCCGATGCCAGGCCTTAGCCCCCGCGTGACCACGTCGGCCCGCGGCCCGCGAAGTATGCCTGCACCGCCTCGCGGTGATCGTCGCTCGTCCAGCTCGCGACGAAGCGCCGACGCTCGCTCGCGCGGAGCTCCGGCGAACCGGCGGTGGCCTCGCGCAGCATCGCCTTCAGCTCGCGAACCGCGCCCGGCGCTCCTCTCGCGACGTCGCCCGCCCATCCGAGCGCCGCGGCCACGCAGCCGCCTTCCTCGGCGATCGCGTCGAACACGCCCACGCGCAGCCCCTCCTGCGCCCCCAGCGTCTGCCCCGTCAGCAGCAAGCGCGACGCCGTCGCGTGCCCGACCACGACGACCAGCTTCGGCAGAATCCCCCAGGCGGTCGTCACCCCCATCCGCGCGTGCTTGAAGCAAAGCGTCGCCGCAGGGTCGGCGATGCGCAGGTCGCACGCCATCGCGAGCTCCGCGCCGCCTCCGATGGCCGGACCCGGCAACGCCGCGACGACCGGCACCGCGAGCTCCGCCAGCCCGTCGCACACGCCGCGTCCGGCCTCCGCCAGGCGCCCGGCGTCCTCCGCTCCGAGCGCGCTCCGCAGCTCGCGCAGGTCGCCCCCCGACGCGAACGCTCCGCCCGCGCCCGTCAGGATTACGGCGCGCAGCCGGGGGTTGTCCGCCGCCTCCGCGATCGCGCGACCGAGCGCCGCGAACGTCGCCCAGTCGAGCGCGTTTTTCGCCTCCGGCCGGTCGAGCGTCCAGACGGCGACCTCGCCGTGCCACTCGATCCGCAGCGGCGCTCCCACGGACGGCGCGCCTCAGCCGCTGCCGTTGAGGCCCGCGCCGCGCCGCGACGAAGCGAGCGCGCGCAGACGCGTGTGCCGGCGCTCGTCGTCGAGCGTCGTACGCCGGCGGTGCTTTCGCCGCGCGAAGTACCTCTCCGCGTGCGCCACGATCGCCGCTGCGACATCGACGCTGCTCGCTCGCTCGATGCCCTCCAGGCCGGGCGAGCTGTTGATCTCGAGGATCTTCGGCCCCTCGCGCGTTTCGAGCATGTCGACCCCGGCGACCTCGAGCCCCATCACGCGAGTGGCCGCGATCGCCGCGCGCCGGTACGCCGTATCGAGGACCACGCGCACCCCGAGGCCGCCGCGGTGCAGGTTCGACCGGAACTCGCCGGCCTTCGCCTGGCGACGCATCGCGGCGACGACGCGCCCGCCGACGACGATGGCCCGCAGGTCGCGGCCGTTGGCCTCGGCGATGTATTGCTGCAGCACGATGTCCTGGCCCATGGCCCAGAGCGTCTCCAGCAGCGACGTCACCGCCTGCGGCGTCTCGGCGATCATCGTCCCGATCCCCTGAGCGCCCTGCTGCAGCTTCACGATGCACGGCGCCCCGCCCACGTGCGAGAGCGCCTGGTCGATCGAATCCGGCGTCCGCGCGCAGACCGTCACCGGGACGTCGATGTTCTTCTTCGTGAGGAGCTGCATCGCGCGCAGCTTGTCGCGCGACCGAGCGATCGCGAGCGCCGTGTTCAGGACGGGTACGCCCATCAGGTCGAATTGACGCACGACGGCAAGACCGTAGTTCGTGATCGAGGCGCCGATGCGCGGCAAGACGAGGTCTGCGTGCGGGACGGCCAGGTCGCCGAGGAACAGGGAGGGGCGGCCCTGCGAGATGACGATCCGGAGATCCAGCGGGTCGGCCACCGAGACCTCGTGACCTCGCGAGCGGGCTGCCAGAACGAGGCGGCTCGTCGAATAGAGCGTCGCGTTGCGAGACAGGAGCAGCAGGCGCATCGACAGGTGCAGGAGGCTACGCGCCGGGCTGGCCAATGCAACCGTCGGCAGCCGCTGAGCTGCCCATGCCTCACCCCCTGAGCCGAATGCCAGGGGCTTCCGTGGCGGATCTGCGAAGTCCTACCGCGCAACGCCTGCGGCAGCGACGGGCGTCAGCGCACTGCCTGCGGCGGCCGTCCACAGACGCGGGCCGAATTCGGCTGCGAGGATGACGGTGAGGCCGACGATGCGAAGCCAGAAGTGGGCGCGTTGCGACATGGAAGCTGCTCGACGCCGACACATGAAGCACGCTCCGTGCCGCACAAAATTCCAGGCCTCTCGCGAACGAAACGCGCCCCAGAGCCCTGACCTGTGCGTCGCACTTTCCACAGGAGTCGCAACGACGACACAGGGGGACACGCGTGTCGTCGCGCGCCGGCTGCCCTGCGCGGACTTCAGCCCGCCGCGCGCCGGAAGGCGCCGAGCGCCGCGAGACACATGGCCGTCGCGAAGACGGCCTGCACCCCGACATCGATGGTCGCCGCGAACGCGTGCGGTTGCCCGATCGACGCTCTCATGAGGTCGACCCCGTACGTTACCGGGTTCGCCAGCACCAGCGCGTGCATCCACGGCGGAAGGCCGCTCGTCGGGAAGACCCCGCCAGAGAGGAAGTACAGCGGCAACACGACGAAATTCGAGATGACGCCGAACCCCTCGAACGTCCGCATCCGGCTGCCGACGGTCACGCCCAGGGCCGTCACGGCGAGCGCCATCACCGCCATCGCGGCCAGGAGGCGCACCGCGTCGAACGCGCCGAAGTGGACCTCGACCAGCGGGGCGAACGCTGCGGCCGCGAACCCCTGGAGAAGCGTGACGCACGCCCCGGCGAGCGTTTTCCCGAGGACGATGGCCGTGCGCGAGACGGGCGCAACCAGAACGGCGCGCAGCATCCCGAACTCGCGGTCCCAGACAATCGTCACACCCTGGAACATCCCGCCGAACAGGATGGTCATCGCGATCGCGCCGGCGTACGCGAACTGCTTATAGCCAATGCGCGAGTCCAGATCGCTCGAGAACGCGTGGTGCAGCCCGGTCGCGAAGAGCAGCATCCAGATCGCCGGCCGGCCGACGGCGCCAAGGATTTGACTCCGGTCACGGAAGAAGCGGATGAGGTCGCGGCGGCTGAGCGCCACCACGGCGGCGAGGTCGGTCGCGAGCGGGGACACGCAGCCGGACTGTACACGACGGGGAGCGTGCCCGTGTCCGGGCACGTTCCCGTGAACGTGCTCCTTCACATTCACGATGAGACGTGTGCGTCCGCGTTCCCGGCCCCTGGGGGTCCGGCGCAGGCAGTCTCCCCGCGTCAGTTCTTCGGCTGGCTGGCGACCGCCTTGCGGATCGCGTCGTCGAGCGAGTCGTGCCCGGCCGCGGGCGCCGCCTGCGGGACCGCTGCCGGCTTCGCGACGGGCCTCGGGACCGGCGCTTTACGGACCGGCGCAGGCGCTGCCGCGTGCGCGCCGGCCGTCGCCGTCGACGTCGCCGCCGTCTCCGCGGCCGCCGCCGAAGAGGCACTCGCGGCCGGTGCACCTGGCGCGCCGCCCGAAGCCGCCCCGGTCGCCGCCGCGCCTGCCGCTGCGGGCTTCCCGTCCGACCCAGGCCCCGCCGCGCCCGCCGCACCCGGCACGAGCGGCGCCTCCGCCGGAGTCGCGATCGCCGCGGCGGTCGCCGCCCCCGAAGGCTCGCCGCCGCGATGAAGACCCCGCCCGACGACCACTCCTCCGGTCGCCGCGACCAGCAGACCCGCCGTCACGCCGAGTACGAGCGCGACCTGCCGCAGGGTGCGCGGCGCCGCCGACGGCGCCGCCGAGGGGGACTCCGAGCCGCTCGGCGCGTCCGGTGCGACCACGGGCGGCACCGTGAGATGCGCCGCGCTCCGCGTATCGGCAGGCGGCGCGTCCGCCTGCGTCCCCGAATTTCGACCCCGCTCCGGCGAAGCCGCCGACGTGCCGTCGGAACGCCCCGGCGGCGGCGAAAGCGCGGGCGACGCGCTTGGCGGCTCCTTCGGCATGGTGGCCGCCAGCTTCGCCAGATCCTTCAGCTCGCGTCGCATGTTCTCGCGCTGACTCATCGCGATACCTCCACTTCTCGGCGCGCAACCTTTTGCCCCGATGTACCCGCGAAAGCCATGCGCCACCAGCACATCTGGCCAATTTCTGTCGTTCTTCTTCCTACGCTGTACGTTTCATCGTCGGCCGCGCGCACGCAGGTTCGTCGCCATCGCGGCGCGGTCGCCGCCCTCTTCTCGGACGTCGCGCAGCTCGCGGCCGGTCAGCGCGACGAACGCGTCCTCGAGCTTCGGTCGCACGATGGTTGCCTCGCGGATCCCGGCGGCGCGCTCCGCCAGGCGCGCGAGCATCGCCTCGGGTCGATCGCCCTCGATGACCAGGCGCCCCGCGTCGTTCCCCACGCGCCAGCCGAGGGCCTGGGCGTGAGCCGCGGCCTTCGCGTCGTCCTCGGTGCGCACGACCAGGCGCTCGCCGCCCGCGCGCGCGACGAGCGCCGCAGGCGAGCCGCGCGCGATGAGCCTGCCATGGTCGACGATGGCGACGTCGTCGCAGCGTTCGGCTTCGTCCATGTAGTGCGTCGTCACGAAGACGGTACGCTCGCGCGTCGCAGCGATTGCCGCAAGCTGCTCCCAGACCGTTCGCCGCGTCTGCGGGTCGAGCCCGACCGTCGGTTCGTCGAGGACGAGCACCGCCGGTTCGTGCAGCATCGCGCGCGCGATCTCGAGCCGCCGCTTCATCCCTCCCGAGAAGGCGCGCACGCGCTTGCCCGCCGCCGACGAGAGACCGACCGACGCCAGCGCCTCGGCAATCCGCGGCGATCGCCGCGACGCGTCGATCCCGTGCGTCATCGCGTGAAACTCGAGGTTTTCGCGCGCAGTCAGGCGATCATCCAGCGAGATTTCCTGGAAGACGACGCCGATCGACGCGCGCACCTGGCGCGGGCTCCGCACGACGTCCCAGCCCGCAACCATCGCCTCACCCGACGTGGGCGCGAGGAGCGTCGTCAGGATCGCGATGGTCGTGCTCTTTCCCGCGCCGTTGGGTCCGAGGAGCGCGAAGAGTTGCCCGCGCGCAACCTCCAGGTCGAGCTCGTCGAGCGCCTTCAGCGAGCCATAACTCCGCGAGAGCGCGCGTGTGCAGACGGCCGGAGCGGCGGTCATCGAGAGCCCCACCGTACCCTATTTGACAAAGGTCCCTGACCCGGTACTCACTCCCAGGGCAATGCCTAGGGCAGGTTTGTCGTTTGGGGGACCGACCGGCGGCCCGGAAGACGGCACGCCTCTGGCTATGCCAGAGCGTAGTCCGCAGGTGGACGGCACGCCTCTGGCTCCGCCAGAGCGTGGTCCAAACCTGGACGGCACGCCTCTGGCTATGCCAGAGCGTGGTCCAAACCTGGACGAAGAGCTGGACCCGCTGCCGCCGCTCGATGGGGATGCGCAGGACAAGCCCGAACCGGAGCCGACGTTCGAGGACCTGGTCGAGGACGCCGAGGGCGATCCTTCCCTCGACGACTCGACCGGCGAGGACGCCGAGGCGGACGCGAGCGAGCTCGATCTCGAGGAGGCCGAGTCCGGCTGGCTCGAGGAGCCCGCCGACGCGCCCGACCTAGACCTCGGCGACATCGCGCTGGTCGACTTCGGCAAACAGGGAGCCGCGCCGGACGGCGCGCCTCCGGCTTCGCCGGAGGTCGGTCGAGACCCGGACGACGAGGCGGACGATCCCTCACCCGGCGACCACGACTTCGGCTTCGGCGACGCTCCCGAACGCGGCGACCTCGACGGCGGCGACGAAGGCCCGCTCGACGCGGACGAAGAACTCCGCGAGTCCGACCTTCCCCAGCTCGACGCGGACGAGGACGGCGACGTCGACGAAGCGTCCCTCGTCGACGCCGGCTTCGCGGCCGACGAGCCGCTCGGCTTGCCGTGGGCCGGCCAGCCCTGGGCACGCGTCGGAGCGCCCGTCGCGCTCGGCGGCGCGACCGCCGTCGACTGCGCGCCGCGCGGCGCCCTCGTCGCCGCCCGCAACGAGAGCGGCGCCCCCGAGCTCGCACGCGTCGACCTCGAAGGCACTTGCCAGGGCCTCCCCGCGCGCGGCCTCGATCCCGGCGCGGTGCGCGGCCTCTCGATCGAGCGCGACGTCGTGGCCGCGGGCCTCGAAGGCGGCGGCGTGCTCGTATCGCGCGACGGGGGAGCCTCCTTCGCCGCGGTGGCGGACGCCGTCTCCGCGGTCGAAGCGGTCGTCGCCTCCGGCACGGTCTGGCTGCGGACCCGCACCGGCGGCCTCATGGTCCTCGACAGCGCCGCCGTCTCCCTCCAGCGGTGCGCCGTCCCGGGCGCGGTCGCCGCCCTCGCGCGCGCCGGGACGTTGCTCGCTGCCCTGGTCGTCGGCGAGGCAGAATGCCCCGAGTGCATCCTGCGCGGCGCCGCCGGCCCGACGCTCCGGCGCGAACCCGTGGCCGGCCCCGAGGCGGCGTCGCCGGCCCTCCTCGCCGTCCGCGGAGACCACCTCGCCTACGCCGCGCGTTTGGGCGGGGTGGCCGTCGGCCGCAGCGGAGATTCCGCGCGAGAGTTCGTGTGGGAAGGCCGTGTAACGGCTATCGTTTTCGTTGACGACGAGGGCACGCTCGTCGCGGCGACGTACTCCGCGGCCGACGACACGACCGCCCTCGTCCGCGTGGACGGCGCGGCGCAGCCTTCGGTGGTCGCACGCATCGGTCCCGCCAGCGGCGACCCCGACGCCGACGGGCGCGTCCACGCCATGGCGTTCGACGAAGCCCGCGGCGTGGTGTGGGTGGCGGGCGGCTTTGGTGTGGCAGCCTTTTCGGTCCGGTGAAACTTTGGGCCGGCGCCGGCGTATCGCCCCTATGGGCGCACTCCTTGAACTTCGGTTGGCTGACCTGATGACGCTGCTGGCCGTGCAGCGCAGTGGAACGATCTCCGGCGCTGCGCGCGAGCTTCGCGTGACGCCGTCGCAAGTGAGCAAGGCGGTCTCCCGCCTCGAGCGGCTGTATCGCGTGCGGCTCTTGTCGCGCGGCGCCCGCGGCGTCGCCCCCACGGCGGCCGCCCGTCGAATGCTCCCGCGCATCGCGAACGCGGTCGAGGAGCTCCGCGCGACGAGCGGCGCGCGCGAGGACGAAGGCCCGGAGGTCGACGTGTCGATCGCCGCCCCGCCGTACTTGATGAGCGACATCCTCCCCTTGCTGGCGCTGAACAATCCGTGGATCCGCGTGCGCGGGCTCGAGATGGCTCCCGCGGTGCTGCGCGCGTCGGTGGCCGAGAACGCGTTCGAAATGGCCGTCGTACCGGGCGGGCTGCAGAGCCGGCCCTCGGCGTGGACCTGCGAAGCGGTCGGCGAGCTCCGGTCCGGTCTCCTCGCCCGGCCGTCGTTCATCGAGAAGATGGGACCCTTGCCGCTCACCCCCGACCGCGTTCGCGCGTTGCCCTTCCTCGGCCCGACGCAGAGCGGCGGCGAACGCTTCGTCCCCGCGAGCGACGACTGCCCGCTTCGCCCCGAAGAGCGCACGATCGCGCACGAAGTCCAGACCGTCGGCTGCGCGCTGGAGTTCGCCGCGCGCGCCGACTTCGTCGTCTTCGGCCCGGTCGCGGCCGCCCGCCGCCACTTCGAGCGCGACGCTCTGCGCGAGGTCCCCGTCGTCGGCTGGAACGTCACCGAGACGGTCTTCCTCGCCTGCGACGGAGACCGCGTCCTCGCCCGCGTCCGCGCCGCCGCCGCCCTCGCGGTGCGCGACATCCTCGCCGTCGACGACTCGCAGGCCGCCGCGTCCTAGATGTCCGCCAGGCTCGCCCGCCGGGAGATCGACTCGGCGCGCGGTCGCACCTCGGACAAGAGCGCGCACACCTCGGGGAGGCTCGCGGCCTTCATGAGGCGCTCACGCGCCTTCGGCTCGATGGCCGCGCGGGCGATCTGAGCGAGGATGCGCACCTCCAGATCGTGCGCCCGCGGCGGCATGAGCAAGAGGAAGACGATCTTCGACAGCCTGCTGTCGGGCGCGTTGAAATCGATGCCGTCGGGCGAGACGCCGAGCCCCAGGAGCGGTCGATTCAGCCCCGGGATGACCGCGTGCGGGACCGCGACCTCGTCTCCGAGGCCCGTCGGCGCGACCGCCTCGCGGTCGAGCACCGCCCGGCACGCCCTGTCTCCGCCGTCGCCGAGCTGTTTGCCCAGCGCCCTGGCCAGCTGTTGTATCGCCTCGCTCGGCGACCACGCATCGAGCTTTCCCAACCACGCGCCGCGCTTGAGGAGGGCCGCGAGGTTCTCGTCGTCCTGCCCGCGCAACATCCACTTCATCGTGGGCCCGCTGATGAGCGACGTCGCCAGCGCCATCACGACGAGCGCGACGAACATCTGTTCGCGTAGGAGTCCCGCCTCGAGCGCCAGGAGCGCGAGGATGATCTCCATCGCGCCCCTCGCGTTCAGCCCGAAGCCCACCGCCGCGGCGGGGCGCCACCGCAGACCGCCGGCGCGTGCCCCCAGCGCGCAGCCGACGATCTTCGCCGCGCTCGCGATGAGGAAGACGAGGACGCAGAGGCGCAGATCGAAGGACTTCACGAAGTCCGCTCGGAGCCCCAGGCTCGCGAAGAAGACAGGCGCGAAGATGTTCGTCACGAAGTCGTGCACGATGACGCGCGTCCGCTCCTTCAGGTGGCGCGCGTCGCCCACGACGACGCCGACGACGAAGCCGCCGAAGACGGCGTGAATCCCGATCCCCTGCGTGAAGGCCGCGCCGAAGAGCGCGAGCAGGATGATGAGCGAGAGGACGCGGCGCGGACCGGAGTGGTGGTCCGCCTGCAGCTTCACGATGAGGCGCCCGAGGAGCGGCCGCCCGAGGGTCAGCGCGAGCGCGACGAAGCCCACGGTGAGCGCGATCGACCGCACGACCGAGAGGACGTTCACCGCGCCGCCCTGCATCGGGCCGAGGAGAACGGAGAACGCGAGCCAGCCGGCGAGGTCGTCGATCATCGCCGCGGCCATCACGAGGAGGCCGATGTCGGTCTTGAAGAGGCCGAGGTCGAGCAGCGTCTTGGCGATGACGGGCAGGGCGGAGATGGAGAGGGCGACGCCCACGAAGAGCGCGAAGATCATGCGGTGATCGGGGCGCACCAGATCGGAGTCGGGCAAAAGGACGCCGAGGACGACGCCCCCCGCGAGCGGCATCGCGATGCCCATGAGGCTCGTGAGGAGCGCGCTTCGCCCGCGCCGGCGCACGATGCCGAGGTTGACCTCCAGGCCGGCGACGACGAGGAGCAGGACGACCGCGACGTTGGTGTAGCCGGCGAGCATGTTCGCCGGGACGCCGCCGGGAAAGAGCCACTTCTGTGCGCCCGGGGCGATGCGACCGAGCACTGTGGGCCCGATGAGGATGCCCGACGCAAGTTCGCCAAATACCAGCGGAAAGCCGAGGCGGCGCGCGAGCTCGCCGAGGAACCTCGCGGCGCTGAGGAGCACGGCCAGCGACAGCAGGAAAACGAGGACGTCGTGCTCCCTCATCGTTCCCATACTAGTACGGACTGGCCACGGTCCGAGCCCCGTTTTGGCCCGAGGGCCGCGGGCATGGTATTCGCTCGCGGAGCGTTCCTCCGGGGAGACGATGGCGGTCCTCGTTCAGAAGTACGGCGGCTCGTCGGTCGCGAGCGTCGAGAAGATCGGCGCGGTCGCCGATCGCGTCGTCGAAGCGAAACGCGCGGGCAACGACGTCGTCGTCGTCGTCAGCGCGATGGGCAAGACGACCGACGAGCTGCTCGCGCTCGCCAAGCGAGTGGCCGGGGACCCGCCGCGTCGCGAGCTCGACATGCTCGTATCGACCGGCGAGCGCGTCTCGATGGCGCTCCTGTCGATCGCGATTCAATCGCGCGGCGAGGCGGCGATAAGCTTCACCGGGTCGCAGAGCGGCATCCTCACGACCGACCGCCACTTCGACGCGCGCATCCTCGAGGTGCGCCCCCACCGCATCGAGGAGGAGCTCGCGCGCGGTCGCATCGTGATCGTCGCCGGCTACCAGGGGATGAGCGCGCGGCGCGAGATCACGACCCTCGGGCGCGGAGGGAGCGACACGACGGCGGTCGCCCTGGCGGCGGCCCTCGGCGCGGCGCACTGCGAGATCTACAGCGACGTCGACGGCGTCTACTCGGCGGATCCGCGCCTCGTGCCGGACGCCGTGCACCTGCCCGAGGTGGATCTCGCCAGCCTGCAGGAGATGGCCGAAGCGGGGGCGAAGGTGCTGAACGCGCAGGCGGTCGAGTGGGCGCGCCGCGCGGGGATCGCGATTCACGCGCGCAGGACGAGCGACCCGGCGTCCGGCGGTCGCGAGACGGTGTGCGTCGAGCGCGCACCCGGGTTTCGACCGCGCTCCGGCATGACCGGAGACGTGCCGTCGCACGCCGGAACGCGGGCCGTCGTGGGGCTCGACCGGATCGTCTTCGCGCGCGTCGCGTCGGGCGAGTTTCGGGCGTTCGCTGCGCTGGCGGCGGAGCTCGAGATGGGGCTGCTCGATGTGGCGGCCGCAGGGGACTCCGCGACGTGCGCGATTCCGCTGCTCAACGTGCCCGACTGGGACCGGTGCCGCGCGCGCCTCGACGAGCGGCTCGGCCCGGCGGTGTCGCTCGCGGAGGGGTGCGCGGTCGTGAGCGTCGTCGGGACCGGCCTCGCGGGGGAGCTGCCGCGGTTTTTCGCGGCGCTCGACGCATGCGGCGCGCGCCCGCGCGCCGTGCACGCGGGCCCGCTGCGCTTGGCGGCGACCGTCGACGGGGAACAGCTGGCCGCGACGCAGCGAGCGATGCACGCCGCGTTCGTGACGGCGGCCGCGACGTAAGGAGCGACGGACGCGACCCGGTGTGTCGCGGGCTCGACAGGGACTGGCGAGGGGTCGGCGCAGCGTGCCTCGGGCGGGACACGGTGCATCGAGGGCGGGACACGGT
>CALKVG010000443.1 GCA_937998045.1 uncultured Myxococcales bacterium
ATGCACGGGGCGGCGGCGCCGAGCACCACAGCCGCGGTCCCGAGGAAGACGCCCGTCGCCGCGAGCGGATGGACATCGGACGCGACGTGCTTCAAGAGGACCGAGTAGAGCGAGGAGACGACCACCGACGCGAGGACCAGCAGGACGCCGGCGCCCTGGGTGCGAGAGACCTCGAGGCGATCCGCGAAGACGGCGCCGATGCCCAAGAGGGCGACGGCCGAACCCGCGAGGGCGCGTCGCGACACGGCCTCCACGCGTCCGAGCGTCGCGATGAGCGCCGTGCACAGGGGGAACGTGCCGTAGATCACAGCCGCGAGCCCGCCGGAGATGCTCTGCTCGCCGGCGTATACGAGGCCGTACCCGAGCGCGCTCAGGGCACCGCACGCGACGAGCGCGCCGAGTTGCCGCAGAGACCGCGGGCCGGGCCGGCCCCAGCCCATCGCGTACAGCGCGCCCAGGATCGCGCCGGCGATCGCGAAGCGAAGCGCGGCCGCCTTGAACGTCGGGTAGCCGCCGCCGCCGATGCAGCGGCGGATCGCGAACCAGGTCGTCCCCCAGATTAAAGCGCACGCCGCATAAACGATCCCCGTCAGCATCGAGGCATGGCGCTCCCGGCTCGCGGCTCAATCCCGGGGCGCCGATGCGGCGCAGCAGCGGAATCCCGTCTCGGTGCCCTTGTAGAACCGGTTGTGCCCCGCTTGTTCGTCGCGGCAGGCGTGCTTGCCCGGCTGCCACCAGTTGCCCTTCTGCACGACGGACGACCCCTCGGGGTGCCCGTCGACGCTCACCCACTCGGCGACGTTGCCCGCCATGTCGACGAGTCCGAACGGGCTCACGCACGCGGGATGCGATCCCGCGCGGGTCCGCTCGTCGCGTAGTCGCCAGGGCTGGCCGTCCACCAGGAGGTCCGTGTGGTCGGCGTTGCAGAGGGCGGCCGCACGCTGCCAGCCGTACGGGTAAGGGCGCATGTCTTCGCCTTCGCACGCGAACGTCCACTCGCTATCCATGCAGACGCGGGCGCCGTCCGCCTCGCACGCGCGCTTCGCGTCCGTCCACGACTGGACGTTCAGGGGTAGCCCGGTCGACGCCTCCGTCCGCTCGCGGCGATCGATGCAGAAGCGCTCGTGCACGCGGGGGGCGAGGCAGCGCGCGGGGCGCTCGTATTCGGCGCAACGGTAGCGGTGGTAGCGCCCGGGGGGATCCATCCAGCGGAGGCACCGCTGTTCGACGCGCGGACACCAGTCGCCGTCCACGAGCACCATGTCCGCCGGGCATTCTTCCGCGCGCGCGGTCGAGTCGACCGGGGCGGTCGCGCTCGGACGAACGGTTTGCCGGGTAGCCATCCTCTCGGCAAGCGCCGTTCGACCCGCGCCGGGCGCCGCGCCTTCGGGACGGGCCATGGCCACGGCCATCGACGCGGCCGCCGCGCCTCCCGCGAGAAAAGCCAGGTTGCGTGCAGGAGACAGCGCGCGCACCCCTCTTCCTACCGCAGCACCGCGGGATGGACCAGCCCAAACGGAGGACTTTTGCCGTAGCTTCCTACCCCAGAACGCACGCGCTCCGTAGCGGATGGGCGTGCGGGATGGGTGCGCTGCTATCCATAACGAACGCCAAGGATCGTGAGCTCCACCTCGCCGCTCGGGCGGCGGAGCAAGACCGCATCGCCGCAGCGCTTGGAGAGCAGCGAGCGGCCGAGCGGCGAACGCCACGAGATATGGCCCTTGTCGAGGTCTATCTCGTCCTCGCCCACGATGCGGTAGGTTGCCCGCACGCCCTCCTCGTCTTCCACTTCGACGAACGCACCGAAGAACACCTGCTGGACCCCGTCGGTGCGCGGCTCGACCACAGTCGCGCTCTCCAGCCGCTTGGTCAGCCAGTGAATGCGCCGGTCGATCTCGCGAAGCTTTCGCTTGCCATAGATGTACTCGGCGTTCTCGCTCCGGTCGCCCTGGGCGGCGGCGTCGGCCACCTCTTGCACGATCTTCGGCCGTTGGCTCGAGCGCAGGTTGGCCAGCTCTTGCTGCAGCTTCTTCGCGCCCTCGCGCGTCACGTAGTTCGGCGCGCGCTCGCTCATGCGAGCAGGACGTCGAGCGCGTAGGGTGGGGGGACGCTCGCGAGCTCCGCGACCGCGAGCGCGATAGCCCGCCGAGACGCGCGCGGAGGGATCGCCAGCATCGCCCACCGAGTGCCCTTCGGGCGGCCCCAGACGCGCCCCGACTCGATGCGCATTCGCGAGGCGCCCTCGCAGATCGCGACGGTGGTGCGCTGCGGGCGAACGATGTCGAGCGCGTGGCGCGCGAAGGCGGCGCGATCGAAGGTCTCGTCGCTCGTCTCGTCGACGGCTTCTTCGCGCTCGGGCGCGATATGCAAAACGTTTTCCGGCTTGCGTACGAACGACATTGGGGGCAGGCGAGGCGCTCAGCGAGCGCGCAGTTCCAGTTCCAGATAGTAGCTGACCAGGTCTCTCTCTTTGTGCCCCATCGCGACGAAACGCAAGACTCGGCCGATCGGCCATATACGGAGGACTTGCGCCGCTCCGCTACGGCACGGCACGAGCATCGACCACTTGCCCGGCTCCGGGGACTCGAGGTCCACCCATCGGGCGCCCAGGTGCCGGCTGAGGAGCTCGGCGAGGAGCGCCGCCACGCGCATGACTTCGCGCTCCTCTTCCGGCGAGCGGACGCGCCCGTCGGACAGCGCCTCGCGGAGGTAGCGCTGTGCGGTCTCGAGCCCCTCGAGGTCGCTGCGCAGCTCGATCCCGTGGCGGACGCGGAGCTCTCGCGCGAGCTCGCGCGCCAGGTACGTGAACGACAGGCGCGCGGCGCCCGGGGTGCGCGGCACCTCGTCGAACGGCGGCGGTTCGGCCTTGAGCCCTGGCGGCAGCGCGAGGGCCTCGACGCGCTCGATTTCGACGTCGGCAGAAGGAGGCCACGAAAGGGGCGTGTCCGAGCGCGTCTCGAGCCGATAGGGAGGCATGGACGCGCCAGCAGGCATCGAGCGCCGCGGTCCGCCGCGCGGATCCGCGGGGCGCACCTGCGGGTCGCTCGATTGCGAGGGGCGCATCGGAGGCATGGGCGAGCGCGGCGTGCTCGACGCTCGGTCGCTGCCCGGCGCGCTTTCGGGCCGCAATTTCGACCCGGTACTCCCGCTCGACGGGGGGATGTCCGGACGCGACGACCTCGTCGCCGGCGCCGTCGACTCGGGCGAGGCCTGCGAGGTCGGCGTCGCGGCATGGGCCATGCTGGACGATGACTGCCCGGCGTCTTCGAGCACCTCGAAGGCGCGCATCCGCAGGTCGTCGCTGGCCATCTTGTTCTCCAGCAGGTCGCGCGCGAAGGCGCGGGCACGCCTCGCGTCTCCTGCCGCGAGCCAGGCCTGCGCCGCCAGCAGCTGCAGTTCGTGGAACGCCGCCATCGACGTCGAGAGCGCCGACACGCGCTCGGCGATCCCCTTCGGATCTTCGGTGCCGTTCATCAGCGCCAGCCGCGCGCGCAGGTACGTCGTCCCGGGCAGCCGCCCGCGACGCCGCTCGAACGCATCGAGGCGATCGCTCACGCCGCTCACGTCGCCCGCGGAGAGCTTCGTCTCGAGCGCCCAGAGCTCGGTGTCCGCCAGGGGCCCGCGTACAGGCGCATCCCGCGTGTCGAGCGCGGCCTCGACCGCGGCCATGCGGTCGCGTGCCGCCGGCATGACTCGCGCGCGATCGCGTGCCCAGTCGACGACCTCCTGCTTGCCCGGGCCAATCTCGCTGCCTTCCCGATCCCGCGGCTTGAGGGCGCGCAGCGCGTTCGATACCGCCGCGGGGGTCTCGAGTGCCACGCGCTTGTAGGTTCGCTCGCCCGGACGCAGCTCGGCGCTGACCTGCGACGTCGCCAGCACGACCGGCGTCTCGTCGTCGCACTCGGCGAGGGCCGAGGCGAGGTGGAGCAGCTGAAGGAACGCCGGGGCGCGCGGCAGCGCCAGGTCTCCCGCGAGCGCGTCGAGGTCGATCCACTTGCCCGCGTAGCGTCCAGTGGTGGCGTCGAACGTGGCTCCCTCGAAGAGCTCGCCCGGTCCGAGCCGATCGAGCACACGGCGAACTGCCGCGCCGCGGGCGTAGGGCCGCGCCACGGCGGCTTTCAGGTTCGCCGCCGTCTCGCGAGCCAGCTCCGCCGTGATGCCCAGCTCGCCGAGACGCGCGCGTGCCGTCGCGGCGATCGTGCGATAGCCGATCTCGCGAATGCGTCCGGGCTCGGTCGCGAGGAGCTCGATCTCGCCCGGATCGAACAAAGCGTATTCCGCCTCCGGTGCCCCGCCCTGGGCAACGAGGACGACAGCTTCGCCGAGCTGGAGCGTGCATCGCGACACGGCGCGAGCCACAGCATCGCGCGCATGGCGACGGGTTTGCAAAAAAGGATGAGGAGCGAACGCAGAAATAAGATCGCGCAGTACAGAGCGCGAAAAGCAGAGCAAAAAGCCCCGGCGGACGGGCCCCAAAAGTAGGGTACGGTCGCGCGGGACGACACGTCTCCGGCTCCGCGAGAGCGTGGTCCAAATTCGACGAAGGGCGGCGGCGATGAAACAGGCGAGCGACGCGATTCTGCGACCCGAACAGGCGGCGTATCTTGACGCACTGCATTCGACGAGCGTGCGAGCGCTCGCTTCCATGGCCGCGATGGCCGCGAGCGGCGGCGCCAGGAGCCCTTTGGCTCACCCGGAAAGGGATCCGCTGCTCGTCAAGATGGAAGCGCGTGCGGCCTCGTGCGGCTACCCGATCAGCGATCCGGAGGTGGCTTGCTTCCTCGCGATCGTCGCGCGCGTCGCGCGCCCCAAGCATGTCGTCGAGCTCGGGACGAACATCGGCTACGGCGCGATCGTCATGGCGAGAGCGGCGGGCGACGGGTCGCGCGTGGCGACGATCGAGTACAACCCCGCCCTCGTCGAGGAGGCACGTGGGTTCATCGCCGAGGCGGACCTGTCGGATCGCATCGAAGTGGTTCAGGGGATGGCGATTCCAGAACTCCAGCGGATCTCGACACCTATCGACATGATCTACATCGACTGCGTGAAGGAGGAATACCCGCGGTATCTGGAGATTGCCGTCCCGAAGCTCTCGCCCCGGGGAATCGTCGTTGCGGACAACGTCCTCTGGGGCGGTGCCGTTGCGATGCACTCGCCTCCGAAGGAGGAGAGGGCGCGCGCCGAGGCGCTCCGCGCCTTCAACGAGAAGCTCGCGTCGCGTCCCGAGCTCTGCGCCGTGGTCCTGCCCCTCGGGGACGGCGTGGCCTTCGCCACGCGCATCTGAGGCTCACCCAGCGGGCGGTCCTGAGGAGGCCTGATCAGCCTCCGACGCCGCCCCGGGCTGGAGCGCGGCCTCGGCGCTGCCAATGTCAGGTGCGGCTCCCGGCGCGGGCTCGCCCACCGGGCGCTTGTACCCGCACTGCTTGTTCGCGCACGCGATCATTGGCTTGAGGCGAGTCCCGCCCATCACGAGGAACGGAGCCTGGCAGTTCGGGCACGGCTCGGTGATCGGCTTCTGCCACAGTTTGAAGTCGCACTTGATGCGCTCGTCGGCGTAGTTCGAGCAACCGTAGAACGTCTTGCCGCCGCGCTTCTTCGGGCGGATCTCGATGAGGTCGCCGCCGCACTTCGGGCACTTCACGCCGAGCGGCACCGGCTTCGCGTTCTTGCACTCCGGGTAGCCCGTGCACGACAGGAACTCGCCGAACCGCCCGCTGCGGATGACCATCGGCTTGCCACACTTGTCGCACGAGATCCCCGTCTCGCGGGGGACGGCCGGCGTCCCGTCGGCGCCGAGGTCGCGCGTGCCCTTGCACTCGGGGTAGTTCTTGCAGCCGAGGAACCAGCCGTTCTTCGACCAGCGCTTGAGCATAACGCCCCCGTCGAGCTCGCACTTCTCGTCCGTCGGCTCGGGATCAGGGTTCCAGCGCTTGCCCTTCTTGCTCTTGTCGAGCTGGCTGCGGAAGCGCTTGTAGAAGCGCTTCAATAGGTCGATGCGCTGCTCCTTGCCCGCCTCGACCTCGTCGAGCTCCTCCTCCATCTTCGAGGTGAACGCGGGATCCATGAAATCGAGCTCGCTGCGCACCAGGCCGTCGACGACGAACTTGCCGAGCGTCGTCGGGCGGAAGCGCGTGCCGTCCATCTTCTCGACGTAGTCGCGCGCCTGCACCTTGCTGATGATCTCGGCGTAGGTGCTCGGGCGGCCGATGCCGCGCTCCTCGAGCTCGCGCACGAGCGACGCCTCGGTGTACCGCGGAGGGGGCTGCGTGAACTTCTGTTCGGTGATGACGCCCGGCGGCGTCACCAGGTGGAGCGCCTGTCCTTCGGCGAGCTCCGGCAGCGTCGCTTCGTCGTTGTCGGCGAGGAGGTCGCGCCCTTCCTTCTCGCGCGCCGCCTGCACGGCACCGTCCGCCGCCGCGCCGTTGCCGCCCGCGGCACCGTTCTCGCCCGCAGCGTCGCCCTCGCCCTCGCCGGCCAGAGGCGCCGCCTTCGCCGGCTCGCCCTTCCCGTAGGCCTCGAGCCAGCCGCTGAACTTGAGGATACGACCGCTCGCGCGGAGGCCGTACTGGGTGCTGTCCTTCGCCGTCGCCTCGATGTCGATGCTCGTCTGGTCGTAGAGGGCGGGCGCCATCTGGCTGGCGAGGAAGCGCTCCCAGATCAGCTTGTAGAGCTTGAACTGGTCGTCCTTCAGGTGCTTTCGCACGCTCTCGGGCGTGAGCTCGAGGGAGGTCGGGCGGATCGCCTCGTGCGCGTCCTGCGCGTTCTTCTTCGACTTGAAGACGTTCGGCTGGGCCGGCACCCACTCCTTGCCGTACTTCTCCGCGATGTGGTCGCGCGCGGCGTTCACCGCATCCGGCGAGAGGCGCGTCGAGTCCGTACGCATGTACGTGATGAGACCGACGGCGCCGCCGTCCTTTCCGAGGTCGATGCCCTCGTACAGGCCCTGCGCGATCTGCATCGTGCGCTTGGCGCCGAAGCCGAGGCGGTTCACCGCGTCCTGCTGCAGCTTGCTCGTCGTGTACGGCGCTGGCGGGTTTCGCTTGCGCTCGCTCTTGGTGATCTTGGCGACCTCGTAGCGGGCGCTCTCGAGGTGCGACCGCACCTCGCCCGCCTGCTCGCCGTTCTTCACCGCGAGCTTCTCGCCGCCGCGCGACGCCAGGCGCGCCACGAACGGGTGCTCGGCCCCGCCGTTGGTCTGCGCGAGCGCCGCGCCGCAGTTCCAGTACTCCTCGGGGACGAACGCCTCGATCTCGCGCTCCCGGTCGACGATGAGGCGCAGCGCGACGCTTTGCACGCGCCCGGCGCTCAGCCCGAACGCCAGCTTGCTCCAGACGAGCGCCGATACGTCGTAGCCGACGATGCGGTCGAGGACGCGGCGCGCGCGCTGGGCGTCGTACAAATGCTTGTCGAGCTCCCGCGGGTGCGCCACCCCGTACTCGACCCCCTTCTTCGTGATCTCATGGAACTCGACCCGCTTCGTGGACTTCTTGGCGGGCTTCAGCTCCTCGGCGATGTGCCAGGCGATGGCCTCGCCCTCGCGATCGGGGTCGGTCGCCAGGAGCACTTCGTCGACGCCTTTCGCGGCGCTCTTCAGCTCCTGCACGATTTTTTCTTTGCCGGGGACGACCTCGTAGGTCTCCTGGAAGCCCTTTTCGATGTCGACGCCGAGCTTTTTGGGCAGGTCCTTGATGTGACCCTTCGAGGCCATCACCTCGTACTTCGAGCCCAAATATTTCTTGATCGTCTTGGCCTTGGCCGGCGATTCGACGACGACGAGGGTCTTTGCCATCCGCGCTTCTCTCTCGGAATTAACCCGCGATATTCATTCGTTAGAAGCCGTCCCGTCGGCGGAAGAACCCGGGTGGGCCCTCTACTACTACGTTCTCCAAGGCGAGCGTCAAGAGCACTGCTGAAACGGTCCCAGCCGAAGCGTGGGCCCGCTCGGTGATTTCGTCCGTGTGCAACGGATCGGATGAGGTCGCGGAAAAGACCACATTTTCGTCGGAAGTTAGCGCGCGGGGAAGCGGGATGATGTGCTGGCGCTCTCGCCGGGACGCTGCGGTCGCGCAACCGCCGCCGAGCCCGAGCGACCGCAAAAGAGCGTCGGTCGAGGTGAGAGGTTGGGCGTTCGTCCGGAGGAGCTCGTGGGAGCCTTCGAAGCGCTCCTTCTTGTACCAGGGCGGCGCCGGAGCGACCCAGAGAGGCTTGCCGGCGCGCCGCGCGCAAAGGGCCGTGTGGAGGGCGCCCGAACGGGCGCCCGCCTGGAGGACGACGACGGCGTCGGCCAGCGCGACGAGGACCTTGTTCCTGGCGAGAAATTGCCGGGTCGCATCGGGGCCGAACGGCCAGATCATCGCGCCCGGGCCCTGGGCGACGGTCTCGAAGAGGTGCGAGTGCTCGGGTGGGAAGCAGTGCAGGCACCCTGTGCCGGCGACGACCCAGGTGCGCCCGCCGCGGGCGAGCGCTCCGCGGTGAGCGGCGCCGTCGATGCCGAGCGCGCCGCCGGAGACGACGACCGCGCCCGCCTGAACGAGCTCGCCCGCGAGATCTCCGGCGTACGCCTCGGCTTCGGGGTGCGCTTCGCGCGAGCCGACGATCGCGACGACGAGAGCGGCCTCGAGGGAGCCGCCGCGCGCGCTCAGTTGAGCGGGAGGGGGGCGCATCGCCCGCAGGCGCGAGGCTGTCTCTTATACACATCTGACGCTGCCGACGATCTTACGCGTGTA
>CALKVG010000444.1 GCA_937998045.1 uncultured Myxococcales bacterium
ACCATGGCCAGCTGCAAACCGGCGTCCTGGTACTCGAGAAAAGCCGCGTGCAGGTCGTCCTCCTCGACGGTGGTCGGCGAGAGGCTCTCCACCACATAGACGACCTGCCGGATGCCGCGCGAGCGCAGGATGTCGACGCCGGGCAAGTCCGCAGGCGAGAGGATGTACCGGTTGTCGTACGCGTCGTCGGCGGGCTCTTCGTCGCGATAGGCGAGACGCCACGAGTCCAGCAAGAAGACGGGGTGCGCAAAGTCCGCTTCGGAGAGGCGAGGCGCCATCGTGACGAGCGCGGCGAGGGTCTCCTCGGCGGGCACGACTTCGTTGTCGGCCGGCCAATTGTTGAACGTCGGGACGAGAGAGACCGCATCGTCCGCGGCGCGGGAGAGCGCCACGCCGAACGCGACCGACGCCGCGCCCCGCATGTCGACGATCCACAGAGTGTCCGGCGGGAGCCCTTGCTGGGCCAGGCGCCTGCCCGCAAGCGACGCGCGCTGGATGTCGGCGAACGACTGCACGTCCGGCAGGGAGGCCTGCCCACGCTGCTCGCCGAGCGCGCTGAAGAGCGTGTACTTCGCGTACGCAGCCCAGGGGTCGGTCGGGTGCAGCTGCCACCGAGCGAGCGCTTCGGAGCGCGTGGGCATTTCGACGCTAGCCAGCGGAGGCGCCGGTGCGTACGAGAGGTCGCGAGCCGGCGTCCATTCCGGAAAGCCGCAACCGGAGGCATAGAAGACGATGGGCGGAAGGAAGACGATGCGACGCATGGTAGTCATCCGTCAGAGCACGAAGACGGGAACGCACAGCGCTTCGTGGGAGACGTGGCTGCGAGGGGTGACGCGGGCGAAGTAGCCGGCAAAGCGCCCGTCGGCGACGTACGCGCCGAGCGTGACGAGCCGATCTCCCCAGGGAGTGGGTACCGGGAGCTGGGGCACGAACCTCTGGGCAATCCAGCGTTCGCCCACACCCGCGTGAACGATGACCTCTTCGAGCAGCTCCAACCAGCGATCGCCCTCGATGAGCTGGCCGACGAACACCTCGTCGCCCACGCGGCCCATGGCGCGCTTGACGACCCAGCTCGCGCGATCGGCCAGGAGCGCGCCCCGAGGCACGTCCAGCACGTCCCGCGTCTCGGGCACGTGCCGCAGGACGAACTCGCGCTCTTCCGGCGTCAGCTCCTGCGCCGCCAGTCGATCCCAGACGCGGGCAAACGCGAACTTGGACTGGGTGAACACGTGAGAGAAGCTGGTGAGCGTGCGCAGGGCACCGCCCTCGACGGCGTGAGCGATGGCGTCGACGTTGCGCTGGTCGCTCATCCACTCCGTTGGAAAGTAGCGATATAGAGCGCGCACCGGCTGGTCGCGGATGCACACCTCTCCCCCGCGGATGCGCGGCGCGGTCGGCGGCGCGAGAACGGCGCGAGTCCCGGCCCGCTCGAGCTCTCGCGCGACGAGCGCGCACACCTGCAGGTCCTCGGCGTAGCCTGTCGCGTGAACGATGCCCACCGCGCCTCCGTCGGCGAGCGCGCGAAGTCGCTCGACGAGCCAGGGGACGACGCGCGTGGGATCGTGCCCGCGCGCGAATCCGGCGGCTCGCGCGAGTCTCGGAAGAGCGAGCGTCTCGTTGTGACCGCCCGGGCAGTCTGCGTTGATCTCGCACGCCCTCCACGTACCCGAGGCGTCCAGCAGCAAGTCGACCCGCATGAGGGCCGCTGAGTCCCCGGCGACGTGCGAGGCCGCGGCCAGCCGCAGCGTGTCGCGATCGAAGCCGTACTGCGCGCGCTCACGGGCGTCGGCGTGAGCGCGGGAAGCGACGCGGCCGACCGCTCGAACGAGGCCCTCTGCCGCACGCACTGCGGCCTCGTGCGTGCTCCGCGGCAAGAGCAGAGGGTGGACGTCGACCCGGCGCTGACCCCCGACGAACGCGTCCCAGACGAAGAAGTTCTGCGCCAGTTCTCGCGCGAGCGAACGATCGCGCAGGGGGTCGGCGGAGCCCGCCGGGAGGATTTCGACGACGTCGGACACGGCTCTCCCTCCGGAAGAGCAAGAAGTCGTCCAGTCCGATTTCGAGGACGTCCGGTACGATCTCGCGGGGAGCCGCGGATTCGCCGTGAGCCCGGAGGGCGCATACGCCTCTCCACGCGAGGCAGCAGCGCGACGGGACGCCCCGCGACGGGTACGACCGAGGCTCAGCTAGCCGCTTTTCTCATGACGGCGACGTAGAAGCCCCCGAACCACGCGGCGCGAGTATCGGCGAGGCGCCGCTCGATGTGACGCATCACGTCGCGTACGACAGGCACACGCATCACCCCCGCAGCAGGCGTGACGATGCGTACACCGCGCGCGCCGACCAGCCGCAGCCCGGGCGGCAACAGTCGCGGAATGACCCACGGGGGGTCGAACCGCGTGTACACCGCGCTCTCGCGCGTGCGGGTGGAGATCGCGCCGGCAGGACCGAAGCGCTTCATGAGGCCGCGCAGGCTGAGCGGGTTGTAGAACTCCGCGATGACCACACCACCCGGCCGGGTGACTCGCGCCATCTCCGCGAGAGCGAGGCCGATTTCGGGCACGTGCGCGAGCACCTTGAACGAGCACGTGACGTCGAAGCAGGCGGGAGGGAACGGGATCCGCGTCACGCTCGCCTCGTGCACGTCGAGCCCTCGTTCGCGCGCGCGATCGAGCATTCGCGGCGAAAGGTCGATCCCTTTGGCGCTGCGCGCGAACCGCGCGATCCGTTCGAGCAGCAAGCCGGTGCCCACTCCGCACTCGAGCACGTCCCCTCCGGCGCCGTAGCGCTCGACGAGCTCGACCTCGAGGTCGTCGATGAGGGCGTGATACCCGTCCGGCCGATTGGGACGCCGGTGAAGCTCGTAGCTGTGCGCGAACTCGTCGTAGTACGCGCGCGTGTCGTGGGGCACCGCAGCCATGGCCTGCCTTGCGATACCACAAGAGAGGTGCCGTGGCCCGCGTTCAGCGGGCTCGCTTTCCGCGGCGGCGCGCCGCCCCTCGCAGGAACAGATCGACGATGGTGGCCGCGTGCGCCTGAACGTCGGAGTCCTCTTCGGAGAGCGACGAGAGAACGAACGCGCGGATGGTTCCGCCGAGGAAGCGCGCCAGAACGTCGGCGCCGATCGGTTCGAGAGCGTCGGCGGCGATGCCCTCTTCGACGAGAGCGGCAAAGGCCGCGCGGAATTTTTCGACGCGACGCAGGCGCTTCGTGGTCGCCGGCGCTCCGGGGGCGGCCGTGCCGGCGAAGAGACCGTGCTCGGTCGCCACGGCGAAGAAGGCCCGGTGCTCCTCCACGTACGTCAGCAAGCGCGCGATGCGCGCGCGCAGGTGAGCCTCGAACGTTGGCGCGCGATCCGTCGCGCGGAGCAGCGCGAGCATCTCCTCGGTCCGCTCCTCGAGCAGCGCGGTCAGGACGTCGTCTTTCTGTTCGAAGTGGTTGTACACCGTCCCGACGGCGATGCGCGCGTGCGCCGCGATGTCCTGGATGCGCGCGCCGTGGAAGCCGCGCTCGGCGAACACGGCTTCGGCGGCGTCGAGGATCGCGTTGCGGAAGAGGGCGCGCGCCTCGTCGCGCCGACGCAGGGGCCGTGCGGACGCTCGATTCATCCGGTGAATCGTGATTCAAGGGCGAGGACGGCGCAAGCCCCCGTCTACCGGCACGAGAGGCGCTCGACCCACGCCCCCGCCGTGTCGAGCCAGCCGACCCATAGGGCACCGCGCGCGTCCAGCGCGAGCGCGACGTTGCTCGCGTTCCCGTTCGTCGGCACTCGATCCTTCTCGACGAACCCGCCCTGCGCGTCGACCATGCCGAGCTGCAAAACGCGACGCGCCCCAGGCTCCGCCGACTGGGGTGCGACCCGGGCCACCCACGCCGCGATCGCGCCACGGGCGGCGGCGATCGGCGCCGGATCCAGGCCGTTCGCGTACATCGACCAGACCACCGGCTCGTCGACCCGCGGTGGAAAGTCCAGGCGCACGACGGCGAGCCCGAAGCTGCCCACGTCTTTCGCGATGGGCAGCAGCGACCAACCCGTGCCGTCGGAGCCAACGGCAAGCGCGACGCCGGTCCTGCGGTCCCCCGGTCCGCCGACGAAGACGACGGCGTCCTCGCCGAGCTTGACGTGGCCGTCGTATCCGATCGGACGTGCGTGCATCGCCGTCAGGGCGGTGCGTGCGTCGACCGACACCGCAAGGACACCGCTTTTGTACTCCGCGAACGCGACGGAGGTCGCGCCGCTGCCATCTTCGGACAGTCGCTGCGGCGAGCCGTCGTCGACGGTCAGCCATGCCTCGCTCACCCACCCCTCGCTCGTCCTCCGGCTTGCGATGTAGGCAAGGAGGACGTGCCCCTCGAGCAGGGCGGCCGCCACACGCGAGCCGCTCCTGCTGCTCGCGACGACACGATCCTCCGACCCGTCGAACCCTGCTCGGTGCACGCCCCCGGTGCGATCCGGACAGAACACCGCGCCCCCGGCCGCCGCACACGGCACGGTGAGCCCGGGGCTCACACCGCCGTCGACCCTCTCCGGAAGGGCGCCGGATTGTGGCGCCGCCGCAAACTGGCTCGCAAACGAGACGGTACGCGGGCGCCCGTCGTCGTTCACGGTGCAGTCGACCTGCTCGGAGCGCAGGGATAGAAGAACCGACCCCTTGGTGGGTAACTCGACCGGACCGCGGAGGGTGCGACAGGAGCCCGCGCCGGCATCGGACGCAAGTGCGGCGCTGGAAGCAGCATCGGGCGCAGCCTGCGCGGGCGCCCCGTCAGGCTGGAGCCCGGAAGTGGCGGACCCAGTCGGCGCCGCAGGCCCCGACGAAGGGCTCGGCGGCGCATTCCCCGGAGATGGCGGCGGGGTCTGGACCGGGAGCGCGGCGCCGGGGCCGATCGGCGCGCCGCCTTCCGGCGACGGAGCGTCTGCCTGCCCTCGCGCCTTGCACGCGAGCGTGGCGGCCATGGCAAACGTGGCAAGCGTGGCCAGGTGCCAGCGCGTCATGAGACCCGGGCGGCAGCATAGTCTGCTTTGAACTCGACCGCGGGCCGGCTAGCCTTGGGGTTCGCGGAGGCCGAATGGGTGTCGAAGGCGAGCAGGCGCCGGATTCGGAGGCGCCGCGCGCCCTGGGACGGACGCTTGCCGGCCGATATCGGATCCAGAGCGTCCTCGGTGAAGGGGGGATGGCCCTCGTTTACGAGGGCGAGCACGTCGCGATCGGCAAGCGCGTCGCGATCAAGCTGATGCAGTCGTTTTTCGCAAGGGACACCGAAGTCGTCCAGCGCTTCGAGCACGAGGCGCGCACCGCCAGCGCCGTCGAGAGCGAGCACATCGTGCAGGTGTTCGACGCCGGGGCGGATCCGGACCTCGGGCTCTTTCTGGTCATGGAGTTGCTCAAGGGCGAAGACCTCGCGCGCGTCCTCGCGAGGGAGCGAAAGCTCGACCCGCTCTTCGCCTGCGGCATCGTCGCTCAGGCGGCGCTCGGCCTGGAGAAGGCTCACGCGGCGGGCATAGTGCACCGTGACCTCAAGCCGGCAAACGTCTTCCTGGTCGAGCGGGACGACGGGACGACGCTGGTCAAGCTCGTCGACTTCGGAATCGCGAAGATCGCACGACACGCCCAGGACGCGCGCTTCGCGCGCGGGATCACGCGCCAGGGAACGGCCATCGGGACGCCTCAGTACATGTCCCCGGAGCAAGCGCAGGCGCTCGACAGCGTGGACCACCGCACGGACGTCTACTCCCTCGGCGCCGTCTTGTTCGAGGCGATCGCGGGGGAGCCCCATCTCCCCGAGCGGCCCACCTACGAACAGACGATCCTTCAACTGGTTTCCACCCCCGCGCCGCGCCTGAGCACTCTCTGGCCGGACGCACCGCCTGCCCTCGACGACCTGATCGCGGACATGCTCGAGCGCGACGTTTCGCGCCGCGTCCCGGACATGCGCACGGTGCGCGAGCGAATCGTCGCGATCCATCCCCGGCTGCGTGAAGCCGGCGCGAAGCTCAAGTCCCTGCGCCCCACGTCGGGCGGCTACTCCCGGGTGGCCCCTACCCTCCCGCGGACGAGCGCGGCGAGCGGGCTCCCTCGGCGCGGTCGTTCGCTCGTCCTCGTGGCCGGGCTGGCGGTCGTCCTCGGGACGGGGGTCGGGCTGACGACCATGTCGCGGCGCCCGCGTGTCGCCCCGATCCCGGTGTCGCAGAGCGCACCGGCAGGTACGGAGAAGGTCCTCATTGCGGCGTCCGCGGGCACGCCGGATCCGCCTTCGCTCACGGAGGCTACGTCGGAGCCTTCTTCGGCAAGGGCAGCCCCTCCGCCAGCCGCTCCCGCGAGCTCGCGAGCAAGTCCGGCCACACCGCCGCACGCGACGCCGCACCGCACGCCATCCCCCTCTGCGCCCGCCCCGAAATCCCCGGTCGAGCAGGTGGGGGCCGCAGGCATCTCGTCGCAGTTCTGAAGCCGTGCGCCGGAGCCATGCGCCGTCGAGGACGCAGATTCTCGTTCGAGAATCGTGGACGTCGCCCTAAGCTGCCTTGCGATGCGCGTCCGCTCGCTCGTTGCGGCCCTCGCGCTGGCTGCCTCGCTCGGCGCCACGCTGCCTTCCCGATCGGCGCCGCCCAGCGCTCCCCCTCCGGCGGCAGTCGCCGAAGCCCGAAGGCTCTTCGATACCGGGCTGAAGCTTTATGCGGAGGGTTCCTACCGTGAGGCCCTCGCGGCGTTTCTTCGAGCCAACGATCTCGCGCCGCGCGCGAGCATCCAGCGCAACATTGCGCAGTGCAACCGGGACCTGAAGGACTTTACCGGCGCATACGACGCCTACCAGGCGCTCCTCACCCATTACGGGTCGACGTTGAGCGCCGCCGAAAAGCGCCCGATCCAGCGGGCGATCGACGAGCTCGGGCTCTTGACGGGGACCGTCCGCGTCACGGTGGCCGAACCCGGCGCGACGGTCACGATCGACGGACACGACGCGGGCCGAACGCCGCTCCCCTCGCCGGTGAGAGTCAACCTCGGGCCGCACACGGTCACGGTGACCAAGCCGGGCTTCGAGCCGTTGCAGCGAGAAATCAAGCTGAGCGGGGGCGACGAAGCGACCGTCGACGGACCGTTGCAATCCGAGATCGTGACGGGACACCTCGTCGTCAGCGCCCCGGCTCAGGCCCGGGTCGACGTGGTCGTCGACGGGGTAAACGTCGGGGCAGCCCCGTGGGAGGGCGACGTGAAGCCCGGCGTACACGTCGTCGAGGCGCGGGGTCCCGACCGCTTCTCGCCGCCGAAGCAGGTGGACGTCGTCCGGCGAGAGCGCGTCGAGATGGTGCTCGAGCTCCTTGCGCGAAGCGGGCGCGTACAGATCGATACCCACACCACGGATGCGACGATCGCCGTCGATGGTTCGCCGGTCGGGCGCGGGGTCTGGGAGGGTGACTTGCCCGCGGGGGAGCATCGCGTCGCCATCGCGGCGCCAGGCTTTCGGCCTTACGCGCGCGCGTTCCTGGTGCACGAGGGCGAGACCTTCGTGGAAGACACTCACCTCGTCGCCGACGAAGTCTCGGTGCCGCGGTACGACGGCGTGTACTCGGGGCTGGCGTTCCTCGGATTCGCCACGCCGACGGGGCCGTCGAACGGCATCGCGCAGGCGTGCCCTGCGAAATCCTGCCAGTGGTCGAGCCCACTCGGGGTGGGGCTGGCGGTCCGCGTCGGCTACTCATTTGGGTGGATCGCGGCGGAGGGGGTCGCCCTCGGCTCGTACGACCACTCGACCACCACGGCGAACTTCGACGGCAACCTGCCGAGCACGAGCCCCTATTACGG
>CALKVG010000445.1 GCA_937998045.1 uncultured Myxococcales bacterium
CAATGGGCGCGGCCGCCGGGCGGGGCTCGCCGGGACGAACCCGGGCCTGGCCGCGCATGACGGGCGCCGCGAACAGCGGCGCGACCAGCCCCAGCGCACGCACCGGCAGCCCCTCGACGGGCGCCTCGTAGCAGGCCGCCGCGGCCATGCCGCGCGCGTCGATGGCCGCGACGACGTGGGTGCTCGACGCATCGGGCGACGGCGTCGAACGCCACGGCACCCTCAGCACCCCCTCCGGCAGCGATCGCTCTTCGCACGACACGATGGCCGGCCGCACCGCGGCCAGATCCTCCCGCGTGAGCACGCCGCCGGAGGCGCGCCCTGCGACCGCGAGCAGCTCGACCGCGAGCGTGTCGTCGGTGAGAGCGGCCGCGCCGCGGCGCGAGACCATCTCCAGGACGCGAGCGCGCTCCTGCGAGAGCGACCGCGCGGCCTCCACGGCCGGCCCGGCGGCGCGGCGGAGCGTCAGGCTCCCCCCCGAGGCGAGCGCCGTCGCGAGCGCCGCGGGCAGCGCGGGGACGCCGACCCGCGCCTCCGCAGGCACCTGCTCGCCGGCGCGGACGCCGCGCGGGCGCGGGACGCCCAGCCCCGGCTGGCGCACGCGGCCATCGATCGCGAGCAAGCCCGCCCCCGCTCCGCCCACCAGCAGCTGCACCGGCCCGAGCAGCACGCTCGGCTCCTCCGCCGCAGCCGCCAGCACACCCGCGACGACCGCGTCGACGGCGTTCCCCGCGCCGAGAACATCCCGCGCGACCCTCGCGATGCGCTCGTCCGACGCGCCCGCCGCTTTCTTGGCCACGCGCTACTCCTGCTCGTCGTCGCGCACGACGATCCCGCGCCGCGGGCGGACCAGGCGCCCTCCCCCGCCGAGCTTCGTTCGCGGCAGCGCCCGGACGAGCTGGCGCAGGCGCTTCCCCTCGACGAGCGCCGTTTCGGTCTCGACGATCGCGAACACCTCGCGCCGCTCGCCCACGGCGCGGACGATGCGCTCCAGCGCGATCGGGCCGAACGCGCGCGTCTCGCCGAGCGCGCGCATCCGCACGTAGGCGACCGGACCGTGGGGGACGAGCTCGCGCGCCGGATCGACGGCGACGATCACGTTGCCCCAGCTCTTGGCCGTCGCGGCGGCGTCGGCGATCTCCCAGACGCCGCTCGGCTCCCAGACGAAGTGGGTCGCGTCGTGCGGGATGCGCGCGACCACCTTGGCGATGCGCTCCCGCCACAGCGCGGTCGGCGTGACGTCCGGCGGGGTGCGCAAGACGAAGCACCGAGCCTGCAGCGCGTCGATGGCCGCGCACGCGGCCTCGAGCTCGCGGTCGGCGGCCTCGCTCGCTTTCACGCGCGACAGATGCGGACCGGCCACGACGGCGAACTCGAAATGCGGAGGGACCGACTTTCGCCATCGCCGCAGCGTCGCGATCGTTGGCGTCGGGGCCTCTTCGTCGCTGCCCGGTTGCGGCCCGAGCGCGACGCGGACCTCCAGCAGGTCGAACCGCTTCGCGTACGCGGCGATCGCGCCGCGCAGCTCCTTTGCGCCGATGTGCCAGCGGGTGGTCATGGCCGAGAGGCGCCCAGTTTGCATGCCTGGGGAGATTCCGCCAGGGGAGAGTGCCGCGGGGCCCGGTCAAAACTCGCGGAAGTGGAACCATTGCGTCGGGCGAGCCGCGACGAACGACTCCATCGCGGCGGCAAGAGCCTGCGCCGCGGCGTCGAGTTCGCTGTCGCGCGCCCGACGCGAGAGGCGCACCGGTGGATGGGCGACGACCTCGTACTCGCGGTAGCCGGTGCGAGCCGCGAAGATCGGGACGATGGGCGCGCCCGAAAGCATCGCGAGGCGAAGCGGTCCCTCGGGGACGGCGCTGCGACCGCCGAAGAGGTCCACCGGGCGCGTTCGGAGCTTCGGCGGAAGCCGGTCGATCTGGAGCGCGACGACTCCGCCGGAGCGCAGGTGCTGCACGAGCGGGAGCGCCGAGAGCGGGTCCTCGCCCACGTGTGCGACGAGCAGACCGCTCGCCCGTCGGGCTTCGTCCTGGATGGATCGCGACGTGGGGTCGCGCTCGCGCTCCTCGGCGATCATCATCGGGACCGCGTGGTCGCGCGACAGCAGCTGGCCGACGTGCTCCCAGCCGGCGGTGTGCGCGGTGGCGAAGATGAGTCCCCGCCCGTCGGAGAGCGCATCCATGACGTACGGCTCGCCCCAGATGACGGCCGAGGGCGGGCGACTGCGCGGCGAGCCGGCGGCGAGGATCTCCCCGAGGCACGAAGCGTACGTCGTGAAGGTGCGCGCGACGTCGAGCGCGTCGCGAAGCGGCGCGCTCCGGCCGCGGATGCGCCGCAGGTTCTGCGCGACCTGCGCGCGGGGCCCGCGGGCGAGCGCGCACGCGGCGAGCCCGATGACCGGCGGGCTCCATCGCACGAACCACTCCGGCCCGCGCGTCGCCCCGGCGCGCGCGAGGCTCCGCCAGAACGGACCGTCGATCGCAAGATTTCTCTTGGGGCGCATTTACGTATTTCGCGTGCGGAGAAAGAAGGAACGGAAGGGGGTGTATTTCGGTCGAGCCCGAGCGAGGCCAAGGAGGCGAGCGAGGCGTACTCCCGTACGCCGCAGCGAGCCGGTGTCGCGCGGCGCATCGCGAAGGGATCGGCCGAAAGTCACCGCCTTCCTAGACGCGGATCACCTCGCCGTGTGTCCTCAGGAGCTCGTCGAGCCAGGCGTTCGAGAGCTTCTCCTGCATCGAGTTGGCCCGGAGGCGCTCGTGCAGGTTGCGGAAGTCGACGGCGTCGAGCTCCTGGTCCTGGTTGAAGCACGTGAAGACGACGCGCTCCTTGCCGGTTTGCGGGTCGCGCAGGCGCTGCAGACACTGCGCGCACACCTCTTTCATCATGCACTGCATCGGCGAGTTGATGCTGCCGATCGCCAGGTGGCGCGGGTCGAGCAAGGGCGCGAGAACCCCGTGGCGGGCCTCGCGCACCGCGTTCATCATTCCGTCGCTGCCGATCGCGATGATGCGCTTCACGTCGCGGAACGCAATGGCGGGAGCCCCGAACGCGCCGCTCGCGTACGCCTGCATCGCCGCCACGATGTTGCCGCGGAAGTGCAGGTCCTGCGCGCGCTTCGGCTCGATGGGATCGCCGGTGTCGGTGCACCAGATGACCTGGTCGGTCCAGCGCTCGATGTCCTCGCGCTTGAAGAGGTCCTCGCCGCGGCGGTACCCCGCGAAGTAGAGGACGCGCCCGCCGAGCGCCTTGAACGCCCGCGCGATCGAGAAGAGCACCGCGTTCCCAAGGCCGCCGCCGCAGAGGAGCACGGTCTCCTGCTTGGCGATCTCCGTGGGAGTCCCGGTCGGGCCCATGAGGACGATCGGCTCGCCCGGCTGGAGCGCCGCGCACAGGCGCGAGCTGCCGCCCATCTCGAGGACGATCGTACCGAGCAGCCCCTTGTCGACGTCGACCCACGCGCCCGTCAGCGCGAGCCCTTCCATGGCGAGGCGGGCCTGCGCGTGCGTCGTGTGCCCGTTGCTGCCGCGGTCGACCTCGATGATCGGCGCGAACGTCTCGAAGTTCTGGAGCCGGTAGAACTGACCCGGCTGGAACTTGCGCGCCGCCATCGGCGCGTGCACGACGATCTCGACGATGTTTCGCGTGAGGCGGTTCACCTGCTGGACGCGCGCGACGAGGCTGTCGTCGAGCTTCGCGAAGAGGTCGTAGAGCTTGCGATCGCGCTCCGGCTGCGACGCGCTGTCGAGCCGCGCCACCTCGGGGAATAGCGCCACGACGTGCGGATAGCCGTCCTTGGCGCTCGCCATCGCGCGCACGACGCTCCCGGCGTAATGCGGATGGTTGTCCCCGTAGAACGACACGGTGTGGCCGTCCTTAAGGTAGCTCGTGAAGAAGCCCTCCCCCGACCTGGCCTGCGGCTGCAGGGAGACCGTCCCGGACGCGTCCACGTGGGCGACGAACGGACGGAAGTAGTGCTTGCGGTCGTCGAGCTCGAAGGTGCCCGGATACTCCTTCTCGTAAATCACGTTCGGGCTCGTGCCGGCCGCGACGCATACCGTGCGCGCCGGCAGCTCCACGGAGGTCCCGTCGGCGCGCTGGAAGCGCACGCCCTTCACGTGGCGTCGCTCGTCGAGCACCGCCTCGAGCGGCGACATGTCCTCGACGTAGCGGATGCCCTCCTCGAGGCTCTTGATGACCTCCTCGTGGTTGAGGCGATAGGCCGGCGAGTCGACCAAGCCCTTGCGGTACACGAGGGTGACTCCGCCCCACGAGTCGAGCAGCCGCTGCACCTGGGGCTCGCGGCCCTCGGCGGCGGCGCGCTCCTTCTCGGCCCGCAGCTCGCGCGCGTGCGCGAGGTGGCGCTGGAGCGTCTCCCACTCCTCGTCGTCGAACATCTTGCGGATGTCGGCCTCCGACTGGCCGCTCTGGACGAGGAGCTCGTAGCGCTCGAGCTCCTTCTCGAGCTGCACCTGGTAGTACGCGAGGAGCTCGGTCGCCGTGTCGATCGCCGTCAGGCCGCCGCCGATGACGATGGCCGGGAGGCTCACCTGCAGGTTGGCGATGCTCGTGTGCTTGTAGGCCCCGGTCAGCTGCAGCGCCATCAGGAAGTCGCTCGCCTTGCGGATGCCGCGCGACAGGTTGTTCTTCATGTCGATGATCGTCGGCCGGCCGGCGCCCGCCGAGATCGCGACGTGATCGAAGCCGAGCGCCCACGCGTCGTCGAGCGTGATCGTCCCGCCGAAGCGAACGCCCCCGAACATCCGGATGTGGCGGTTGCGCGCGAGGGTGAGCTGCACGACCGTGAGGAAGTTCTTGTCCCAGCGAACGGTGATCCCGTACTCGCTGACGCCGCCGAAGCCGAGGAGCTTGCGCTCGTTCAGCTCGCCGTAGAGCACGGTCGAGTTGCGGATCGGCCGCGGGGCGTGCGTCGCGTCCCCCGCGAGCTCGGCGTCGATCGGCTCGATCTTGAGCCCGTCGACCGCGACCACGCCGAAGCCCTCGCACGCGAGGTGATGCACCAGCGTGTAGCCCGCCGGCCCCAGCCCCACGACGAGGACGTTGCGTCCGTTGTACGGGCGCATCGTCGGCCGGTGGACGTTGAGCGGGTTCCAGCGGGTGAGCAGCTGGTAAATCTCCAGGCCCCAGGGGAGCGCCAGCGTCTCGGTGAGGACCCGCGTCTCGACCTGCGGGATGTTCACCGGCTCCTGCTTCTGGAAGATGCAGGCCTTCATGCAGTCGTTGCAGATGCGGTGACCGGTGCCGGGGCACATCGGGTTGTCGATCGCGATGAGCGCCATCGCGGCGACGAGCTCCCCCGCCTGCCGCATCGCGTGCATCTCGCTGATCTTCTCCTCGAGCGGGCAGCCCGTGAGCGCCACGCCGAGGGGGTTTTTCTTGTACTGGCCGGTCTTGGCGTCGACCATGCCCTTGCTGCACGAGTCCTTGTCGCGGTCGTGGCAGAGCATGCAGTACTCGATCTCGGCCTCGACCGCGCGCCGCGGCATGCGCCGGTCGGTCAGCGTGAAGCCGAGCCGCTGCCGGCGCTCGTGGTGCGGGCCCACGAAGAGCTCCGGCATCGACGGATCCGGGCGCACCGTCTCGACGAGGTGCGCGTAGTCCAGCGTTCGCGGGACGTTCATGCTCGGCCACCGTCGCAGCGGATCGTGCTCGTCGCGTCGGCGCGCCGCGAGCCAGGCCTCGACCGCGTCGAGCGCGAGCGCGGCCGCTCGCCCGAGCGCGGCGTCGTCCTCCGCCGCGTTCGCCGAGTCGGGGTCCAGGTGCTGACCACGCTCCGGCGGGACCGGAGACGTGGTGTCCAGGTGTCGACCACGCTCCGGCAGAGCCGGAGACGTGGTGTCCAGGTGTCGACCACGCTCCGGCAGAGCCGGAGACGTGGTGTCCAGGTGTCGACCACGCTCCGGCAGAGCCTGAGACGTGCCGTCCGCGGCCGCCAGGACCGCCTTCCGGACCTTTCGCGCGCGCTCTCGCAGCTCGTCGGTCCACTGCGCGCCGCCGGCCTTGGCCGCCTTCCGCGCGACGTCGTCGATCTCCAGCAACGGCAACGCCGCGTTGGCGATCGTGCGCTCTTCGTCCGTCGTCCCTCCCACCGGAACCGGCGTCATCGCCTGCAGGGCCGCCTTGGCGACCGCCGCGGCCTTCTCCGGCCCCAGCGTCCACGCCTTGCCTGCGTCTGCGCGAAGGACGCGCTTCTTCGCGAAGTCCTTCCGGAACCTCCAGAGCGGGTCGTTCCGGCGCACGACCTCGCGAAACCCCTCGAGCTCCTTCTCGACACCGAAGAGCTTCCCCACGAAGCGGCCGACGAAAGGGGCCGCCGCGAGCAGGGCGTCGCTCTTGGCGACCGCCCCCATCCCCTCGCCCTTGCAGGCGCGGTAGGCGTCGAACTGCGCGTGCAGGGTCGGCGCCTCGGCGGCGAACCAGCGGTCGAACTCCTCGTGAAGCTCGCGCAACTTCGCGGGATCGTAGAGGTCTGCGTAGGAGAAGCCGGGAATCCCGAGGGTCAACGGATCGGTCATGTGCGGTTCAGCCATGTAGCATTAGATGCGCTACTTTTCCGCCGTCGGTGGAGTCCACGCCGTCTGCGCGACATCGCCTTCTTCGTAGCCGAAGTAGATCGCGCACTGCTTCAGCATGAATTTTTGCCCCTCCGGCGACGCCAGATCGACCCGATACGTGTTGATGAACTTCACCGAGTCCTTCAACCACTGCTGCCAGGCTTCTTTAGAAACCTCGTCGTAAATCCGCTGACCGAGCTCGTTTCTGTAGGGGGCGCGGTCGAGACCCGGCAGGTCCTTTTTGAGCAAGCGGCAGTGAACGATGCGCTCCGGCATGGCGCCTCTCTAGCATCCCTCGGCTGCCGGCGCAGATCGCTTCCACGGCCTAGCTCGGCGCCACCCGTTCACGGCGACCCTGACTCGCGCGTCCGCACTCTCCCTCTCCTGTCGCACGCCGGCACGATCACCGGCCCGCTCGACGCGGGCGCAAATTCGCCTTTCCCGCGCTTTCGCGTGTGGGGTCTGCGGCCCGCCGGTCGCTGGTCCCGCCATTGCACACGGCCGCGGCGGTGCGAGCCGTGGCGAGGAGCGCCTGACATGACCGTGACGCGCTTGTGGACCTCGGCGGCGTCCTGCGCCGCGCTCGCCCTTCCTTTGATGGCGGACCCGGCGTGCACGCGAATGCACGAATGCGGGCTCGTCGGGTGCGTGGACGAAGCGGCGATCGATCTCGAGTCCCCCACGGGCGCCTGGGCGCCGGGCGGCTACCAGTTCGCGCTGGTCATCGACGGCAACACCGCCAACTGCGCCATCCAGATCCCCGCGTCGCCGCCCCCGGCGACCCGCATCGCGGGCTCTTGCACCTCCGAGATCACCCTCACTTTCCTTGCCCAGGAGCAATGCGCGGCCTCGCCGTCGGACGGGTCCGCGGACGCCTCGTCGTCCGATCCGAATTCAGCCCAGGGCGAGACGTGTTCGCCCATCCCCGGCCATTTTCACCAGACGCTGACGCTCGTCGGTACGCCCCACGACGTCGCGCTCTCGCTCAAGCGCGACGACCACTCGATCGTGGATCAGACCGTGACGCTCAGCTACGCGACCACCCAGCCGAACGGCCCCGGCTGCGACCCGACGTGCCATCAAGCGTCCTCGGTCATCACGATCGCCGACGACACGGGCGACGCCGGCAACGACGCGACCCCGCCTCGCGACGCCGCCGCCTCCGAGTGACGCCCCCGCCTCCCGCCGCATCGCCTCCAGCGCTCGGGTTCCTTCGCTTCGCTCCCGCC
>CALKVG010000446.1 GCA_937998045.1 uncultured Myxococcales bacterium
CTTCGTCTGCGCCGTCGACGCAGGCGCCCCAGGCGCTCCAGCCGCCGTCGGCGCAGACGAAGAGGTCCTGGCATCCGCAGCAGTCGGACGACTTGCACGCGAGCGCTACCCCCAAGGGACAGTCGGGCGGTTCCAGCGAAATGCATCCCGCGCCACCGAACGCGCCCGCGGATGCGTCGATCGGAGCCGCGGCGCCGTCGGCGGTGACGACGTCACCCGGCGCGCCGGAGTCGCGAGCCCCGGTCGCGTCCACCGCGGCGTCCGCCGAGCTGCATGCGCGGACGAACACCCACTTGCCGTTGTCGCACGTGTATACCGCGGAGCACGCGGGATCCCGACAGGCGTCCGCGCCGTAGTCCTCGGGGCATCCGGTCGCAGGCGCGTCGACGCAGGGGAGGGCGGGAGTGCCGTCCTCGCACGCGCCCACCCAACCAAAGGTGCAGACGGCAGCGACTCCAAGCGTGCCGTACGGGACGACTCTCATCGCAGCTTGGTGAAGCCGTTGTGCACGGTGCCGAGAGGCCGAGTAACGCGAACCGCAGGGGAATGCAGCTCCGGGATTGCAGCACCGGGAGGCCCGATGAACGAGTAGCCATCCCCGTCGGGTCGCGCGATGCCATCCTGTTCGACGACCGTCCCCTCCGCTCGAGTCCCGTCCAACGCCACGATCGTCACGGTGTGCCTGACCGCGGCGTCGGTGGGGACGTCGAGGGCCACGACATCGGTCGCGGGATCGAGGTCGCGGGTCGACTCGTCGAAGACGACGCGGTTGGCGAAGAATGGAAGCGGCAAGACGATCTTCCGCGTCGCCGCTGGCACCGCGGCGACGGGAGCGGCGGTGGCAACCGTACCGCGGACGATGATGGGGCGTGGCCGCGAACGACCGGCCATGAACGCGAGTGTGACGAGAGCGCCAACGGCGATGCCGCCAGCCGCGCCGGCGATGGGCCACCAGAGAGCTCGTCGTGGACGGAGCCTCGCGATGTCCGCCCGCAAGTCCGTTCCGAGGGCGTATCGTCCGGTGGGCGCCGGCGGCGCCAGCTCGGCAAGGAGTTGGCCCGTGGGAATGTCGGCGAGCGTTACCCGATCGCGTGCGGGCAGTCCGGCCTCGCGCAACAGGTCCTCGAGGTCGCTGCTGCCAATGGTCGCTCGTACCTGTTCTTGTCTCAGCGCCATGCGAGCGCCGAAGATGGCCTCCATCAGTCGCGCGACGTCCGCCGAAGTCCCCGAGTGCTCCGGACCCGCCGCCCGTTCGATCGCACGAGCGAATTCGAGCGCGTTCGGGTATCGCGTTTCCAGGTCGCGCGAGAGCGCCCTTGCGATGACGTCGTCCAGTTCGGCGGGGATCTGCGCCCCGATCTGCTGAAGGGTCGGTATGGGCGCGGACATGACCTCCTGCAGGATGTCCACGGCCTCGTCGCCGCGAAACAGCCGTCGCCCGGCGAAGCACTCCCACAACACGACCGCCATTGCGAAGACGTCGCTTTGGACGGTGCACAAGCGCCGCTTGTCGATGCGCTCCGGGGCGAGATAGGCGAGCTTGCCCTTTACCTCGTGCGTCCGGGTGGTTTGTATGCGGTCCTCCGCCTTGGCGATGCCGAAATCGGTGATGCGCGATCGCCCATCGCACCCGATGAGGACGTTGTGGGGAGAGACGTCCCGGTGGACGATGTGGAGCGGCTTCTCGTTGTCGTCTTTGAGCTCGTGAGCCGCGTGCAATCCGGCAAGCGCGTCCAGGACAATCCGGACGGCCACGCGCACGTCGATGGCGCGACCGATCGACGACAGTTCCCGTCGCAGCTCGGCCAGGGACGTCCCCTCGACATAGTCCATCACGATGAACGGCATGCCACCGTCGAATCCCAGCTCGCGTACCTTGACCACGTTGGGGTGGTTGATTGCGGAGGCGAGCCGCGCCTCGTCCACGAGCATCGTGAGGAACGTCTTGTCGCTTTGAAGATGCCTGTGTGGCCGTTTGACCGCCACGATCGGCGGCCCCTGACGCCGATCGGTAGGGCGCGCGAGGTGGACGGTCGCCATCCCGCCGGAGGCGAGCTCGAGCAGGAGCTCGTACGCGCCGAGCCTCTCGGGGCGCGGAGGGGGCACTGAAACGGGTGCCTCCTCCGCCGGAACCGCGGGCGGCGCAGGCGGGGACGTCGTCGGGGGTGCCGAGCTGGTCGACACAGCGCTACAAGCGAAGCACGCTGCGGAGGCTACGTCGAGCCGGGGACTTGGGGTACCTTGCTCGCAATGAGGTCCTCCTTTCAGCCCGACTTTCACCGCCTTCTCACGGTTTGCCTGGCGGTTTCTGCCTGCGGCGGCGGGCAGGCCGCCAGTGGCGACTTCAAGGTACCGGACACGACCGCCGGATCGGCGGCGCCTTCGGCAGCGCCCGCCGCGACGGGCTCCGCCGCGGACTCGCCGGCGTCCACGACGACGGCAGTGACGCTCGGCGACGCCGGCGAGCTGCAGGGAGCAAAGCTGTCGGAAACGCATACGGTCGCCGCGACTTCGGGTAGCACGGCCCCCGCCGCGAAGGGCCCACACGCGCACGACCCCGGGCGGAGCCCTGCCGACATCAGGGCGATCATCATGGCCCATCGAGACGAGGCAAGGGCTTGTTACGACAAGGCGCTCGCGGCCCACCCGGGAATCGAGGGTGATCTCGTCGTGCAATGGACGATTGACCCGAAGGGGAACGTCACTCAGGTGTCCACCGACCCCGCGCGGAGCCAGATCACCGAACCGGGGGTCGCGGGCTGCATCGGCGACGTGATCCGGAAAATTCAGTTTGCGTCGAGCGCCGGCGGGTTCGAGACGAAGGCGTTCTATCCGTTCAACTTTCACCCACGCACGACGCCGCAACCAGGGAGCCGCACGCCGTAGGCGAGCGCGACGTCAGCCCGCCGGGAAGTCTATGGCACGAAGCCACCCCTTGGCTGTCCATTGCTGGAACCACTGAGCGATTCGCGGCCCGAGGTCCGCTTCGTTCTGCCCCAGTGACTTCGCGACCTGCTCGCACGACGCACCGAGCGGGGCCCCCTCCTTCAATATCCTGAGCAGCTCGAATGCGCCGTCGTCGATGGCGATGACGCGTAAGAAACAGCTGCGGTCGCGCCAGACCACGAGGTGTTTCCGAGCCTCCGGCGCGTCGCCTGGAGGTGCGCCGTGTTGAACGCGCTCGCGAAGCTCATCGACGCCGTGCGACACCATGAGCAACTGGAC
>CALKVG010000447.1 GCA_937998045.1 uncultured Myxococcales bacterium
CTACAAGGTGGCGGACACCGTCACCACTCACCACGGCACGGGGCTGGGCGTCTACTCGTTCTTCCAGAACGGCAGCGTGTTCGACGACAACGCCTTCGAAACGCCGACCGCCGCCGGGATCGTCATGACGCACTTGATGACCTTCGGCTCCGGCAGCGGCGGCATCAAGAACATCATCAACGGCACAGGCGGTCCGGCGACCTCGTGGTCCACGAACTAGCGACGTGCCGGTGCGACGCGGGCATCGATGCGGCCGTCACTTCATCGCGTCGGCGCCGCCGTCCTCGCCCTGCGGGTCCGCCTGGATCGTTTGGATCGTACCGGTGAGATCGTAGCCGAGCGCGACGCCCACGGAGTCGCCGGGCTGCAGCGTGATGGGCGGGACGTACTGGCCGCTGGTCACGCCGCACCGGTCCTCGAGGATCATCTGCGTCCGCGTGACGTTGCCGCCCGACCACGCGATGTTCGGCTGCGTCGGGGTATCGCCGTCGTAGCAGAAGGTGATGCGCGGAGTTGCCGGAGAGGCCGGCGGCGGCGGTCCCCGTGAGGTTGTGGAGCTCGAGCCGGGCCTTCGCCGAGTTGTTGCAGGCCGTCGATCCGAAGGCCATTCCGGCGATCAGCAGCGCATATGCACGCGTCCGGGCGTTCCCCCTTGGCCCCGCACAGGCTCGGGCCCATCATGGAGAACGGCGGGCGTCGACGGACCTTTAGCTCGTATCCTCCCCCCGTGGGCCAGCGCAGCACCACCGAAACCCTCGCCGGCATCTACCAGGCGTTCCTCACCCGCCGCACGTGGAAGCAGGCGGACCTCGCCCGCGAGCTCGCGGTCGGCGCCGAGACGGTCCGCCGCATGCTTTACGAGCTCCGCGAAAGAGGCATGCCGCTCGACCGCGAGGAGGACCACCCGCACGTCTACTGGTCCGTCCCCAAGAGCTGGTTTCCCGGCAGTGTCCTCTTCAAGCAAGAGGAGGTCCCCGAGCTCCTTCGCCAGCTCCGTCGCATTCCGCACGGCCAGGGGCGCGCGCGCCTCCTCTCTCTCGTGCTCGAGCGCCTTCCCCACCGCGCTCCGCCGGATACACCCGCAAACGCCGCCGCATTCGGTTCCGTCCCTCCCTTCCCGGCCTCTCCCGTCGTCGTCGCGCGCGAGGTCAGCCCCGAGGAGGAACGCTTTCTCGCCGTCATCGAGGACTCCGCGAGCCAGCGCACGGCGCTCCACGTGCGCTACCTGACGGCGGGCCGCGTCGATGAGGGCTCGCGGCACGCGTCGGTGCACCGCGTCCTCCTCGGTCCCCCGGACCGCTTCGTGGCGACGTGCCACCGCAGCGGGACGCTCAAGACCTTCCGCGTCGACGGTGTGCTCGATGCCCGGCTGGATCCCGCCCACCCCTTCCGCGCGGCCGACGAGGCGACTGTCGACGCCTACCTCCAGGCGAGCCTGGACGGCTTCCACGGCGAGGGACCGCCGCGCGAGCACTCCTTCTTCGTGCGCAACCCGGAGGCCCGCTGGGTCAAGAAGAACCTGCTCGAGGGGATGCGCGCCGAAGCCGCCGGCGACGGCATCCGCGTCGCCGTGCACACGGCGTCGCTCGATCGGCTCGCGCGCTACGTGGTCTCGCTCGGCGGTGCGGCAACGCCGGAATGCCCGGAGCTTGCTCGGGAAGTGGCCGGCCTCGCCCGCGGCGCGCTCGAGGCCGTCGAGCGCAACGGGAAACGGTCCACGTAGCGGCGTCCCCAGCTCGCCCCGAAGGTCCCGCACCCGTGGACTCGTTCGCCTCGCCTTAGCTGCGTTCCTGACCGGGGGTCACTTTCCTTTCGTGAGCGCCGGAACCGGGGGGAGGCGCGGTCCATGAACGCCTCGGTGAGGTCGACCTTCCCTCGTTGAAATCGGTCGCGTCCCGGCGCCCACGTTCCCACCAGCGTCTAACCGCTCCACCGGTTGGACCGAACGCACGGTGAACTCTTGACGGGCGCGGCGCGCGGCGTCGCGAGAAAGGGTTCGCACCATGAAACTGGGACTGCGTCGCGAGATCGACCGCCGCCGGGCTCGCACCGGAGACGCTTCTCGCCGCCACGCACACTCCGCCGGCGCGGGTGAACAACCGCGCAGTCACGTCCAACCGCCCCGCCTCTTCGCACGAGCGCGCGCCGCATTCCCCGGGCGTGCGACCCGCTTTGGATCGCCGGAAAGGAATCGCCGCCATGAACGCCTCGCCATTGTCCACCCCCGTCTCCAGCACCGTGGCCCCGACCGTCTCCACCACCATCCCCGCCAACCACAACGCGCAGCCGCTCCGCCTCGAGCTGCTCGTCTCCGATCCCGAGGTGGCTCACGAGCTCGCGCAGCGCAGAGAGGGGCGCGAGCGCGACGACTACGCGAGCAGCGCCCTCCGCCTCGGCGTCCTGGCGCTGCGCCAGGCGATCGGCGCGCTCGACGCGCAGACGCTGCAGCGCGAGGGGGACCGGCTCCTCGCGTCGGTGCGCGAGCTGCTCGTCGAGCGTACCGGCCACGTGACCGACGGCGTCACGCAGCTGATGACGAACTACTTCGATCCGAAGAGCGGTTCGCTCCCGCAGCGCCTGGAGCGCCTGACCCGGCGCGACGGCGAGCTCGAAACGCTGCTGGCCAGACACCTCGACGGCGAGCGCTCGGTGCTCGCGCAGACGCTGGCCCTGCATATGGGCACGCAGAGCCCCCTCTTCAAGATGCTCTCGCCCGACCAGAGCGACGGCCTCGTCGCGACGCTCGCGCGTACGATCGACCGCGCGCTCAAGGCGCAGGGCGACGAGGTGCTGCGCCAGTTCTCGCTCGACCGGCCGGACTCGGCGCTGCGGCGCTTGCTCGAGCACGTGGCGTGCGAGAACGGCAAGCTCCGGAAGGAGCTCGCAGACGATGTGCAGGCGGTGACGCGGGAGTTCTCGCTCGATCACGAGGACTCCGCGCTCCGCCGGCTTTCGACCGCCATCGACGGCGCGTGCAAGGCCGTGCAGACGAGCCTCACGCTCGACGACCAGTCCTCGCCGCTCGCCCGCCTCCGGCGCGAGATGCGCGAGGTGCTCGACGGCATCGCGACCTCCAGCGCGCAGTTCCAGAGCGAGGTCCGCGCCACGCTGGAGTCCTTCCGCGCGCGCCGCGAGGAAGCCGCGCGGTCGACACGGCACGGAATGACCTTCGAGAGCGCGGTCGGGGAGGTCCTTCGCCGCGAAGCCCAGCGACTGGGGGACACTTGCGATGCGGTGGGTACGACGAAAGGCCAGATCGACCGCAAGACCGGCGACTACGTGCTGACGCTCGGCGCGGAAAGCGCCGCGCCCGACGCGCGCATCGTGTGCGAAGCGAAGGCCAAGAAGGGCTACAGCGAGCGCGAGGCGCTGGAAGAGATCGCCCGCGCGCGCAAGAACCGCGACGCGCAGGTCGGGCTCGTCGTCATGGACCGCGCGTCCGCGCCCGAGGGCGTCGAGACGCTCCGGCGGGTCGGCGACGATGTCCTCGTCGTATGGGACGCCGACGACATCGCGAGCGACGTCGCGCTGCGCCTCGCGGTCAGCGTGGCGCGTGCCCTGTGCGTGCGCGAGCGCGTCGCGGCGTCCGCGGCGGAGGCGAGCCTCGAGCAGCTCGACGAGAGCATCGAGACGGTCGCCAACCAGATTCGCGTGATCGACGAGATCATCCACAGCGCGCGGCTCATCAAGCGCCGCGGAGAGAAGGTAGCCGCGAGCGCCGAGAAGCTGCGCGAGACGCTGGAGCGGGAGGTGTCCGCGCTGCAGGACCACATGAAGGGGCTGCGGAAGGAGAAGGCATGATGACCAGGTCAGCCGAACCGTCGTACGCCGGACGGCCGATCTGCCTGGTGCGAAAGGCCGGCACAATCGCTCCGAGCACGTAGGACCGCATGCAGAACCGGAACACGCTGGCCTGACGGAGCTCTGGATGGATCTGGTGCGCGATACGGGCATCCAACTCCGGCAGTCGGCTCCAGTGCGCGCCGGGATGCTCGTGGTGCGCCGTGTGAAGACCGTTATTGAAGACGAGGAAATTTCCGAATCTCGAGACGAAGTTGCGGGAGTGGTCATGCCTCGACCATGGATCGCAGTGAACGTGCTGAATGAAATTGATGAACATCATTCCCCAGAGCCCCGCAGCCACCGAGACGCCGAACGTCCCCACGTACAGGAGCAACCCCAGACGCCACCCGTGGAGAGCCACTGCAGTCGCCAGGAGCGTGGCGTGCGCGGCGCGAAACGACAGCGTCTGAAGCCGGATACGCTCGTACAGTCGCGGAGAGGACGCCCGCACCTTCCGGACGTAGGCTCGGATGAGCGCGCGCTGCCAGTAGGCGGCGACGAAGAAATACGTCGAAGCGACCAGCCAGGTGTTCTTCTTCGAGTGCCGCCAGGTGATCGTCGCGTCCCCATCCCGGTTCAGGTACTTGTGGTGGTTCAGGTTGTGAGTCGGTATCCAGGCGAAGATGGGATGCCCGTAGAACACCGACAGCCACGCGGCGAAGATGCCGTTGGCCGCGCGGCCATCGAAGACAGGGCAGTGGTTGTGGTTGTGCGCGAAAACGCCCGCGCAGAAGCCGACGTAGAGGATGATCGGGAGCACCCATACGAGCAGGCGCGGGCTCGCGAGAGGCGTTAACGTCGCGGCCGGAAAGAGCACGAAGGCCCACAGGAGCGTTCGATAGTCGGACAGGAAGCGCGGCTTCATGGCAAAAGGATCGCGGCCGCGGATGTTCGTGTCCATTCGCGTTGGGTTCTGGTTTCGAGCACGGTGCGTGGCGCGACGGGAAGAGCGGCGTATTCGAGGGGTCGGCGGAAGCGCGGCGGACGCCACGCGAGCACGTTTCAGGTTTCCCTCGAACCGGCGCGACCGGGTCGTGGAGTCGCACAGCCCGCAAACGCCCTGCGGATCGCGCAGGAAGCGCAGGGCGAGAGCGCTGACGTCGGCGCTTCCCGGGCCGTGTGACCCCACCCCGGATCGCCGCTTGCGCGCTCCTCGGCATACAATCTGACTGGGAGCGCGTGAATGGAGGAAAGAGATTTCGAAGGCACTCTGGTGCTGGAGCGGCTCGCGGAGATCGGGCGGGTCGAAGACTTCTTCGACGCAGTCGACTCGGACGACGCGCCGCGCGCGACCTCGCTCATGAAGAGGGCCAAGATCGACGCGTCCACCATCGCCATGGTCGTCAAGAAGATGGAGGACAGCGATGGCGAGCATTGATCTCGAAGCCGCGGCCCGGTCGTTCTCGCGCATGCGTCTGCGCGGCGGGCGCATGAGCCGACGAGGCAAGGGTTGTCTCGGCGAGGGCGTGGCCTCAAGGTATGCATGCGAGACCGCGCCAAGGGCGCTTCACCCGAAACCGGCGCCGGTCCGGCTCCGCTTTTGCTTCGGCCGCACGGAGCCGAGCCGTACGGAGCGGAAAGCAAATATGGGAAAACAGACACCCGTCGTGCTCTACGTGCTCGTGCTGGCAGCCGTCGTGGTCGGCGTGGACGTCCTGTTCTTCAGGAACCGGTTCTGGGAGCGGCTGACGGTGAACATCGGAATCGTCCTGGTGTTCGCGGCGTTCTACGCGAGGTTTCTGAAGCGTCCGTGAGCCCAGCCGCGCGCTCGGCCCGAAAAGCGCAATGCCTCCCGGCGGCGCGCCGTCCATCGGCGAACCCCTTGGCGGGATGACCGCGCATTGTGCCGAACGGGCGCCACCTGGCGCCGACGAACGCCAGCGGCGAGGTTCGCGGGAGCCCATCACGACGCGAAGCTCGTCGGTGTCGAAAGCCTCGCTGCGGCGGCATGCTTGGAGACGTGACCACAGCGCGCGTCCGCAAGGTGCCGAAGCTCGTCGACGAGCTCGAGCTCGACCAGGAGAAGCTTCGCGCCCTTCGCAAGGAGCTCGACGCACGGGGCGAGTGCGTAGATTGACCTGCCCCTCAATCGGACGCCGACCCGGCAGGTTGCGCGCGTTTCGGGCTTCCTGTCGGCGAACCGCCCTGATCCGGCAAACGTCACTGAAAGGTCGTCTTTAGCTCGTCGACTCCGGACGTTGCCTTGCGTGGCGGGCCTCTCCACGGTGAGGAAGAGGCAGCGCTCCGGGGCGGTGTGACGTCCGACAGCTTGGGCGTGGGGGGCGCCGCGATCATGGCTGCGCGGCTCGGCTTCGGTGCACCGGGCTCGATGGTCGCGGCGGGCCAGGGAGGTTCTGGAACGGTAGCCACGGGAGGAACCTCCACCGTGGTCGCAGTCGTGGTGGGCTGGATGAGGGGCGCAGGCGAACGACCCGGCGAGGACGCGATTGTGTTCGTCGGCGAGCTCGCTGCACCGTGCCGCACCGTCAACGCTGCCACCGCGCAGAGGATGGCTGCTGCCCCGACGCTGGCGGCCGCCGCGGGCAGAAGCCGACGCCGACGCGGAACGCCGGGGACATCCGCGCCGACGACGCCCGACGTGGTGCCGGCGGTCGGCGGAACGAGCGCTCGTTCGCTGGCAATGCGCCACTCTCGGTCATGATCGTCAGCGGGGATTGCGGGGCGCTCATCTGCTTCCGCTTCGACCGCTCGGCCAGAAATTCGCTGCGTACCGTGGGTCGGCCGTGGTGCTGCGGGGACCGGTTCGGCCGAGGGGGTAGGGGCCGTTCGGTCCACCGGCTCGCTGGTCGCCGTCGGCGGCTCCGCCACGGGGACCGACATCCGCAACGTCACCGTTGCGGCGCGGTGCTGCGGTCCACCCGCGTCGCCGTTTGTCGGCCGGTTTGGACCGCGCTCGCTCGATCCAGCCGCAGCCAAAGGCTCGCGCGCACCACCGCGGTCGGTATCAGCCGAGAACTGCAGCATACGATTGTCCAGCGGCGTGGGATCCGTCTTGTTCCCGTCGCCGCCGGCGCTCGCCGCGTCGATGCGTGCCTTGATCTCGCGCAAGCGCATCGCGACGAGGGTCGCGTTCGGCGGCCGCCTCGTGGGGTCCTTCTCGAGCATTGCCATGACGAGTCGCTCGAGTTCCTCGGGGACGTTGCTCGTGACTTTGGATGGCGGGAGCGGTTCCACCTTGAGGTGTGCTCGAATGATGGCGTTCGCCGTCTGCAGTTGCCCATCGTCATTGTCAAACGGCCCACGACCGCAGAGGCATTCGTAGATCACGAGCCCCAGCGAGTAGAGATCCGTGCGCGGTCGGCGGTTCGCCATGAAGCTGCTCGGGCGCGCTGTACCGCGGGGTCCCGAGGAACATCGCTCCCGTCGTGCGGCGAGCCGCCTTGATGTGGGCGATCCCGAAGTCGAGGATCTTCGTCTGCGTTCCGATCCTCGCGCGTCCGGGCCAGGAAGATGTTCGCCGGCTTCAGGTCGCGGTGGATGACGCCGTGCTCGTGAGCCGCTCGCAGGCCGTCCGCCAGCTCGCCGCCGATCTGGAGCGAGTAATAGAGCTCGATGCCGCGCGCGAACTCCGGGTAGGCGAGCACTTGCGCGAGCGTCTCGCCGCGCAGGTACTCCATGACGAGGAACGGGCGCGCCGGCGTCTCGGCCGTCATGCCCGCATCGCTCACCTGCACGATGTTCGGCTGCTGCAGCCGCGCGAGCGTCTGCGCTTCGAGCAGCATCCGCTGCATGAGGTCATCGCGATCGCACAGGTTCGCGTGAAGGACCTTTACGACCGTGCGCCGTCTGAGGACGACGTGCTCGCACAGGTAGACCTCGCCGTAGCCGCCGCGGCCGATCAGGCGGTCCACGCTGCAACGCGTGCCCGGAATCTCCTGTCCCCGCTCGAACTGAGCCACGTGCGCACCCCAGGATTGCCTATTGGAACTGGACGACTGCTTGGGCAGCGCCGGGCCTGCCGCTGCCTGCCCCACTGTTGTTTCCAGCGCCGTCCGCGCCACCGGGACCCAGCGCACCGATCGTGACGTTCATGAGGGTTGCGGCGCTAGGCACGCTGCTCCCGTTAACCGTAGGCGCCATGGCAGCCGCGCCCGACCAGACGACGCCTGCGGAGAGGCCGCCAGCACCGCCACCACCGGGGCCACCGTTTCCCCCTTGTCCTCCTTGCCCTCCGTCACATGACGCCGTACCCCCGCCACCTGGTCCTCCCCCGGATTGGCCCGTCTGCCCGGCCGCGCCGTTGCCGCCTCGACCAGCCTTGGCGGCGCGCAGTGTGCAGGACTCAAGGTCAATGGCTGACTGGTAGACGAGCACTGCGATGCTCGACCCGCCTCCAGAGCCTGCGGGGCCACCCGCGCCACCGCATCCGCCGGCGCCACCCCCGCCTGCTCCTCCGAGGGTCGATGCCGCAGCAACGGCTCCGCCACCTCCTCCGCCCTGTCCGACGCTGCCGCCTAGACCTTGGCCCCCTCCCGAGGGGTTCCAACCCGACGAAGAGAAGACCGCCCAAGTCGACGCGCCCGGGCCGCCTCCACCCGGCCCGCCATTCGCGCCCGTGCCACCACCTGCACTGGGTACGCCACCGCAAGCCGCGGAGGTCCCTGCGTTGTTTGCTCCCGGCTGGCCCGTCTGACCGTCGAGTTGGCCCGCCTTCGCCGAGCCTCCCGCGCCACCAATGCTGGTGGGGCACTGCGGATTCGCCTGTGCCCCACCTCCGGCGCCAGAGCCGCCGGCACTCACGGAGGAGCCGCCGGGATTGCCGCTGGGCGCGCTGCTTCCGTATGGCGCGGGCTGACTCTGGTCTTGTCCCTGCGATCCCGTCCCGGCTTGGACGGTGCACCTTCGAAGCACGACGTTGCTCGATCCGCTGACGAAGACCGCCACGCTCGAGGCGCCGGCGCCGCTCGCGTTCTGCGACTCGAACCCGAAATCCTCGAACGTCACGCCCGTCGTGAGCCCAGTGACTTGCAAGGCGTAGCCCGCGGCTGTCGGGGCGACTACGGCGAGCTTGCTGGCGCTGTACGTCCATTGAGCAGCGGAGCAGTCCAGCCCTCCGTTGGCCTTCACGCCGTCGCGCGAAGTGCCCACCGTCAGGTTCTCGCTCGCATAAGGCCCAGCACTGCCGCACGCGTAGACTCGCTTGCTTGCTGCCTTGGCCAGGTCCATGGCGTGGCCGATGGTCTTCACGGGCGCGGCCATCGTCCCCGCCGCGGTATCACTGCCCGCGGGCGAGACGAACACACCGAACGCGTCGCTGATCACGCAGGGATCGGTCGTGGTCGAGGGCACGTCCGAGTCCGCCATGCAGTCAGCGCCGCAGACGTGGTACCCGGGCGAGCACGAGATGCGGCACACCATCGGCGACGTGCACGTCGCCGTCCCGTTTCCCGACGGCGGCGGAGGGCATGCGTTGCTGCACGAACCGCAGTGTGCCGGTTGCGTCGGATCGACGCACGCTCCGTTGCAGTCGAGGGGCGCCGACCCGTCCGGGTCGCACGAGACGCCGCACACGCCATTCGAACAGGTCCCGTGGCCCTCGCCGCCGTCCGGCCCCGAGCAGACGTTGTCGCAGGTGCCGCAATGCGCAGGCAGAGTGGGATCGACGCAGCCGCCCGGGCACGAGAGGGATCTCGGCGCGATGCATGTCGGGCCCGTATCGGCAGCACCATCGCCCGCGTCGACGTTGCCGGCGTCGCTGACGACGATCACGTCGACCGGGGAGATCGCATCCGCGTCGGCGCCGGCGTCGTCGCCCGGACAATCGCCGCGGGACGCGCAGTCTTGAGGCGAATAGCTGCCGCAGCCCGCGACGAGCGAGCCGGTGGTTGCAAGGGATGCGACGAAGATCGTCGCCAGGCCAAGAGCGTATCTCCGCATGGTCAGAAGACCCCCTGAAGGTGAAGACCCCCGCCGTGCGGGGTTACCGCCGGAACGAACTGGGCTTGAGCGGGCGTGCGTGCGTCCGGCCAGAGGATGAGGGCAGCTCCCACGGCGACGCCGGCGATGCCGCCGCCAAGGAACACGCGGCTCAGAGTCGCGTCCGAGTCTTGCCGCGAGTAGGCGTTTTCGAGAGCGCTGCAGGACGTCGAGCACGTCGCCTGGCCGGCTCGAAGCGATGCCGCTTGGTCCTGCGCGCTGGAAGCATCGGCGGCGAATGCGCCGCTGGCCACGAAGGAGAGAACGCCAGCGCCGGTCACCGCGACGCCGATCCATCGCCGCGTGGTCCACCAGCGCGTCGGCGGGCTCTGAACGTGATCGATCTCCGGTGAGGCCGGCATCGGCGCCGGGGAAGGCTCCAAGACCGGTGGTGCCGTCGCCACGGGGGCGGGATCGACGTGAACGTCCGCCATGGAGACCGTGCCGGCGGACGCAGACACCTCGGTTCGTGCAACGCGGTCGCCGAGGTGCGCTTCGACGACGTGCGTTCCGGGTACGACGTCTATCGGATCGCCCGATGCGCTGCCGGCGACGGGCTGGCCGTCCAGCGTGAGGGACGCCCCCGCTGGAGCACGGATCACGATGTGCGCGAGGTGGGCGTCGGCCTCCTTCATGAACCTGCGCGCATCCTCGAGAGCCTGCGCGTCGAGGGCGCTGTTGGTCTCCGGGTTCGCGAAGAGCTCCTGAAAGTGGTGGTACGCGTCCAGGGGGCGTCCCGCTCGGAGCTCCGACGTGGCCAAACTGCGAACGCACTTGGGGGTGCGCATGAGCCGACAGGCGCGTTCGTAAAGTGCGCGGGCGGACTCGAAGCGCCCCGCGGCAAAGTCGTCCTTCCCCTGCCGCATCAAGCGGACGGTCTCCTCGCGGACCTTGGGGTCCGGCGAGTCGGCTGCATGGGCCGAGGGGCCGAGCGCCAGCGACAGTGCGGCGCCGAACAGGAACGTGTTTCGCGGGATCATGGCTCGTCGTCGACCAGGTTCGTCGTCGATCTAGTCGGTTTGTGCTCCGCTGGTGAGCGAGATGGTGGTCGAGCCGGGGGCGCACGCTTCGTGCTCGACGCCGCGGGCGCGATGGTGTCCGCGGTGGTGTTCGAAGAGGCAGTCGTCGTCGGCGGCTCGGGAACGGGCGCCGGCGCCGGCGGAGGTCGAGGAGCAGCAACGGCGGTTTCGGTGGTCCTGGCTGGCGGAATCGGTGCCGAGATCGGGGCCGTCGTAGGGGGCGCCGAGGGCGCCGGTTCTGTTTTCGTGAGCTCGAAGGCAATGACGAGGACCGCGGTCAAGCTAACTACAACCGCCCAGAGGGCGATTGCACGGCTACGCTTACGTGGCTGACGAACGTCCTCGGCGAGAGCGGGCGCCCGATCGAGGCGCACCGTCGGTGCGTTCCGCTGTGCCCGTATGGCTTCGTTCGCCACGGAGGTAGCGGGCTGCTGGGAGCCCGCAGGAGCGACCTCAGGGGGGCGGCCCATGCGCAGGGTGGGCTCTCGCACCAGGATCGATGGCTGCGGGGTGGGAGTCTCGTAGCGGCGCGCAGGCGCGTGACTCGCGGCCGCGTATGACGCGGACAGGTCGCCGTTGGTCGTCGGGGCCTCCACCGGCGCGGGGGCGCGGCTCAGATCGAGTCCTTGGAGCAGGGAGCGAACGCCCTGGTCCTCGTCGGTGACGTCGCCCTTGAGGGGCGGCTGCGGGTCCGGTTCGGTGACCTCCTCAGCACGCGGCCGCGCGGCGGCACCCTCCGGCGCCTTGGCCGCCGGCGAGCCCATCGGGTCCGTGTCGTTCGAAGCGCGCGTCATCGCCAGGCCGTAGGAAGCGGCCGAAGCGTACAGGATTTCGAGGGCGAGACCATCCACGTGCGGCTCCTGACCCCTCTATCGGACGCCGTCGCATTTCGTTGCGAACTCGCTGCTTGCCGGGACGGCGCAAACCGATGCCGGGGGAGCCGTCTCCCAGTCGTCGTGACCTTGACGGACGCTCGCACCCACGACCGCGGCGTCGTTGTCCTTGTACCGCCGATCAGCCCACCACCACGCTTGCTGCGGCGCGTACTCGCAGACGTAGATCTCGAGCCCCAGCCAGTCGTCCGCGTTCACGCTGCGACCGAACGGCTCACCGTCGACCAACCGCGTCCCATGTATTGCTCCGCATCGTGCCGGGAAGCGGAGCGCGGGAGCCGCCGGTGGTCGACCGACCGCCCGGCGCCGAAGCGCTTTCTGGCGCCCCGGACCCGCGGGCCGTATCCTGAGGGGGGGTATGCCTAGAGATTCGCTTCGCGTCGTCGTCTGTAGCTTCTTGGCGGCGGCCTGCGTCGGCGGCTGCGCGAAGGGCGGGGACTCCGGGCCCGAGAGCGACGCCGCGCCGTCGTCCGACGATGGGGGCAGCGATGCGACGACGATGCCCGGCCCGGACGGCGGTTCGTCGCGCGATAGCGGCACCGTCGGGAATGGAGACGCAAGGAGCGACGCCACTCTCGGAGCGGACTCGGGCGGCGATACAGGGGGCGGATCGGACACGGGCAGCGACGTAGGCGCGAACTCGGACGCGGGGGGGACCGACACCGGCACCGACGCGCCGGCGGGCGAGGACTCCGGCGCCGACGGGCGGGCCGGGGTGGACTCCGGCGCCGACGCGGAGGCGGGGTCGACGCTCGACGCAGAGGCCGACGCGCCCGACGCGACCGAGGCGGAGAGCCCGGAGGCCTCGACGACCGCAGCCTTCGGCCCGACCTGCCCCGCGGGAACGGTCTACTCGGACACCTTCGCCACGAACCCGCTCACCTCGGGCAATTGGACGACCCTCATCGGGCCCGTCACGTACGATTCGACCAACCATCTGTTGGCGCTCGCGCAGGGGAATCCCAACACGCAGGTGTGGATCGGCGCCCGTCCCGCATGGACGAACTACACGGTCTCGGTCCAGATCCGGGTGGACTCGGCGTACGTCGACGCTAGCTATTATGGCAATAGCGGCATCAACTTCCGCATCGAGGATCCCGGGCCGACCAATCCGCCGAACGACTCGGGAAAGATGTATTTCGCCGGCATCACCTCGGCGCAGGTCCTGCTGGGCATCGAGAACACCGGCTGGACGCAGCTCGCCCTCGTCCCCGCGAGCTTCACTCTGGGAACGTTCCACACCCTGACGGTAGGCGCAAAAGGCAGCTCGCTCAGCGTCGCGGTCGACGGGGTCACGTACGCCACCGTCACGGACACGACGTTTTCGACCGGCGGCATCGGCCTCCGCACCTACCTCTCGTCGGCGACGTACGGGGCAATGACCGTCACCTGCAACCCGTAGCGGGCGGCTCGGCCCCGAAGCGGCGGAATTCGCGAGCTCGCGTCTTCTAGCCGAACTCGGCGACGCCTCCGCCATCGCAGGGAGCCAGCCGTCAAATGAGGCGTCGTCGTACCGCGTCGAACGCGGCGACCTGGGCGCGCGAGATCGCGTTCGCGGCATAGTCGGGCGCGAACAGACTCCAGATCATCGTGTCGCGCTCGCTGCCGTCGGGCCGCACGGCACGGCGGCGTAGCGTCGCATCGAGGGTGAAGTCGAGTTTGCGGGGGACCGCCGCGCTGCGCACGTTGACAGGGTCCTTCGTCGATCGGCGGACACGGGCCCTCCGACTCGCCGCCGTCGGCGAGAAACACTTCGCACGTTCCCGCATCGGGAGGAGGCTTACAGGTTCCGCTCCACGAGACGGCGCCGTCGACGACTCCGCCATCGAGGAGCGGCTGCCACGGCGAGGGGGCATTGGGGGGCCCGTTCGAGTCCGCGCCGAACGCAGGCGTGCAGATCGAGAGGGGGTTCGTAATCGTGACGGCGATTGCCGCTTCCCCGCGGGTCGGCCCGGCGCAGGTGCCGTTGCAATAGATGAAAGGGGGAATCTCGTAGCCGTATACGTAGGACCCGGGTGGAACGCACTCGTCTTCGTAACATGTGGTCGTCGCGCTTCCCGCGTCCTCGGGCGCGGGGACGCAGGCGTGCTCGGGCAAGCGCGCCGTGTCTCCCGTCGCCGTGTTCACGCGGAGCATGCCGGTCAAGAAGGGACACCCCTCCGGATCGGTCGGCCGCGTGTTAACGGTAGGGCAGACGATGACCGAGTTCCCGGTCACGCTCGCCGTGTAGCCGCCGGCATAGGCGGGACACGCCGGGAGGCCCGCGCGGGCGACGGAAGGGAGGAGGCAAGAGGCAGGCAGAAGGATGACAAGGTGTTTGGCCCGCATGCCTCGTCTCCGTGCAAGTGGGTCGCCAGGATCGATGCGGCTCCGGCGGCTACCAGGTGGTCGTAACTGCGTTCCCGTCCGGGTCGAAGTCCAAATCGGCGCCCTCGCCCAACGGGTTATTCTGGAGGACCTCATAGGTTGCCGCCGCCTGAAACGGTCCCATCGAAGACTGGCTGCTGTGGTGGATGACGACGCTGCCTTGTCCCTGCGCGTCGGCGGGAAGCTTCGCCTTGTACGCCGCGAGAGCCTGAGGATTGGCGAGCTGATTTTTGAAGGCGATCGCCGCGCTGACGACCTGCGCCGGGATCTCGGGCCAGTAGAAAGCCTCGAACGTAGACTGATCGTCGACTTCGAAGCGGGCAGGAGCGAGCGATTCAACGACGGGGATTCCGTCGATACCGCGCTGGAAGGTGACGGTGCTCGGGCCGGCCATCTGGAACGAGCCCCCCCCATCGGTGCTGCCGCCGCCCGAAACGCTCCCGTCGATGCCCATGCTCATGATCTGGCAGCTCTCGACGCCCATCGACTCCCAGTACTCCTGAATGTGAGCCGTGAGCTTTGCCGAGTCGGTGCTCCAGTCCGGCAGATTGCTCTCCGGTGCGTTCGCATTCATTTCGCCCATCTCCGACCCGTTTGCCCAGATCGCGACGGCCCCGTCCGACCCTACCCAGCGAACGAATGTCCCTGCATTTTGGGGAGAGGGCTTCGAGCCAAACGCGAAGCGGGATTTCGTGATGTCGTAAGACGCGCCCGCCAGCGGCGACATGGCGGCGCAGCCCGTGGAACCGGAGTCCGACCCCCCGCCGGACCCGCCGCTGCTCGCCGAGAGACTCGAGCTGTCGGTACGGGCGGAAGCGGAGCTGCACGCGCACAGCGCCACGGAAGACGCGAACGGTACGAAGAGTCGGAAGCGCATGCACGAGAGTGTCCCACGCCGGCCGGACCGCGGCCACGACCGGGGGGTCATTGCGCGCCAGAGTGACGAGCACCGCGGAGTTGCCGTGCTCGGCGACCCCCACGGCCGCCTCGTGCTGCGCTCTCGTCTTCGCCACGTGTCCTCCGCTCGAGGCCCAAACCTAGACGATCGGCGCCGGCGTGGCCGGAGCGATGGCCGTACCCGAAGGCGCCTCGCGGGGCCGTGTGGGCGATCCGCACATCCTCGTTGTGTTCGCACGCGGTTAGGCGGTCCGGCTATGCGCTTTGGGCCAGGCCGTGCGATCCTTGTGCCATGCCTCGTTCCTTCTGGTTCCCCTCGTTCGTCCTTCCCCTGGCCGTCGGTGCGCTCGTCGTGACGATGCCGCGCGCCGCGCGCGCCGATGTCCTCTCCTCGTGCGGCAACATCGATGTCCAGGCGAACGCCAGCTGCAAGCTGGAGACAGCCGGCGGCTGCACGGCCGATTGCACGCCGATCAACTTCGAGGCAGCGTGCGCGGCGCAACTCGAGGTGACGTGCGGCGGGCAGTGCACGGCGTCCGCGGACGTGAACTGCAACACGACCTGCAGCGGCAACTGCATGGCGAGCTGCACGTCCAACCCCGGCATGTTCGACTGCCAGGGGTCCTGCGAGGCCGATTGCGACGGGCACTGCGACGGAGCCTGCTCGGCGAGCGCCGACCAGGCGCAATGCCAGGCCTCTTGCAAGGCGAGCTGCGGCGGGCACTGCAGCGCGCAATGCACCGGCACGCCTCCGTCGGCGTCGTGCCAGGCCAAGTGCATGGCGAGCTGCAGCGGCAGCTGCACCGCGCAAGCGAACCTGAGCTGCGACGTCATGTGCCAGAGCAACGGCTACGCGATGTGCGAGACGATGCTCACCGGCGGCTGCCAGGCGCAGTGCTCGCAGCCGATGGGGGCACTCTTCTGCGACGGGCAGTACGTCGACACGGGGAACAACCTGCAGCAGTGCATCACCGACTTGCAGAGCGCGCTCAACCTGCAAGTTTCGGCCAGCGGAAGCTGCTCGGGCAACAGCTGCCAGGGGACGGCGTCCGTTTCGGCATGCAGCGTCTCGGGCGTCGGTCGAACCGGCACCGGCGCATGCGGTCTGCTGCCGGGAGCACTGGGCGTCGGTCTCGTCGCGTTCGTGCGCCGCTCGCGTGGCCGCCGGCGCGCGTGAGGGGGCCATGAACCCGGCGGAGCCGCGCGCCGACCAGAGCTTCGAAGGGATTCGTATCTCCGCCGCCGACTGGCCGGTCGTCCTCGTCGAATTTCCGGAGAAGAGAGTCGCTGACGCGAGCCTTCACTCGGCGCTCGGCCACCTGGAATCGCTGATGCGCGACGCGGCGAGCGCACGAGAACGGCTCTTCATCCTCACCGATATCGGCGCGATGCGCGAGATCGCGCCCGCGAGCCAGCGACGTTACACGGCGGAGTGGATGAAGCGGGTCGAGCCCCTGTCGAGAATTTCCGCGGTGGGAGGTGCCACCGTCACACCCTCGTCGATCCTGCGCGGCATCCTCACCGCGGTGTTCTGGATCCAGCCGCCCATAGGAACCATGGTGACCGCGGCGACGCGGCACGAGGCCATGCTCAAGGGCATTCAGGCGCTCGAATCGAAAGGAGTGCGCCTTCCACCTCGACTCGTCGCGTATCGCGACGGCCGGAGCCTCTCGCGGGCCGGGTGATGCGTCAACCCAGGCCGTGCTCCGCGAGCATGTTGTACAGGGTGCGGCGGCTGACGCCGAGGATGCGCGCCGCGCGCGTGCGATTGCCCTGCACGCGCTCGAGCGCCTCGCGAAGCGCCTCCCGGTCCGCGCGCCGGCGGTGATCGTCGAGCGTCGCAGGGGACGCGCGGGACGCCGGCTCGGCGGACCGCGCGATCGCGGCCGTCCGCGCCAGCTCCCGTTCGACGTCCGTGCGCCGGATGACCGAGCCGTCCCCGAGCACGATCAGCCGCTCGACGAAGTTCTGCAGTTGCCGGACGTTGCCCGGCCAGCCTTGCCGCTGCAAGCAGTCCATCGCCTCCGCCTCGAACGTGACGGCGCTCTTGCCGTTGGCCGGCCCGAGCGCGCCCGCGAACCGTGCGACGAGCGGCGCGATGTCTTCGGGCCTCTCCCGCAGCGGCGGCATCACGATGGGAACGACATTGAGGCGGTAATACAGGTCCTCGCGGAACGTCTTCGCCTGCGCCATTGCGTCCAGATCCCGGTGCGTGGCCGCAACCCAGCGGACGTCGACCTTCACCGTGTCGTTCCCGCCGAGCCGCTCGAACGTACGCTCCTGCAGGACGCGCAGCAGCTTCACCTGCGTGTGAAGCGGCACGTCGCCGATCTCGTCGAGCAGCAGCGTTCCCCCCTGCGCCAGCTCGATGCGGCCGGGCTTGCGGCAGGCCGCTCCGGTGAAGGCGCCCTTCTCGTACCCGAATAGCTCGCTCTCGAGCAGCGCATCGGGCAGCGCGGCGCAGTGGATAGCGACGAAGGGGCCCGCCCGGCGAGGAGACAGGTCGTGGATGGCGCGCGCCGCGAGCTCCTTGCCCGTGCCGCTCTCGCCGCGCAGGAGCACCGTCGCCGTGCCCTTCGCTGCGCGCGCCAGCAGATCGAGGACTTCGCGCATCGCCGGCGACCGGCTCACCAGCGCACCGGGCGTCATCGGCGCCGCGCCAGCGACGCCGTCCGCGTGGCGGGCGGCGAGGATCGCTTTGCGGACGACATAGACGATCTGCTCTCGATCGAACGGTTTGAGCAGGAAGTCCGACGCGCCGGCGCGCATCGCCTCGACGGCGACCGGGATGGTCCCATGCGCCGTGAGCACGACGACCGGGACGTCGGGCCAGCGCGCCGTGACCCGAGCGAGCAGCTGCATCCCGTCCATTCCGGGCATCCGCAGGTCGGTCACGACGACGTCCGTGGGCCGGGCCTCGAGCGACTCCAGCGCGGCGGCGCCCGAGGTCACGTGAGCGGCCTTCATGCCGGCCTGGACCAGCAGCGCGGCGAGCACGGTGCCCACCGCGACGTCGTCGTCGACCACCAGCACCGCTCCGGTCGGCTCGGTCACGTGCCCTCGCCCCCGCCCGCGGGCAACCACACGCGCACGACCGTACCACGACCCAGGGCCGAGTCGAGCGACGCGTCCCCGCCGTGGCTGTCTCTTATACACATCTGACGCTGCCGACGATCTTACGCGTGT
>CALKVG010000448.1 GCA_937998045.1 uncultured Myxococcales bacterium
CCATCGGAACGAGCAAGGCGGCGGCGGGCAGCTTGCGCACTCGTGGCCCCGCGAGACCCCCGACGAGAATGACGGCCGAAATGACGGCGAAGGACGGCCAGGCGACCGGCGCGAGCCACGGCGGATGATGCACGGCGCCTCCGGCCGCGCCGAAGAAGCGCCCCACGACCGATGCCGTCACCGCGACGAGGACGACCCGCATGTATTGCATGACCGCGACCAGGCGCATGTCGCCGCCGAACGAACCGGAGAGAAGCACCATGACGGTCGCTCCACCGGGGAACGATCCCCAGATCGCCGTGCTTCCGGGGAGGACGCGCAGACGCGCGAGCGCCAGCCCCAGTGCCGTCGCGACGAGCAGCACCGAGAGGGTCACGCCCACGAAGAGGGCGAGATGCCGGAGGACCGTGTGGAACAGGGCAGGCGTGAAGCTGCGGGCGACGAGGCAGCCGACGACCGCCTGCGCAAGAGCGAACACCCAGTCGGGAAGGCGCACCGTACCTCCACGGCCCGCCACGATCATCGCGGCCCCCATCGCGCCAAGAAGGAACGCCGCCGGGAATCCGACAAGATAGAGCGGCGCGACGAGCGCACAGGTGGCGATCAGGAGGAACGGCATATAATGGCAACGCGAGGGTGTCCTCGCATACGCCAGGAGATAGTTGAGGATGCCCTCGCAAAAGTCAAGTGGCGCGCTCGCGCCGAAGCGCGAACGCGGACGTGCGCGCGTCGAGGCGCTGCTCCAGGCTGCGAGCACCGTCTTCGGCGAGCGCGGCTACGACCAGGGCACGATGACCGAGATCGCGGCCCGTTCTTCGACGGCGATCGGCTCGCTCTATCGATTCTTTCCGACGAAGGAAGCGCTCGGCGAGACGCTGCTCCAGCGGTTCATGGAACGATCCGCCGCCGGGCTCGACGCGCTCGCCGCTCGCGCCGGCGAGCTCGATGCCGGTGCCCTCGCCGAGGAGCTCATCCAGCACGTGGCCGGCGCCAAGGCGGACGGTCTTCGCGCCGGCGTGTCGGCGATCCTGGAGGCCCGGGGCGATGCACCCGAGATCCGCCGCGCGTTTCGTGCTCGACGTCGCAAACAGGTGGCCGGGGTCTTGAGGAAAGCCAATCCGGCGCTGAGCCCGGAGCGCGCCCAGGATCGCGCCGCCGTGATCGTCTACGTCCTCAAAAGTGAGCAGACCCTCGCCCAGGAAGAGCCAGGCGCCGCACGCCGACTGATCCCCGAGCTGCGCCGCCTCGTGGGTCAGTACATCGCCGAAGCGCTGCGCGAGCGCTAGGGTTACCCCCTCTCTCGCCGTTGGTGCGCTTTCAGAGGCCCATCACGGTCGTGACTTCGGCGTCCGACAAGGCTCGACGGTAGATTCGAATCGAGTCAATGGCTCCGGCGAAGTAGCTGCTGATGTTGGTCGCCGAGTTTGTCGTCGTTTCTCCGCCGATCCAAAGGGAACTTGCGTTCGTATTCAGATTCGTGGTCAGCGTGTAGGTCGTCGCCACGCCGTTGACGAACAATCGTATCTGGGCGGGCGGAGTGAATACGGCGGCGAGAAAGGTCCAGGTTCCCGTCGGAATGCCCGCGCCGCTTCCCACGTCATCGCAGCCTCCCCAGAACGTGCCTCCTTGGCTGCCGAGACCGAACATGTAGCCGGTGCAATTGCCTTGTCCCCAGGAAACGATGCCGTATTGGCGAGTTGCATTCGACGGGTTCACCCAAAGAGTCAGGGTGCGCGCGGCGTTGCCGACGGGGAGCCCGGCCCCCGGCGCCGTCATGTACGAGCTCGTTCCGTTGAACAGGTACGCGGTGTTTGGCTTTCCCGAGTGGCCCGTTGTCGGTACGGGTCCGCTGCTGGTCGCGTTGTAACGGTTGCCGCTGTAGTCGTTGGTGTCACCCGCGAACGGGAAATAGTAGAGAAGGTCGCTTGGCGGCGCGGCGTCGGTCGCGCTGGCCGCCTCGCTCGCGCCGTCGCCCGCGCCGCTCTCGGCTTCGGCGCCGCCATCCGTGCGGGTGCCGTCGGGCCCTGCCTCGGCCGCGGTCCCATCGTCCATGGCGGCGCCCTCAACGCCGCTATCCGTGGCCGAGCTGTCGTCGCCGCCGCTGCTGTCCACACCGCCGCCGGTGGCGGTGCTGTCGTCGCCACCGCCGTCCGCGTTGCCGCCGCCGCTCTGGCCGCTGCTCTCACTGACGCGGCCCCCTGCGTCGTTCGTCGTCCCGTTGGGGACGACGAGCGCGCCGCCCTCCGCGCACGCCGGAACGAGTCCGGCCAGAAGACCCGCGGACACGATGGCCCGCAATGAGAGGATATGGAGCTCAGCCACCGGATCTGACCCGCCCCTAAGAGCGTGTTGAAAAACGCATTCAGCGCGCCAGTCGGCGGGTCATGAGCC
>CALKVG010000449.1 GCA_937998045.1 uncultured Myxococcales bacterium
TGACGCGCCTCCCCGGACTCGCGCCGCTTCTTCCGGATCGGTGTGGCCGGCTACAGTCGACAAGCGACGGTCGCGAACGCCAGCGCCTCATTGTGAGTAGCGCGTCAATAGACGGTGTTCTACACGCCGACTTAACGCGTTCCCCGACTTGACCGTACCTGTCGGCACGTCGTGGCTGGTCGACCCATCGCGTTCGAGCTCTCGTGCTTCCCTTTGGTGCTGCTCGATATGGGCCGCCCTGAGCGAACGATGGACGACGTGCGAGGAATGTTCGACGGCTTCCTGGCAGCCCGCCAGCGGGCAAAGGCCGAGAGCGTGCGCTGGATCCTCGTCGCGACGAGCGCCGAGGTGCCGACCGCCCTCGAACGGCGGGTTCTCGTCGAAGAGGGCAACAAGCTCTCGCCGGAAGAGCACGCGTTGTGCGCGGCCTGCGTCTTGGTCATTCCCAACGGCTTCATTCGAGGCGTCATCGCGGCCCTCTTCTGGATGATCCCGCATGTGAGCCCGCTCGTAGCCGCCCCCACAACCGATGCGGCCGTCGAAACGGCCGTCGATCGGCTTCGGAGCATCGGGATCGCGTGCCCCGCTGACCGGGCGGCGCGTGCCGCCGGGTGGTTTCGCGGCGAAAGGTAAGGGCGCGTCGGTACCGAGGTGCGCGGGACCGAATCACGGTCAATATTGGTACTCTTGACTTCGAGGACGCTTGCGCTCGCCCTCGGCTCCATCGCCGCGTCGCTTGCGGCCGCCTGCAGCAGTGCGCCCGGCACGCTTCTCGGATCGCGCGAGTACCGCTCGGGAAGATCCTGCGAACTTCGATGTCAAATCCCTCGTCCTCGGCGGCCGCGCCTGCCTCGACGCAGGCCGCCGAAGCTTGCGCACAGGGACACTCCGCGCTCTACGTACTCCCGCGCCCAGGCTCCTTCCGCCCTTGGAGGCATCTCGGATCCGCGGAGCTCGGCCCAGTCACACACCGAAAGGAGCGCCGCGTTTGCACGGGCGGCAAGCGCCTTCGCGTACCTCGTCTTGCCCCTGTGGCGCCGCATATGAGATGCACTATCGCCATGGGAGCCTTCTACACGATCTCCCTGAAAAAGCGCACTTTGTCGAAATCGGAAACACGACGCAATGGGCCAATATCTAGGAGCGCCCTACGGAGCGCGCGTTTCATTCCGCACGACTGACTTGGGGACGACTGCAGTTTCGTGACGTCACGGCGATGACTGCGCGCCACGCAGCCCTCTCGGTCAACGCAGCGCGACCACGTCGAGGATCAAGAGGTCCTCGAGGAGGGCAAGCGCTTCGTCGAAGGCGATGCCGCTAGCGTCGAGCACGTCCTGGATCGTCATTTCCCCATCGATCCGCGAGAGGATGAAAGCGGCTCGAGGGTCGTTGGGAACGACGAGCAGATCCTCCAAGCGCGCGATGACGACGGGTGTGCTCGCGAGAAAGGCCGCCGTCGCCCGGCTGCAATGCGGTATTTCGGGGAGGCGCGTACCGCTCGGCGGTTCGGCGACCGCGAATTCTTCAGAACGGTCGACCGTGGCAAATGGATGATGCGGAGATTTGCGAGTCACTTGGCGTACTGCGGGAGCAGCCATCCAAGGATAGCGCACGCCGCTCCCTTGGCCAGGTCGCCGAGCGCTGTACTGGGGAGCATGACCAGGCTCGGCGGCGTCATGTGGACCAGGTCCTCGCGGACAGCGAGCTGCTTCTCCAATGGCATGCCGCTGACGCTGTCATCCGATCGCGTCGCGGTGCCCTGAAGACATCGTCACTGAGGTGTGCCCATGTCGCGTCACCGCCGATTTCGGGACCGTGAGGCGTGCGAACCCTTCCACGGTGGCCGACTGACCACCTCTTGGACGGCAAACCGCAGCGCGACCTTCCATCGGTGCTACCTTCAAGATGTCGAATTGCCGCTCCCTGCGCTCTTGCGCGTCGAGCGGCGGCGGGGGCAGAAGCGACGAGGAAGCATGAGGAGCAGTAGCGAGCTGAAGGCCGCCGCACCCCACATGGTCGGCACCGATTTCGGATCGGCGCAGGAATGGGCCCGTGAAGCACCGAGCACGACCCGACGCATTCCGCAGGCGCGGCCCGCGGTCACGTCCGTTCCGTTGGCTCCAGCCCGACCCAAACTGCGTTGGGCGTTGTCCTGGTGGACCCCGATTGCATCGGACGAGTGGCGCTCGCGCGTGCTCTCGTGCGGGAGAGTTGGAGCGTCAGCGTAGTCGACTCGGAATGGGACGTGACGTTGTTGTCGCGGGATCGCGATGAGCTGCACGTGGGCCTAATCGACGCGAGGCACCCGACCGCGCGGGATATCGTCCAACTGCTGGCTCGGACCCACCCCGGTTTGACTATCGTGGTGCGACGTGCCGGCGCGCCCAGAGCGGCGGCGCTCGCACTCCCGGTAGAGCGCATCGAATACATCCCTGCGGACGCCAGCGCGCGCGACGTGATTTGCGCAATTCGCCGCACGACCCGATTGTAACAGCGTGCTCGTCGCGGCCTCGATGCTCCGTCTCGCACGCCAGGGCCGCCGGGTCGCCTTGACGCCCCGGCGTGGGGGAGCGCCCAAGCCTCAGGTCGTGCTGGGCGGCACTCGCGAGCGCCGAAGTGCCGGACCCGGTCGTTGCCCGGTGGGAACTGACGGGGGCACCGTGGGCGCCGCCGGAAGTCCCGCCCTCTCGAGAGCAAGGGCTGGTACGGCGGTCTGAGGTTGATAGGACTCGGGACGGGCGAAGCGGAAAGCCATCGCGACGCTCACCGCGTTCGCCTGCGCGGAAAGCGGGCTTGACATCCCAACCGCCTCTGCGCGATCGCCGACTTTCTGCACCGCGACCGTCAGCTCGTCGAATGCCAGCCGCGGCTTTATCCGGTTCGCTACCTCGATCCCGCAGAAGAAACCGATGACGAGGAGGAGCCCCCATGGAGCCCAAGAGAAGCGGGGTCGCTGAACTGCCCCCACCTGCCGAGTGGAAGGCCATCGAGGTCTCGACGACTTCGCGGGCATGGTTCTCCCTCTTGCCGGCGAGATCGTGACCCACGAATCACACGGCTGGGCAACTTTCCAACCCGTCGCGGGGCAGCGCGGGGCTCCGGCCGCGCGGATGTCGCCTGCGCTTCCAGACGTGATCGGTGTGGCTGTCACTGCCCTGCCGACCGCAATCCGGTCGCAAAAGCCCGAACGAGAACGCTCACGAACTGCTCGGCGAGACGCTGGACCTCCTCGGGCTGTCCTTCCAACAGCGCAAGAACCCGGCGCAGATGGGGCGTGGTACGTGACTTCGGCGCCGACGCTCGCTCGAGGAAGTTCATCGGACTGACCCCAAACGCACGGGCCAGGCGCTCGATGGTGTCGAGCGTAGGAACGCGCGAGCCGCCCTCGATGCGGCTGACGGCGTCGACGGAAATCCCCGCACGTTCGCACAGTTGCTCTTGGGTGAGACCGCGCTCGACTCGGAGCTCTCGGATGCGGCGGCGAACGATTTCGTCCAGGCTGAGGCGGTCCTTGCGAGCCATTCGTGGCGATCCGTTTGGCGCGGACCACACGGATAGTGAACGGACAGGAGCACAAGAACTTGACTTGGCGTCGAGCACGGACACGGGGTATGGTGTTCGGACCAAGCGTTCTCGAGGGCAGCGATGGGGACCGGGACGGAGCTCACGACAGCGGGACTCCACGAGTTGGCCACGGCGGCGGCGACGCTGACGGCGCGATGTCTTGCTGGCCGCGAGTCGCTGCCTGCCTGCGCGGCTGCGGTCGCGCACCTTCGTGACGTTGCCAAGCGTGTCGCCAGACTCGACGCTGTACTCGCCGCCACGTGCGAAGCGTGCGCGATCGAGATCGAGTCGGCAATCCTGGCAACTGGTGCTACCGCAGCCTTCGCGGGTGCGCGATGACGGTATCGCGCAACGCCTTCTGCGAAGTGTGCAGCGCACCCGTTTCGGGGTGCGCCTGCTACCGCTCGCGCGAGCCGGCGATAGGCGAGGCACTCGGACGATCGTCCGAACGCGATGAGCTTCCGCAGTTCGGGTGCCACTTGGTGATTGTGGATGGCCGATCAGGTCGTATGGTGCGCTGGGGTGATGGCGGATTTGTCATCCATTTTGACGACATCACGATTCCGCCATTCGCCGCGAATGGACTCCCGAGTGCGGTGCTGACGCGCGCCGCCGAGCACGTGCGCAAGTACGTAGGCTGACCGAGAGCAACACCGGCCTACCGCGACTTCTCAGCGCCGTCGGGACCTGGAGGGCATACCCCTTACCCGGCTCACTCGCTCAATCTCCCGCCGCAGACGCGCACTGTCTTCGCATTGGGCGAGCACGTCCTCCAGCAAACTATCGAGCAATGACGACGACCATCGAGCGTTGGTCATGAGTATCCCATCGCGCAACAGCGCACGCGCCCGAGCGGGCCCGTCATCCGACTTGCCGTCATAGACGAAGATCACGTGACTCGCGCAGCGGCGTCGCGGTGCACCCACGAGAGCCAGTATCTCGACGGCGAGCGACGCCGCTTTCTTCTGCCCATCTTGGAGCGGCCATTGCTTTACGCACTTATGCAGCCTCTCGCCGAACTGCCACAGTTCCAGTCGGCCCGCTCCTTCCGGGATGCACTGCTCAAGCCAGGTCAGGAGGTTCATGGCCTGCTCTTGCGGCGCAGGTTCTTCTCGACTGTCCTCATGAACTGCGCCTGGTCCTTCTTCTGCGCGATCATCTCCTGTGCAAGACGAGCTTCGAGAGCCCGCTGCCTGGCCTCGCGCACCGTCATGCCGTGGACACACTCGGAGCAGAACTCCGGCGCCTTGTGCTCGCAGTTGGCGCACCGCTCCCGCGGGCGAGTGCGCTCGACGCACGCGAGGAGCTTTTCGGCGCTCCCCTCGACTGCGAGGCTGGGCCCGTCCAGCCAGGGCAGCGACGCAATCTTCGCCGCGATGTCCGCTGGCACGAAGAACCCGCCCCGCATGGACGTCCACTCCCGGTACATGGCCTTGACCGCGCGCGGGTCGAATCCGGTCTGTTTGACAGCGTCGACCTGGTCGAGCCCCTCGTCGAACAGCCGGAATGCCTCACGCGCCATGTCTCCATCGTAGTCGTCAGGCGAGGTCGGCTCCTGGCGCTCGCGCACCTCGAGCAGCTCGCTGACGCGCTGCATGTCGAATCGATGCACCCCGTCGGGCCCGACGGACACGGCGGGAGCCAGCCGCGTTCGTTCCCAGCGGCGGATGGTGCGCTCGTTCTTGCCGACTACCCGAGCCAGTTGCTCGCGGGTGACGTGGCCAGTGGAGGCCGGCGGGACGGCCGGCGGCGCGCCGGGTGGCACCTGCGTGCCATCCGGTTCGGAGCCGCAGCGCAGCACCTCGACGGCATCTGACTTCTCGCAGCACTCCTTGGGGGTCTTGTCGCTCGCCATGCGGAGATGCGGATGACCGTAACCACGGGTGCCGCCACCCGCTCGCCCGGACAAGGGCACTCGTTACCCGGCGGGCTGGCAACCGCCACCAGCGCACTACACTTGGGGCATGGCGCAAACGGCGTCGGGCGGGAGCAATCGACCTCGGTGGGCCCGTCTCCGCGAAGCGAACCGCACCAACGCCAAGGACCGCGTCCGCTCGATCGCCCGCACCGCGCAAGTCCTCGGAGAATGCATTCGGCACCTCGAAGACCGCGAGCGAGAGGGCCTGGTCACGGATGGCGCAGACCGGATCGCGAAGCTGCAGCGGCGACTGGACGGATGCCTCGGTGAGCTCGCGCGGCTGGGTGTGTCCACCAACGAAGTGCTGTCCGAGGACGCGAAGGGGCTGCACGCGAGCCAGCGTGAAGGGCCGCAGCCCCCGTCGGGCGTCCTTGCCTGGCTGCGCGAGATTCCTTCGTCGTCACCGGTATGGGCGGCTCTGCAGTTCGTCGCCGACCGCATGGCGCTCGATGCACCGAGCGCGCTAGAGGATCCCGCGCTCCAAGACGTGCCTGCGGAGCTCGCGGAGACCGCAGCGACCCTCGCGGGATTTCTCTTGAGCGTCGCGTTTCTACGCCGGGCGCCGCGCACCGTGATCGAGCGCGTGGAGGCCGCAACCGCAGCTTGGGACAAGACGGAAGCCGGCACCGGATGGTTCGCAGGGCTGTGCACCATCTTCCGCGCGCACTCCCGTGACGACTTCCCCGGCAAGACGGACCGACACCGCGTGTGGTTCGTCTTGAACTCTCTGCACGTTCACATGCGCTTGCGCGGAGGACCTTTGCCGCGCGTGCTGCGCGAGCCGGACGAGGCGCAGCTTCGGCGAGCCGAGGCCGTTCTGCGCGAGACGAGTCCTACGGCTGCGCGCCGCGGGCGCCGCCATTCCGACGAGAGCCGCGCGCGCAAATTCGCGAACGCTTTCAAGCTGTATCCGCCCAACCGTCGCGACGTGAGTCGCCCACGCTGACGGCTCCAGTCCGCGCGAGGCGGTTGATCGCGACCCCATTGTTCGGCGTTCGCGCCGAACAAGGCGTCCTGCGATTGCTTGCACTCGGCGTCGTGCTCAGGCTCCTGCTCATGCAGCAGTCAACATCCCCGGGCATCGACGAAGCCGTCGTCGCCGCCATCGCGGCGGAAGCAGAGGCGGACCCTCGGTCCGTCTGGAAGCGCCTTGCCGGAGGCAAGGTGAGAGGACGCGTCGGCGTACGCATCGACCGCGCGATCGCCGCGCATCTCGCGAAGAAGGAACCCCAACCCTGAACCGGAGGCCAAGCGCGCCGCGTTGCCCTTTCTTTGGCGGGAGCAGGCAACGCGGGCGCTGGAACCACCATGAAAGTAACGCATCTCGACCCATTTGCACCCCTCTTTGACCTAATCCGCGAGGCAGCGCGCGAAGGCGCGGCGGAAGCCCTCGGCGCGCCGCGCGCGCGCGAACCAGCGATGGTGAGTGACACTCTGCTCGACAAGCGAGCCTTGGCACACGCCCTCGGCGTCTCGACTGCGACCGTCGACCGCCTCTGCCGCGCGAGGCGCATTCCGTTCGTGATCGTCGGCGACGTCCGCCGCTTCGACCTTGCCTCCGTCCGGGCCGCACTCATCGCCGCGTCGGCGAACGCAGAACCCAAGGCCGCGGCGGCGCCGGAGCTGGCGGGCTTGCGTGGCATCAAACTCCTCACGCGGGGGGGCGGACGATGAGAGCCGTCGCGTACGACCTTCGTCGCGAGCTAAGCGACCCGCGCGCTTTGTGCGCGGCGCTCGGTCTCGGCGTCCACCCGCGCGACCGCATCCCGCAGAGCAAGGGGGTGACCGTGCGCTGTCCCCGGCACGGCGGAGTCTCCTGCTCCGTCACGCGCGCCCCCGACGGCACCGTGCGCGTCAAGTGCTTCGGCTGCGACTTCGCCGGCGATGCACTGCATCTGATCGCCGAGGTGCACGGCTTGGATACCCGTCGGCATTGCGTGGAGGTACTACGAGTCGCCGCCGATCTGGCTCGTCGGCCCGACATCGCCGACGAGCTTGCGCCGCGCCCCATCGTCGCGCCGCGGGCGGTCGGTTCTCCGAACCTGGCGGCCACCACGGCGTATCCACCCGCCGACGAACTGCAGGCCCTCTGGACCGCTTGCGGTGCATGCGCCGACGACGTCGAAGTGTCTGCTCTCCTCGAGAACCGCTGCATTCGGCCGGCCTGGGTCGATGATTTTCAGCTCGCGCGTGTCATCCGCGTAGGCGCAGCCCTCCCGCACTGGGCTTCGTTCCGGGGTGCACGTGCCCACCGCGTGCCTTGGACCCAGACGGGCCACCGCCTCCTGCTGCCCGTGTACGACGAGACCGGATGCATGCGGAGCGTTCGCGCATGGTGCGTGCGTCCCACCGAGGACCCGAAACGGCTGCCTCCGGCCGGCTTCCGCGCGTCCGGCCTGGTGCTCGCATGTGGTGGCGCCGTCACCCTGCTTGCCATGGGGCGCGCACGCGAGGTGCCTTCCCCCATGCGTGTCCTCGTCGTCGAAGGCGAGCCCGACTTCCTGACGTGGGCAACGCGCTTCTCGGACGCAGACGCCAACGCCCCGCTCGTGTTCGGCGTGGTCTCCGGGGCCTGGACCGAGGCGGTTGCTTCTCGGATTCCAGACGGTGCACGCGTCATCATTCGCACCCACCACGACGCCGTCGGCGATGGGTATGCAGAGCTCGTCCGCCGCACACTCCACGACCGCTGCGTCCTCGTTCGCACGGGAGAAGGCTGATGTTGCTCGACGAGAACGACCGGCTCCGCGCCGGCACCCTGCCCGTCGATCCCGAGGACGGAGCCATTCCCATGGAGCCCGTCGGGATGGAGGACTGGGACGAACCCCTTCCCTTCCTGGACCTGGACGTGCCCCCCTTCCCTCTCGACGTGCTACCCTCGTGGCTCTCCGCATGGTGCGACGAGCAAGCGAGGGCGATCCAGGTCCCGTCCGACTTGCCGGCGCTGCTCTCGCTCGCGGTCGTGTCGCTCGCGAGCTCGAAAAAGATCGCCGTCGAAGTGAAGCCCGGCTGGCGCGAGCCGTGCAACCTCTACACGGCGATCGCGCTCGCTCCAGGTCTCGGGAAGTCCCCAGTGTTCGCGGCCGCAACCTCGCCGCTGCGGCAATGGGAGCGCGAGGAGCGCCTCCGACTCGCGCCGAAAATCGCTGTGGCAGCGGAGCGTGCCAAGACCCGCGACGAACGCGTCAAGGCCCTGCGGAAGAAGGCTGCGAGCGCCTGCTCCGACGGCGAGCGCCGCGAGATGGAGAACGAGCTCGCCGAGCTGGCGGTCATGGAAGCCGACGAGCCCGTACCGATCGCACCTCGCCTTCTCGCCGACGACGCCACGCCTGAAGCAGTCGGCCGGTTGCTTGCCGATCAGCGCGGCCGCCTGGGCGTCTTCTCGTCCGAGGGCGGGCCGTTCAAGATTCTCGCCGGCCGTTACTCCGAAGGACGTGCCAACTGTGAGCTATTCTGCAAGGCGCACTCGGGTGACGCCTACGACCTGGACCGGATCGGCCGCCCGAGCATTCATCTGGCGTGCCCGCTGCTGACGGTCGCCCTGACGGTGCAGCCGGGTGTGATCTCCGGCTTAGCCTCCACACCGGAGTTTCGTTCCCTTGGGCTCCTCGCGCGCTTCCTCTACGCCATTCCGCGCAGCTCGCTGGGCAGACGCGACCCCGACCCGGATGCGGTGGCCGACGCCGCACGGGATGCCTACGAGGGCGGCGTCCGCGAGCTGCTCGAGCTCGAGGAACGGCACGACGAGCACGGCGAGATCGTCCCTCACGTCGTGCCGCTCGAGGAATGCGCCCGGAGCGCGCTGGTGCGATTCAAGGCGGAGCTCGAGCCGCGTCTCGGCACGGATGGCGACCTGCATTCCTTCGCAGACTGGGGAAACAAGTTGCCTGGGATGGTCGCGCGACTCGCGGGCGTCTTGCACGTCGCCGATCACGTCGGCGCCGAGGCTTTGCATCATCCCATCGGTTCCGACGCGATGGCGCGGGCCATTCGCGTAGGTGCCTACGCCATCGGGCACGCGCGCGCGGCCTTCGGCCTCATGGGCACGGATCCAACGACCGAGCTCGCGAAGATCATCTGGAGCTGGGCGCTGCGGACCGGTCAGGGCGCCGTGACCCGCCGAGACATCCACAGGGCCGTCGAGCGCCACGTCCAACGCGCCGTGGAGCTGGATCCCGCCCTTGCCCGCCTCGTCGAGCGGGGCCTCCTTCGAGAGCTTCAGGTGAACGTCGCGCGCCGCCCGGGCAGACCCTCAAGTCCGGCCTACGCGATCAACCCGCGGGCAAAGCGAGGGCCGTCGTGAATTCTGCCGTTTCCGTCGGCGCTCGCTTGGCAACCATGCCCGCCGAGGAGCGTCGACAGAACCGACAGAAAGGCCGTCCCGGTGGTTGTGTCGTTTCTGTCGTCGCATCGGCGCAGGGCCGGTCGCCGAGGGCTCGTCGACAGAAACGACGGAACTCGCGCGACGAACGCGCCAGCGACGCGGCTCGCGAGCTGCGGCATGGTACACACGAAGTGCCCCCGCGCCGTTGGGGCGGCCGGGGGCGTGGTCCGCAACCTATCGGGAGGCTACGAACATGAGTATCCACAACACCGAGCTCGCTCGGCGCGGCGGACGTTAGCCATGCCCCGCGCACGTTCCGGAACACTCGTCCCGCCCGGCAAGGACGGGATCTGGAAGGCACGCGTCACCAAGACGCACGCGGACGGCAGCACCTCCCGCCCGCTCTACTCACTCGGCACGACGGACCAGGCGCTCGCCCGGCGCAAGCTCACGCGCCTCGTCGCCGCCGTCGAGCGTGGCGAAGATCTGCCCGAGACGCGCCCTTGCACCGAAGCGCCCGAGCGCACGCGCGAGTATGCGGAGACGTGGTTCGCGAGGCGCGAAGCGCAGGGCGTCGGCATGGCCAAGAAGGAGCGGCGAAACCTGGAGCTCTACGCCCTCGACGCCATCGGGCACCTCCCTCTGTGCGACGTTCGGCCGTCTCACATACGCGGCGTCCTCGACGACGCGGCGGCGCAGGGCCTCAGGCGCGCGAGCCTCGGGCACATCCGGGGCGGTCTCAATCGGCTCTTCGCTGCGGCGATGGCCGACGAGCTGGTCGACCACAACCCTGTCGCTGCCGTGCGCCTCCCGCGATCGCGCGAGGTGCGCAAGGAACGGACGATCCTGACGGACGCCGAGTTCGCGACCTTCATCGCGTGCGCGTCGGTCGATCTCGAGCTGCGCATGCTCGGCCTGGTCGCGCGTTGCGAAGGGGGCATGCGCACGGGGGATCTCCACCGGTGGGACTGGGCGCAGATCGATCGCGTGAACTTCGCGGAGTGCATCGTCCCTCGAGCAAAGACCGGGACGCCGCAGGTGCTGGCCGTTCCGCCCGCGCTCGCGCCCTTCCTTCGCGCATGGTGGGAGCGCGCAGGCAAGCCGGAGGGGGGCCCCGTGTTCCCTGTGCGCAGGGGCAAGCGCGCAGGAGAAGCCAAGCGGCCGCTCAACAGCTACGCGAAGCGGCTACGACGCGAGCTGTTCCGAGCCCGCGTGTATCGCATGGCCCCCATCGAAGTGCCCGCCACGAAGTCCGGCATGCGCACCGATCTGGGCAAGCGACCGCCGGAAACGAAGCTCGCCCCCAACCCGCGCGACCCGCTGTACTACGAGACGGCCACGACGCTCCCGGTCGACTTTCACTCCTTCCGCCGCGCGTTCAACACGGCGCTCGCCGAGGCCGGCGTCAACGTGCAGCATGCGATGCACCTCGCGTCCCACGCCGACCCGAAGACGCACATGCGCTACGTCATGCGGACGACGGCGATGCGAACCATCCCCGAGGCGGCGCTCCCTCGCCTGCCCTCCGCCACGCTGCTTGAGCAGCGAAGCCGTGACGATTCGCGTGACGTTTCCTCCGACGAGCCCCCCTCGGATGCCTCGGGAATCGTCACGACCGCTGACGATTCGACCGACTTCCTGCCCGACGGAGCTGTTCCCGGTGGCGCAAGTAAGCGATTCACCACCGGGAAAGTTGCTCCGGCTGCTGGACTCGAACCAGCGACCCGGCGGTTAACAGCCGCCTGCTCTACCGACTGAGCTAAGCCGGAAACGGAGGCCCGACTTCTACCGTCCGCGTCGAACAAGTCAAGGCTATCGCAGGTGCGTCCCCCGTGCGATGGCTTTGCAAGAGAGGCTCCAGCTACGCGAAACGAGCGCTTCGCGAGCTAGCGGCCCTGAGGGGATGCCTCGTTCTCGGGTGTTTCGCATGGGTACCTGCCTGCGTGCGACGACTCGATGGGCTGCGCCCGCCGGGGCAGCGCGCCGTCGGTGGGCGCCCGCTCCTTGGATGCGGGCGCCTCTGCGCCGCCGGCTTCCTCACGGCCTGGCGGGAGGCGGCGGCAGCGTCTTCAGCTTCTGGCGGACGAGGCAACGCCCAGCCAGCAGCGTGAGCGTTTCGCGCGAGACGCCTTCGCTCGCCGACTCGAAGACACGCCGCTCGGAGAGGGCGGGGAGTCGGGCGTGGACGAGGGCGCGGATCTCCGTCTCGCTCAGAGGGGAGAGCATTTGGACGAACTCGTCGAGGAGGGCGTCTTCCAGGTCGGCGGTGATGCGTACGGTCTCGCTCTCCATGGCCGCTCCTTCCCATCGCTTTTGAACGCGCCTGCGTCAAGAGCAATCCGTTCCCGGCATCTCCCCGGAGCCGCGCGCAAGGGCCGCTCAGTGGCGGCTTCACCATGAGGCGGTACGCTACCGCTCGGGTAGGCTCCCATGCGAAACGCCGGCGTAACGGTCCAGAAAACCTCGATACTCGGCGTCTGCTTTGCGCTGGTCGCGTCGGTCCCTGCTCGCGCGGACGATCCGCCCGCGGCCGAGCCGCCCGCGGATGGCAGCCCGCACGGCTCTGCGCCTTCCACTCCCACGGCGCGAACGCCGACGAGGGTGCCGCTCGAGCTCGTGGTGGACAAGTCGAAAGTCGATCTGGTGGAGCATCACCTGGAGCTCCGAGCGTCGCGCGACCTCGCGCGGCTCACCATCAAGGTGATCGGCGACTCGGGTGCGGTGCTCGACGCCGACGGCCGAGACCTCGGCCCGCAGCCCGCCGGCAAGCCGCTCGTCATACCCTGGTCGCCCGCGAGCGACGAGCCCGTCGCCCGCATCGAGGTCTTCGTTTACGACGTCGACGGCTACTACAAGGGCATCGCCATCACCCCGTGGACCGTCTTCATCCCGCACGAGGAGGTCCAGTTCAAGTTCGACTCGGCCCAGATCGAGGAGTCGGAACGCCCCAAGCTCGAGGCGAGCTTCGTCAAGGTGACCGAAGCGCTCGCCAGCCACCCGCAACTGCGGGTCACGTTGTTCGTGGCGGGGCACACCGACACCGTCGGCGACGCGGGGTACAACCTGCGTCTCTCGCGGCTCCGGGGGCAGGCCATCGCGCGATGGTTCCGGCAGCGAGGGCTGAAGATTCCGATCGGCTACGAGGGGTTCGGCGAGTCCGCGCTGCTCGTCAAGACAGCAGACGAGGTCGACGAGCCGCGCAACCGCCGGGTCGATTACATCCTCTCCGTCGACGAGCCGGTGTTCAAGTCGAGCGGCTTTCGGCCGAGCTGGAACCGCATACCCTGAAAGCAGCTCTCCGCGATCGAGGAGCGGCCGGGCGCGTGGTAACTCTGTGCGGGTGAACGCGCGCCGCCCCCTTTATTCGGAAATCGAGCCCTTCGAGACAGGACGCCTCCGCGTCTCCGACGAGCACGAGCTCTACTACGAGCAGTCGGGCAACCCCCGAGGCAAGCCAGTAGTCTTCCTGCACGGGGGCCCGGGCGGCGGCACCGAGCCCAAGCAGCGACGCTTCTTCGATCCGGCCGCCTACCGCGTCGTCCTCTTCGATCAGCGCGGCTGCGGCAAGAGCACCCCGCGAGCGTCGCTCATCGACAACACGACCTGGCACCTGGTCTCGGACATCGAGGCGCTGCGTATGAAGCTCGGCATCGATCGATGGCAAGTCTTCGGCGGGTCCTGGGGCAGCACGCTCGCGCTCGCGTACGCGCAGACGCATCCGGATCGGGTGACGCAGCTCGTGCTGCGCGGGATCTTTCTCATCCGCCAGTGGGAGATCGACTGGTTTTACCAGCGCGGCTGCGACGCTGTCTTTCCCGACGCATGGGAGGAGTACCTCGCGCCGATCCCGACAGGCGAGCGCGGCGACCTCCTTCGCGCGTACCATCGGCGACTGACGAGCGACGACCGCGAGGTCCGTGCCCGGGCAGCGCGGGCCTGGAGCGTGTGGGAGGGCAGGACGAGCTGCCTCTTGCCCAATGGGGACCTGATCGCCCGGAGCGCTGGGGACGAGTTCGCAGATGCCTTCGCGCGCATCGAATGTCACTACTTCGTCAACGGCGCGTTCCTGCAAGGGCGGGAGCTGCTGGGGGGCGTGGATCGACTGCGGCATATCCCGGCGGTCATCATCCAGGGCCGGTACGACGTCGTCTGTCCCATGCGCAGCGCGTGGGATCTGCATCGAGCCTGGCCGGAGGCCGACTTTCGCGTCGTCGAGGACGCGGGGCACTCCGCCTTCGAACCGGGCATCGCGCACGAGCTCGTGACCGCGACCGATCGCTTTCGTTGACGGACGCTCCCTTGCGGGCTGCGGGCCGATGCTTTCGCTAAAGTCAGGCGCCCTTGCGGCGCCGGATGACGATGCCGGCGTTGGACGCGCGGACGAGCGCCTCGTTTGCCCGAAGCAGGACCGGCGCAGAGGACACCGGCTTCTCGGTGCTCACCGGCGGCGGCGTCTCCGGAGCAGGCTCCCGCACCACCGTGAGCGGACGATGGTTCGCCGCCGCGGACGCCGCGTGGGCCGGCCCGGCCGGGGCATGGTCCGGCGCGGCGGAGGCGTCGGACTCCAGACGCAACAGGCGTTCGGGATCGGTGATCTCGGCCACCACCTGGGCCTCGGGCGACCCTTGAAGGTCGTCGAAGATGCCCAGCTGCCGCGTCCTTCGCTCCGCGCCCGGCTTTCGGGAGGGCGACCACGCGGGGCGATGAGTGCCGCTCGTCGCCCGCGTTACCGTGCGCTGCTGGCTCCTCTCGGGCGCAGGTTCCGCGCCGAGCAGCTCCGCCAGCTCTTCGAGGGTGGCGCCACGGATCGTGCGAAAGACTTCGTCAGCAAACCCAGCGACGAGCGCATCCAGTTTCTTCATTACGGCGTGCGGCTCCCTAGCACGACGGGTCATCTCGCGTCGCGTCTCGTTGTTCAGCGAAGGTTCCATGCGTCCAATTTCTGTCGTGACGCGACGCGTGCACCGCAACCAGCGCGCCATGCGCACTCGCCGCATGACCGGCTCTTCCGGAGAGGCAGTTTGTCTCTGCCCCGAGCGTCGCGCGCCGCATGAGAGCACGTTCTGAGCCGTCGCATTGCTCCTCTGCGACTACGGGCATGAGTGCATCTAGCTGGCAGGCCGCGATTTGCCGGCGAAGTGTGGCGAATGTGCCAACGCGCGTTTCTGCCACGTTTCTGCCTTCCCCCAGCATCAGACCACCTTCGCGAACAATTTGCACCCACGCGCTCCACGCAACCGCGGTCCTGCGCGCCTCACCGCGGCGTCGGCGGACACCACGCGCGCGGCGGCGCGCGGAGGACACGGCGCAGCCGGGGACGAACTCGATTTCGCGGCGCAGCCAGGGCACCATGGCGTCGGGATCCAAGCGGGAGCGACAGAGATGAGAACCGTCCTTCTGGTCGGAGGCGCGCTCGTGTGGGCCGCGCTCGGCGCGGCGGGCTGCAGCAGCTCGAAGGCGGAGCCGACCTACTTGAGCCGCGACGAGCTCCTCGATCCGGTGACGTGCAACAAATGTCATGCAGATCACTTCCGCGACTGGTCGCAAAGCATGCACGCGTATGCGTCGGACGACCCGGTCTTCATCGCCATGAACGCGCGCGGCCAGCGCGAGACCAACGGCGCGCTCGGAAGCTTTTGCGTGAACTGCCACGCGCCGATGGCGCTGCGCGACGGGAAGACGACCGACGGGTTGAACCTCGGCTCGGTCGACGCCAAGTACAAGGGCGTCACCTGTTTTTTCTGCCACACGGTCGACAGCGTCCTCGGCGATCACAACAACCCGCTCCATTCGGCGAGCGACATCGTGATGCGCGGCGCCTTCTCCAATCCAGTGGCCAACACGGCGCACCCGGCCGGGTATTCCGGTCTGCACGACCGCAACCATTTGGAGTCGGCGCAGCTTTGCGGAGCGTGCCACGACATCGTCAACACGAACGGCGTGGCCATCGAACGCACGTACGACGAATGGAAGAACCACACGGTGTTCAGCCACTCGCCCGGAGGTGAAACGTGCGGGCAATGCCACATGAACCAGAGCGGCACGCCTCTGCCTGTGGCGCAGGCGCCCGGCGTGCCGAATCGCTACTACCACGCGCACGATTTTCCGGGCATCGATGTCGGGCTCACCCCGTTTCCCAGTGCAGACCAGAAGACGCAAAAGGAGAGCGTCACGACCTTCCTGGATACGAGCATCCAATCCAGCCTCTGCGTCGGAGAGGGCACGGCGGGCTTCACCGTCATTCTCGACAACGTCGCGGCTGGTCACGGCTGGCCGAGTGGTTCGGCGCAAGATCGCCGCGCCTGGGTCGAGCTCATCGCGTATTCCGGCCAGAACGTCATTTACCAGACCGGCGTCGTCCCGGACGGCACTCCGGTCACGAAGATCAACGATCCGGACCTATGGCTCTTTCGGGATTGCATGCTCGACAGCAAGGACGACGAAGTGACCATGTTCTGGCAGGCCCAAAGCCCGTCGGAGAGCTATGAGCTCCCTGGCTCGATGACGTTCGACGCGTCCGACCCGCGCTTCTACCAGACGCACATTTACCAGACCTTCCCTCAATCGACGGCCGTCACCCAGGCCCCCGACCGCGTCACCCTGCGCGTCCGCATGCAGCCCATCGGGCTCGACGTCCTCGATGACCTCGCGGCGAGCGGCGACCTGAAGGACCCCTCCGTGCGCGCGCAGATGGCCACGCTCACGTACGACGTGGGCGCGAAGCCGCTCGTCGAGTGGACGCAAGCGACGGCGTCCATGGGGTTCGTGGACCCCGTGACTCACATCCCCTACAGCTGCGCGACCAACACGAGCGGGAGCTTCATCACGCAGGTGCCTGCGCCTGTGCACGTGCACTGCAAGCCCTGACCCGCAAATGGGAACACCCCCCTGGCCGATGCGAAGCACGGCGAGGGGGGTGCACCACGCGAAGCCACTGCGGCGCGACGGGCGCGCTCGTCGAACGGACTACGGGCAGGAGCAGGGCGTGTCGCACGTCGCACCCGTGGCGGGCGACGAGCAGTTGCTGAACGCGCTGTAGAGCGTCATCGAGTTGCCGCTGAGCGGGCAGGCGTTGGCGCAGGTGTCCTCCGCTCCCTGGCTCGCGTCCGGGAGCATGCCGCCGTCGGGGCTCAGGCCGTTGTAGCAGCTGTTCATGCAGTTCGCGTACTTGAGGCAGCCGGGGTCTGCGAGGCACGCGTCGGCGGCCGCACAGCAGTTGTGTTGCTCCAGACAGGTGGTGCACAGGTCGCAACCAGCGAGCAGGTTCTGTGCGTTCGTGCTGAGCATGCACTTGAGGCCGCCCCCGTCGCCACCCGACCCGGAGCTCGAACCGCTGCTGCTGCCAGAGCTGCTGCCGCTGCTGCTTCCCGACGGGGGACCGCTGGTGGGCGGCGTGGTGTTGCTGCTGCACCCGGGGGTGCCCACGGCGGAGAAGCCGGCGACGAGAATCGCCGCGGCGCCCAACGAAAGCTTGGCAAAGTTCGTCATGATTCCGTTCTTCACTTTCTGGAGCGTTGTCCCCGCTCCGGACGGTGTCCGGTGATGGCCGAAGCGGCCTCCCAAATGGTCTTGGATTGGTACGTTATGAAACGACCGAATGCAAGCGCCGGCGCCCCGCTCGGTGCCTCGCGGGCGCTTGGACCTTCGGCCTTGCGCGAGTCTTTCCAGCACGAAGCGCACGCACGATCCGATCGCACCGGACTAAGACCACCCGCGGCCACTTTTCCTCAACGGCAAGACAACTCTGTCGATTTTGCCGGGGAGGACCTGCGGACGTCCCCTGGACTCAGGGCGCACGACCCGCGCCGTGGCATTTCTTCCACTTCCTCCCGCTACCGCACGGACATTGCTCGTTTCGGCCGGGGCCCTTCTCCGCGCGCATCGGCTCCTTCTTGGGCGTCGCCTCGGCGAGACCCTTGAGCCGTTCGAGAGTCTCCTCCGGCGTCCATTCGCCCAGCCACGCGCGAACGGCCTCGCGCGGAAAGTAGAAGTCCTCGGCTCGAGCGCGCGCAGCGACCGGCAACGCCGCCAGCGCGAGGTTGAGGAAGGATGCGCTGCGGACGTCTCCGTCGAACGCGAGCACGGCGGTGCGCGCCAGCTCCGGGGGCACGCTCTCGGGAGTGGCGAACCGAAGCGGATGTCCCTCCGGCAGGTGCTGGCCCTGGAACGTGCACAGCTCGCAGCCGATCTTGTGCGTGACCTCCGCGCGCTCTTCGGCGAGCTCGATCGTCTTGATCACCTCCTCCGCGATGCGTCCGCGAAACCCGGTCGACGACTCCGGCGACTCGGCGGCGTCGCGCGCGGCCTGCGCTTGCAGGATGCGCTTCACGTCTGGCAACGTCCCCGCGTGGCGGAGCCCGATCGCCCCCAGGCCCATTGCGGCGTCGAGCGCCTGGAGCCAGTCGCGCGCCTCGCCGAGCGCGTGCTTGTAGGCTGGGATGGTCGGTTTGCCGAATCGCGCAGCCGCCCACGCCGCGCGCAAGCAGAACGTGAGCCCCTCCTGCACGGAGCATGCGAGCGTCGGCGATCCCTTGTGCGAGGACGCGAGGTCGAGGATCTCGTCGCGATCTCGACGCTCCCCTGCGCCGGACAGCACCATCAGATGACCGATGCCCCACGTCAGGCGGTCCTGGCGCTCGAGGGCCTTCGCGGTCGGTGCCTTGATGCGCGTGATTCTGTGGGCTCCGCGCGTCATCGCCTCGCGCATCTTCACGACGTCCACCACGACCTCGAGCATCAGGATGTGCGGCGTGGACCCGAACATGGCCTCGAACGCCGAGATCGCCCGGAAGTCTTCGCGCGCGAGGCGCCGTCCCCTCGAGAAGATGCGCTGGAAGAGCTCCCCCTCCTCCTCGTCGTTTCGAAGCTCGCGCTGCGCGAGCTCGCGGAGGACGCGCTTCTCGGCCACCTTGGCGAGGAGAGCGTCGAGCTGATCGCGCGGAACCGTGGGGAGCTCGTGACGCATGCCGCGACCGAGACACGTGACGAAGCGCCCCGTGTTGGTGACGACGACGAACGGGCCCTCTCTCGCGTCGTCGAGCGCGAGCGCGACGCGATCGGCGGTCGGCGGCAGGCGAACGCGGTCGAGGACGAAGCGGACAGCGTCCGGATCGCGGTAAAGGCCGAGAGCGAACTCGGTCTGCGCGCGTGTCACGCGATCGAGGCGCTCGAGGAAATGGTGCGCGTGAGACACGAGGGGTACGCCGGGTCAGAATACGCGAACGGCCCCGTTGCGGCTCGGCGCACACCCGGGGCAAAAGTACCCCGGCGTCGTCAGAACGGCGTCGGCGGCACGTTCACGCCGCTCACCTTCGCGGTCACCTGACCTCCGGCGGCGAGGGTCGTCGCGTACCTTGCGGTGATCGTCTTCGACGTTCCCGGCAGCACCGAGACGTAGTTGTCGTCCCAGAGGACCGGCAAGATCTCGTCGCCGGCGGCATCGGAGACCTGGACGCGCGCGAAGAAGGCGATGTTCTGCGAGTCGTTTCGCAGCGTGACGGTCGTCGCGGTCGTGGCGCCGCTCGTAGACGTCGTCTGGCTCGCCGCGAGGTTCACCGAGGGCAGCGTACCGAGGGACGTGAAATCGGCGTACGTCGCGATGGGCTCGCGGTACCAGGCGCTGCCGGGGTCCGGCGGCGCCATGACGTCGGGGGTGGGGGTCAGCCAGTAGAAATTGGAGCTCACGGTCTTCCCCGTCGAATCGGTCAGCTCGACGTCGAGGAAAGACACGGGGCTCGTCTGCGACCTCACAGGTACGACGACGCTCGTCTTCGTGCTGCTGTCGGCGGGGGCGTCCAGCGTGGCGCTTTGCGTGAAGGTCTGCGCGGAGTGGACGTCGAAGAGCGTCGCCGTCGCGGTGAGCGACGAATATGCCTGGTTGTAGTGGTTGGTCACGACAATCGAACTGTCGTCGTATGAATACTGGACGTGCAGATACTCGTTCCCTTTCTTCGCGCCGAAGTACGCGCCGCCGGGACGCAGATAGTAGTCGTACAGGTGCCAGATCAGCCCCGGCCAGGCGTTGTTGAGCATCCACTGAATGACGCCGGTCGCCGTCGCGTACTTGTTGCGCCCGTACGCCTCGAACATGGCGCGTAGCGACTCGTAGGCCATGAGTTGCGCTCTGGTCGAATAATCGTCGACGCCGCTCGCCTGCCCATATCGGCCAATCAGGGCGTTCGTGAAATTGTCGACGTCGACGAAAGGCGGCTTCGCGCCCGCGTGGTAGTTCCACACGTCGTCGATCGGCCACGGGGCCGCGGTACCCAGCATCGCCTGGAGGCTCTCGACCGGCGGCACGGCCGCACCCGGGCTGATCTCGGTGGCGAACCCGAAGGCCCCGCCGTACATCGTGTCCGTGTACCAGTAGATAGGCGGAACGTAGTCGTAAGGGCCTCGCATCTTGTACCCGGTCATCCCGCTCATCGGCGGCGGCGTCGACTCCGCGGCCGCCGCCTGGATCGGGTTGGGCCAGTTCGCCTGCTGTAGCGCCGTCAGGTATCCCTGCTCGGCCTGCGCGACGGGGGAAGTGTCGCTGCCATAGAGAAAGGTGAGCGCGCTGGGGTGCTTGCGCAGGCGCTTGGCCTGATCGAGCACCGAGCCGGCCGCGATCGGGAAATCGCTCGCAACCCAGTTCTGCGAGTTCTGCCAGTAGTCGCAGCACATGAGTCCCGGCATGACGAGGATCCCGAGCTCGTCGGCGAGGTAGAAGAAGTTCTCGCCCTCGAGTTTTCCCTCGAGGCGCACCGTGTTCAGATTGAGGTCGAGGACGTACTGCAGCTCGGAGAGCTGCCGGGCCGGATCCTGGCGATACAGAATGTCGGGTGTGTACCCTCCCCCGCGGATCAGGATCTGTCTTCCGTTGATCGAGAAGAGGCGCCAGCCGTCCGGCGTCAGCGTCGACGTGATCTCGCGAATCCCGAAGGGGATCTTCTGCTCGTGGGAAATGCCGCCCGCGACCACGAACTGGAGGTCGAGCGAGTGCAGCTCCTGCGGACCGAGTCGGGCCGGCCACCAGAGTCGCGGAGAAGCGACGTCGAGCTGCGGGAAGGTCGCGGGGTCGAAGGTCACCGTCGTGACGCCGGGAGCCACCGAGACGTCCTGCTCGAACGCGATCGACGAGTCGATCGTTCCTTTCAACGTGCCCCGAATCGGCGAGCTCGAATCGTTCGAGAGATCCGCGCCGACCGTCAGCAGCGCAGCTCCGCCCTGCAGATGCGTGGCCACGTACGGATCGCGGATCTCGACGCCCGCGTGCTCGACCAGATACACGTCGCGGATGAGGCCCATGTAGCGGTCGGCCGGTGCGGGGTTCCAGTCGAGGAAATCGAGCCCAAGGTCGTTGGGCGTCTGCGCGACGACCTCGACGGCGAGCGTGTTCGTTCCGCCGGCCACGAGGTACTTCGTGACGTCGAAGTCCCAGCGGCGGTATGTGCCGAGGACGTCGCTCGATTGCGCGATCTGCTGTCCGTTCAGATAGATGTCCGCCCGGTAGCTTATCCCCTCGAAGTGCAGCGTCGTCGACGAAGCGGCGGGCGTCGGAAACTGCGTACGAAACCACCAGCCGGGGGCGAACGGGCTGTCGCTCGCGATGGGCACGGAGAGAAAGTCGGTGCCGATCGGGTACGTCGTCCCGGGCACATTCCGAAGATTCATGCCCGTCAGGATGTCTTGGTACACCCCGTTCGCGACGAGGGTCCCGAGCACGGTCGAGGGGACCGTCGTGGGATACCAGGCGGTCGTCGCGTAGGACGCGCTCGAGATCGTCGCGCCCCCGTCGGTCGCCACGGCGGAGGACTGGATCATCCAGTTCGTCAGCGGGACGTGCGAGGCATCTCCCGGCTGGCCGGGCGCCGCGCCATCCCCCAAGCCGTCGTCCCCTCCCCCGTCGGGAACGACGACCGAGCCGTCGGCGCCTGGCTGCCGCGAGTCGCCGCCTGCGTCAGCGCCCGAGACGGCACCAGCGGACGTCGACCCGCATCCGGCGAACGGGACCAAGGAGACAAGTGAGGCGACGGCCAGGCCGAGGAGTCCCGCCGCAGTCGAACCCAGCGTCCTCTTTTCCATGCGGGACGCGAGCATATCGCGCAGCTAGGGCCGCCGCGAACCGGACCTCCTGCGCAGACGCCGGACAGCCGCTGTTGCGGCGAAAAGCATCCCCGCAAGACTCGCCGCGCTCGCGCGGCCGCCACCGGGCCCGGTCGTGCACGAGCACCCGCCCTGCGACGACGAGCCCAGATCGCCGTCCCCGAACCCGGCGTCGTCCATCGACGCCGCGCCGCCGTCCCCCGAGCCGGTGCCGCTCGACGAGGGGCCGCTGCCGGAGCTGGTGCTCGTGCTCCCTCCGCCGGAGGTGCTGCTGCTGCTTCCGTTGGCCGCGCCGCTGCTGCTCGTCGACCGGCTTCCGCTGCTCGCGCCGCTGCTGCTCGTCGACCCTCTTCCGCTGCTCGCGCCGCCGCTGCTCGTCGACCCGCTTC
>CALKVG010000450.1 GCA_937998045.1 uncultured Myxococcales bacterium
ATGCCCGCGCACAGCAGCCCGCGGGCGTACTCGAACCGAAGGCCGCCGCCCGCGAGCCAGCGCCTGTCGAGCCGAAAGGTCGCGACCTCGCCCAGGGCACCCAGGAAGACCGGACGGGCGAACTTCGGGACGTGCGGGGTGAGGCCTTCGACGTCGGCACCGGGCGGCGATCGCCGATCGACTGCGGGCGCGGGCGGCGGCGCGGGGCGAGGTTCGCGATCGAGGTCGCGGACGATCTCGGCGATGGCGAGCGCGACGATCCGTGCGCGGACATTCGCCGGGGCGCCGGCGAGGTTCGTGCGGTACTCGGCGCGCGCACGGCCCGGCGCAGCGATCGCGAGGACGACCGACGGCCCCGAACAATCGATCGCGACGGCGTACGCGCCCTCCGGGGGAGGCTGTTCGACGAGCTGAGCCGGCAGCTCCACGCGCAGCACCGCGACGACGTCGTCGCGCGGGACGCCGGCGCAGGAGCTGCGCTCGACGACCACCGGCGTGACGCTACTCATCGCGACGCGACGTTTCGCAGTACGTCGGCATGCCGGCCCGCAGGATACCTCGCCAGATACTGCTCTGCGATGGCACGCGCGCGGTCGGCGTGACCCGCCCGCGCCCAGGCGTCCGCCTCGCGCGCAAGGGCATCCTCGGCCAGCGGCCCGCGGGGCCAGAGCAGGCGCGCCCGCTCGAACGCGGCCGCCGCCTCGGCGGGTCGGCCGAGGTCGTCGAGGAGCACGCGGCCGAGAGTGAACGCCGCGACCGGAGCGCGCCGGTCCCCGGGATGACGGTCGCACAGCCGGCGAAGGGGCGCGGTCGCCTGCTCGGGATGGCCGCTCAACCGGGCCACATCGGCTGCGAGCATGAGATCGGCTGCCTCGTCGCGGACGCCTTCGTGGCCGCTGGCCGCGAGCTCGTCGTACGCCTGACCGTACTCTCCCTTCATCGCAGCGTCTCGCCAGGTCCCGCGCGTCCCGATCGTCGCGTGCGCGTCAGGGGCAGGCGGAGGACTGGACGCTCCAGACAGCGGCTGCGCGTCGTCGGCCAAGGCCGCGGGCGACGGCGACTCGGCCGACCCCGCGTCGGGCGGCGGGAAGACGCCTCCCTCGCCGCTCTGAAGCTCCGTCGCGCCTCCGAGCCACGCTACCTGTACGTGCCCCTCCTCGACGAGGACCTGCGTGGGCCCTGACGGGAGCTGGACGACGGAGAAGATCGTCCCGAGCACGCGCACGCGCACTTCGCCGGCCTGAACCTCGAACGTCCGCTGACGGTTGTGCACGACGCGGAAGCGCGCGCCTCCCTGGAGGCGAGCGACGACGCGCTGGGGCGTCTCTTGCTCGACGCGGAGATCGGCGTCGCGGCCGAGGAGCTCCGCGACGGATCCGTCGCGGAACGTCTCCATGGCAGCCGCCGGCGCGGCCGCACCGGGAGGCGCGCTCGTCGCCAGCCGGGCCGCGACCGTGGCCGTGTGCCGAGAGCCGAGGACGACGAGCGCGGCGCACGCAACCGCGACCACCACGTCCAGCGCAAACGAGAGGCGCCGCCGCCGGAGCACTCGACGTGCGATGCGCTCCGGACCCTCCCCGGACCACAGGCTTCGAACGCGAAGGGGTCCCTTCGCCACATGCGCGTCGAGATCGATCACGGCCTCCTCCCCTCGAGATCCCGGCGGAGTTTGTCGTGGGCGCTGGCGATGCGCCGCTTGGCCGTCGCGAGCGAACAGCCGGCCAGGAGCGCGACCCGCTCGAGGGTCTCCCCTTCCACGTTGCGCAGCACCCACGCGACGCGCTCCCCCGACGGCAAGCGGTCGAGCGCGCGGTACACCTCGACGAGCAGCTGACGTTCCTCGGGACCGGCCGCGGGATCGGCGAGCCGGTCGTAGCTCGGCGTGGGCGCCATATCGACCAGCGCCCAGAGGCGCCGAAACCTCAGCTGGCGCACGCAGCGGCGCACGGTCACCTTCGCCAGCCACCCGCGAATCTCGCGTGCGTCCTCGCGGCGACGCAGCCCACGCACCGCGCAGGCAAAGACGTCCTGAACGACGTCGTCCACCTCGACGGCACGTCCCAGGATGCGCGAAGCCATCGCGCCCACGAAGGTCGCGTATTGCTCGTAGAGCGAGTCGAGGCTCGGCTCGATCGTGGTCGTCCCCGTATCGTCCGCGCGCAGGCGCGGGCCGGAATCCGACGGCCCTCCGGCCGGTTCGGGGGCGATGAGCCGCAGCTTCGCTCTTGGGCTCGTCATGGTGGCGGCCTTTTCATAGTGATACCAAATGCTTCCTGCGCCCAAAACGGCTCATGGAAAACGACGCGGGGCGGGATCCGTCGCCCGAGCGAACCCTTGCCCAGGAGGGTCGGGTTCGTAGAATTCCTGCGGTGATTCCGCGAGCAATGGCTGGAGTGCTCGCGTTGGTAACCCTTCTCGGGTGCGACCTCGAGACGCGGGGCCGCATCCTTTGGGGAGAGGGCACCGCGCCGGAGGGCGGGGCGCTTCCCGACGGGAGCGCACACGTAGTCATTCGCAGCGGCCAAGCGACAGCGCAGCTCGGCGGCGACGGCGGAGACCCATATACCGACATCTGCCCCACGGGAGAGGCCGTGGTCGGCTTCCACGGGGAGACTCTGCCCGACGACGCGGGGCTCATCGTGGTCGTTGCCCAGATTCAAGCCTCGTGCGGGAAGCTCGCCGTCGATCCTTCCGGTGCGGTCACCGTCGCGCCGATCGCAATGCTGCCCGAGCACGGTATGTACACGGGACCGAGCTGGGCCGACCTTTGCGGCGCGAACCAGGTCGTCGTCGGGTTCTCCGGACGATCGGGGCAATACGTGGATGACCTGTCGTTCGAGTGCGCCCACTGGGTCGTGTCGAACGTCGGCGGTAGCGCGGTCCTCACGATCGACGGGACATCGACCCTGCCTCCAGCCGGCGGCGACGGCGGCTCCGCCTTCCCCGCGGTCTCGTGCCCACCGGGAGAAATGGCGGTCGGAACTGCGCTGCGTTCGGGCTTCTGGCTGGATGCGTTCAGCCTGGTCTGCGGAACGCCTGGACTGGAGGATGGCGCCGGGCCTTGATTGCGCTGTCACAACGCGGCGCATCGCCTCCCGTGGAGCGCCGCGAAATGGGCTAGAGAAGGGAACGTGAAGGCTCGCTACCTCTTCCTCGCTCTGGCGACCGCGCCCGTTCTTCTGGCCACGTCCGCATCCGCGGACGAGGGCATGTGGCCGTTCGACATGGTGCCCGTCCAGCGCATCTCCCAGGACCACCACGTGACGTTGACGCCGCAGTGGCTCGATCACGTTCGCCTGGCGAGTGTCAGGTTCAATTCGGGCGGCTCGGGATCGTTCGTCTCGTCGCGTGGTCTGGTGCTGACCAATCACCACGTCGCGTCCGACTGCGTCGCGAAGCTTGCCTCGCCGGGGCACGACTACCTGGCGTCTGGTTACCTCGCCGGCAAAGACGGGCCCGAGGTGAAGTGCCCCGACCTCGAGATCGACCAGCTCGTGTCGATGTCCGACGTAACCGCGCCGGTGCAGGGAGTGCGGCAGGGTGCGATGTCGGACGCCGACGCGAACCGCGCGATGAAGGCGAAGATGGCGTCGATCGAGAAGGAGTGCCACGACTCGACGGGCCTGCGTTGCGACGTCGTGACCCTCTACGCGGGGGCGATGTACCACCTCTACCGGTACCACCGGTACACCGACGTTCGGCTCGTCTTCGCGCCCGAGGCGGATATCGCGTTCTTCGGCGGGGACCCGGACAATTTCAATTACCCACGCTACGACCTCGATCTCGCGCTCTTCCGCATCTACGAAAAGGATCAGCCGATCGCGCCGAGCGACCACCTGCAGTGGAACGCCGCCGGACCGAAGGACGGCGACACGGTGTTCACGTCGGGTCACCCCGGGCGCACCTCGCGCGACGACACGGTCGCCGAGCTCCAGGTGCTGCGCGACGTGGTCTACCCGCGGGTGCTCGATGTGCGTCGCGCCTGGCGCGCCAACCTTTACGCGTGGGCGAAGACCGGACCGGAGGCGAAGCGCCAGGCGCGCGAGTCGATCTTCGGAGTCGAGAACTCGCTGAAGGCGTACACCGGCTTCGAGTCGGGGCTGCGTGACCCCGCCCTCATGGCCAAGAAGCAAGGCGAGGAAAAGAAGCTCCGCGCAGACGTCGACGCGAACACCGAGCTGCGCGCCAAGTACGGCCCCGTATGGGACGCGATCGCAGCGACGCAGAAGACCTACTCATCGATGTACCCTCGCTACCAGGCGCTCGAGGGCGTCGGCGGAACGATTTTGCGCATCGCGCGGCACCTGGTGCGCGTGCCCGGACAGCGGGCGATCGCGAACGCCGATCGGCTCCCGGAATACCGGGAGACGAGCCTCGATGAGCTGAAGACGCACGTCCTCTCGCCGGCCCCGATCTATCCAGGGGTCGAGGAGGCGTTCGTCAAGGAGTGGCTGGTCCTGTTGGTCAATCAGCTCGGCGAGAAGGACCCTGTCGTCCAGAAGGTCCTCGGCGGTGACACTCCGGCGCGCGCCGCCGCGACGATCGTCGCGCAGTCGAAGCTGTTCGACTTCTACGCGCGGCAGGCGCTCTGGGATGGGGGCCAGAGCGCTGTGGACGCATCGACCGATCCGCTCGTCGTGGCCATGCGCGCGATCGAGCCGCAGGCGATCGCGGCGCGCAAGCAGTACGACGACACCGTGGAAGCGCCGATGCGCACGCTCCGCACGAAGGTCGCCCAGGCCACTTTCGCCGTCGAGGGGACCAGCGTCGCGCCGGACGCGACGTTCACGTTGCGCCTCTCGGTCGGCGTAGTGAAGGGCTACGATCTGGCGGGGAAGCACATCCCGTGGTCCACCGACTTCGCCGGGATGTACACGCACGCGACGGGCATCGAGCCGCTGAAGCTGCCGCAGCGGTGGCTGGACGCGAAGTCGAAGCTCCAACCGACGACGCCGCTCAACTTCGTATCGACGAACGACATCGTCGGCGGAAACTCCGGCAGCCCGGTGGTCGGCGCCGCGGGGGACCTGGTCGGCCTCATCTTCGACGGCAACCTCCCCAGCTTGCCCGACCAGTTCATCTACCAGGAGACGACCGCGCGCGCGGTGAGCGTCGACACCGCGGCGATGCTCGAGGCGCTCCGGGTCGTGTACGGGGCGGACGGGCTCGCGCAGGAGCTGACGCATTAGCGGCGGGCGCCCGCCGTGAGCGCTCGTCGGCGGGCGTCTACCCGGAGGACTTCGGCAATCTCCCCGCTGCCGGTTCGGCCGGGAGGGACTCGTGTAGCCAGAGGTGTCGAGGTCGGGTGAACCATCGATTCCGCACTCGGCGACTGGCGAGGCACGTCCCGCTACCCAGTTGGTTCGGCGGCTCGGGCTGAGGGGGATCGTCCCTTCGCTTCTTCGGAGATCGTGCCGTTCTCACTCCCATAGCTACCTTGGTGCTGCGGAATCGAGCCGGATCCCCCTTGCAACGCTGGGCTCTCCGCTCGACGCGACATGCACCGACATGTCGACCGGTACAAGGAGGTGCCTTGTGTGTGTGAGAGAGCTCGCGCGATCGCGTCGAGCGAGGCTTTCGACCCACTTGCGATATGCGGGAGCATTCGCGACCACCGCGACTGCCCTGAGCGCCTGCTCCTTGTTGTTCGACCCGAGCGGGATCACCGGCGGGGTAGACGACGGCCGCGATTCGAGCGGTCCTGCTCGCGATTCGGGCTACCTCGACACCGAGGGATCCGTTCCCTCGTTCGACGCCGCGGATGAGAATCCGATCGTGGACGCAGCGCTGCGTAGCGCAGATGCTCCCGAAGCGGTAGATGGTCCGCCAGGCCCCCCCGAGTCCTCCGTACCCGAGGCGGGCGACGGCTCGGCGGCTGACTCGCTTGCGGAGACTGGGAGTCCCGGCGGGGCCGACTCGAGCGACTCGAGCGACTCGAGCGACGCGAGCGACGCGAGCGACGACGGACCAACGTGCACGGGCACCCTCTCGAACGTGGGAACGGGAGATTTCGACGTCTCGTTCGCCGTCACGACCACACAGGGAGGGCTCGTCGCGCTCGTCAACCAGCGCCAGCACTGTGGACCCGCAGTGTTCTGGGACGTCCGCCTGGACAACGGCTCCCTCCGGACGGAGGTCGACGACGTGACGACGTATGCGATGATCACGACGGTCGGCGCCGTCGTAAACGACGGGCAGCGCCACCGAGTGCTCGTGCAGCGAAGATCGGGTGCGCTGGACGTGTATATCGACGGAGTCCTGTCGGCCAACGGCGGGTCGGGGCAAAATCTGACCGCGCTCCCGCCCGCGAGCGTTGGGGTGGACGTGTGCGACGGCAACGACGGAACCGTAGCGCTGGTCGGATCCATCGACGCGTTGTGTATAGAGAACCCCTGAGCGCCGCCGAGCTGGTTTGAATCGCTTCGCGCGACGCGCGACTCACCGGCCGATGAGCTCTCGGATCTGCTTGTCGAGCTGCTCCTCTTCGCCGTCGTGATAGCCGACGTGGACGTAGCGAACGACTCCGTTCTTGTCGACCAGGAACGACGACGGCATCGTTTCCGGCTTGTAATGCTCGGCGATCGACTTGTCCGCGTCCCACGCGAGCGGGAACTTGGCACCGTAGGTGGTCGCGAACTCCGGGATCTTGCTCTTGTCGTCCGCTTCGTCCTCGCTGATTCCCACGACCTGCAGGCCACTTCCCTGGTATTTGGCATAAAGGTCCTGCAACTTTGGAAATGACTTCTTGCACGGCTCGCAGAACGTGCCCCAGAAGTCGACCAGCACCACCTTGCCGCGCAGCGACGCCAGCGCGACCTTCCCATGGCCATTGGCCACGGATGTCGCCGCGAAGTCCGGGGCCGGCTGCCCGACGAGACCCCCCTTGGGCGATGCGGCCCCCGCCGATTCCGAGGACTCGCCCCCGCACCCCAGCGAGAGCGCCGCGCAAACAACGACCGTTTCCAACGCGACCCATGACCGCATTCTGCGTCCTCCCTTGGACATCCCTCTTTGCACCACTTCCCCGCAGCCGGGGACTTTGTTCAACTTCGACGGCAACCGCCTCGGGGGCGAAGCCGCGGGCGTTCACGCGGGAATTCTCCACCTTCATCGCACGTGCGGACATGGGGCATGGCGACGCTGCCGGTCGCGTGTGAACACCAAGCCGCCGCGCGGAGAACCCTCTCGGCCATGTCCGATCGTACCGTACGCAACGTCATCGTCATCGGCTCCGGCCCGGCAGGCCATACCGCCGCGATCTACGCAGCCCGCGCAAACCTGAAGCCCCTCATGGTCGAGGGGCTCGCGCGGGGCGGCATTCCTGGCGGGCAGCTGATGATCACCAACGACGTCGAGAACTACCCGGGCTTCCCCGAGAAGATCGCCGGACCCGACCTCATGAAGCGCTTCCGCGATCAGTCGGTCACCCAGGGGGTCGAAATCCTCACCGAGGACGTCGTCAAGGTCGATCTGACGAAGCGCCCGTTCACGGTGTGGATTGGCGACGAAAAGCAGGAGCGCAAAGCTCGCACGGTCATCGTGGCCACGGGCGCTCAGGCCAAGTGGCTCGGGCTCGAGAGCGAGACCGCGCTTCAGGGCAAAGGCGTCAGCGCGTGCGCGGTGTGCGATGGCGCGTTCTTCCGAAACCAGGACGTCATCGTCGTGGGCGGCGGCGACACGGCCATGGAGGAGGCGACCTACCTCTCCGGTCTCTGCAAGACCGTCACCCTCCTGCATCGCCGCGAGGACTTCCGGGCGAGCAAGACCATGCAGGAGCGCGTGCGCAAGAACCCGAAGATCCGCATCCTCTGCAACGTGGTGGTGGAGGAGGTGCTCGACGTGAGCCGGGGCGAGGTGACGGGCGCCCGCGTCAAGAACATCAGGACGCACGAGGAAATGGTGGTGCCGGCGACGGGTTTCTTCGTCGCCATCGGCCACACGCCGAATACGGATCTGTTCGCGGGGCAGCTCGAGCTGCACGACAACGGATACATCAAGACGCGAGCGGGCAGCTCGTATACGAACATTCCGGGCGTCTTCGCCTGCGGCGACGTACAGGACTTCACCTATCGCCAAGCCGTTACGGCCGCCGGCAGCGGGTGCATGGCCGCGCTCGACGCCGAGCGGTGGATGGCCGTCCACGACCCGCACTGAGGCGACGGGGCATGCCATCCGGGGCTGTGCGTCCTCCTTCGCGTACGATGGCCATCGCGGCTTTGGCGGCCGGCGCCATGATGGTCTGGACCCCCGCGGCGCAATCCCAGGAGTGGTTGCCGCAGGCGCCGGCCGAGGCTCCGCCGGAGCCGAGCCCCGTCGCGCCGCCAGCCCACGAAGAGCAGACGCCACCAGCCCCGAGGGACTACGCGTTCGAGCTCGGGGCACAGGTCTCGTACGTTTCGGCGCCCATCCGCGGGGGGACCAACCCTTTCGGCGCCGGATTTGGCGCGCGGGCGGGGTTCGCCTTTGGTGGGGGCTACTACCTCGGCGCCCGCGTGACGGACTTCCTCGGCGGCAACGACGTGGACGTTTCGTACCGAGCGCTGCTAGTCGGCGCCGAGGCCGGGTACGGCTTCGCCTTTCCGTTGTTCGGGACGGCGCGCCTCACGTTTCGCCCTCAGGCCGGCATCGGAAACGCCGCCATCTACTACACAGACCCGTCGCTTCGTGCCGACGTGGTCACCTCCGCGAGCGGGGCGACGACATCGTCTTCCGACACGCTCACGGTCAACGCCCTGTACGTCGAGCCGGGGCTTGCGGTGCTCGTTTTCTCCGGCACGCATCTGGTCTCGATCAAGTCGACCGCGCTGCTCATCCCCTCCATCACGTACGGGGGTGCGGAGGCGACGAGCTGGATATCGTATGGAATCGAGGCTCAGCTGGGATTCGTCTTTTGACTGCGCACATCGTCTTTTCACCCGCACCCGGCGTCAGGGCGGTGGCGGTTGCGCGAGGCACTGCATCAGCGGATTCGACGTGCCGGTAGGCAGGACTCCGGCCAGGGCGGTCGCGCAGTCCCCGGGGTTCGGTTTCCCGGACAGCCAGGAGGTCAAGCACGAGTCGGAGCTATCTCCTTTCGTCCAGACCTGACCTCCCTTGTGAGCCTCGGTGCCGCGCGCCTTGCGCACCATCGTCAGCAACGCGGGATCGCCGCCCGCGGCGACCGCCGACATTTCCTCCGGCTCCAGGCCCACCACCGACAAGTAGTCCTGCGTCAGTTCGCCGGCGGTATCGCACAGAGGAACGAACGGCCTGTCGCTTTCCGACAGTCGAAGGCCAGAGCTCCCGTAAAGGCGCAGGTTGCGGAACGCCGTACCGTGGCAGTCGAGCGTCCCGCAGCGCACGTCGAGAAGCTCCGCGACCGGGGAGAAGGACGCGCTGTCGGGCAGCGTGGTCTGCGTGTAGCGCGCGTCCGCGGGCGGAGCCGAGCACGCGAAGAGGGTCACAGCGGCCGCCGCAACGGACGCGATTGCAAATACCGCCCCGAGCTCGAACGGCGAACCACGCGATCTCACGGCGGGGTCCCTCCGTCGGCCAGCTCGATGCAGAGGTGCCCGGGCGAATTGGTACCCGCGGGGTCGAAGTGGCAGCCCGCGCACGAGCCCTCGGTGTGGATGAGCGTCTGCATCGGGATGGGAGCGCCGGCAGGGGGCGTCACCGACGCGGTCATCGGGTAATGGGGAGTCCACTGGCTCGGAAGGATGTAGAAGTTGCCCGCGGCGTTCGTGGTGGCGTCGAAGGATGAGCCGGTCGCGTCCGTCAGGTGAACGGTGGCGCCGTTGACCGCTGTCCGATCCTCCGGGGTCAGAAATACCGTGCCGGCGACGCTGAACCCCTCGGGGTCTCTGAAGTCGCCATCGTGGCAGAGGAGGCACGGCTGGCCCGGGCGGTGCAGCGGGCCGCGGCGCACTCCCGGAGCCTCGCCGCCGAGCGCGTCGATGGCATCGCCACGCACCGGATCGCACTGCGCGCAGAGGGTCACCGCTGCCGCCGCCAGGGCCGCCGTGCCGAAGTATCTCTGCGACGGGATCATCGCTGCGCCTCCAGCGTAATCCCGCCCACCGCGGCGAACCTGTGCGTTACGTACAGGTCGTCGAAGAACTGCGTCCAGGTGGCATTCAGGTCGAAGCCCAGCGCCCACGCGTCCGGCTCGCGGTCGGAGCCGATCGCGACGCGCAGAAGGAAGCCTCCGGTCGCGTTGAGGAGGGGCCCGAGCTCCCGGTCACCCGTCCGAAGCGCCGGGTAGTCGAACCCGGGCTCCAGCACGTAAGCGCGTTGCCAGAAATTGACCGACGTCTGCTCGTGCAACCGCACGTGCGGTCCGGTCTCGACACGCCGGGCCACGTCGACGAGGTAGCGCGCGTCGGTGGTCGAGGCCTTCAGACCCCAGGAGTCCGCGTACAGCCGTTCGTCGACCCGCAGAGTCGACCGGTAAAAGCGGTGTGCGAGGCGCGCAGTGAACGCGTACCGCTCGCGCGAAAGCGGCAGCTGTTCGAGCGGTCTCGCCGAGACCCGCAAGCTCGTGACGAGGTCGATGGACGCGCCGAGCGGAACGTACGTGCCGGGAGCGAAGAGCGGGATGTAACGATAGGGCTTCGATGGATCGCCGTTCTCGACGACCAGGTCGCCCATGAGCGAAGCGATCGTCGCGCGCCCGAGGACGACCGTCGCGGCGGCCTTGAATGCGTCGCGGTTGATGGCGTGAGAGAAGACCGAGAAGGGGGTCCCGCTTCGACCCGCGACGTCGTGGGTGTGGTAATAAGCGGCTAGGAGCGTCAGGTTCTTGTCGAGCAAGTCTTGCGTCAGCGCGCCCCCGGCCGTCCACGACAGGTAGTCCGGCTCGCTCGACACCGCGCCCGCTGCCGAGACGCCGAACGGGCCTGGCTTGTAAGCCGCGTTCAGCTCTCCCGCCTGCCGTACTTCCTCCCAGCGCCTCGACGCCGTCGACACGATGTCCACCGAGGCGGCGGACACGACGTCCACCAGGTACTGGCCGTCGATGCTCCACCCCGCCGTCGGATTGGCGACGGACCCGGCGATCGAGGGCGTCTGGACGAACACGTGGTCCGTGTCGCCGTACGTTCCGAACGCGCTCGAGGCGCGGACGTCGATGCTCGACGCGTTGGGAGGGGGCGCCGTGTCGGCGGCTTGAGCGCGCGCCGTCGATTGCCACAGCGAAAGCGGTATCGACGCGATCGCCACTGAAAGGACGCGGCGAATCAGTTGCACCCGCACCCGCCGCCGGCCGAGAAGCTACCGCCCATGGCGCCTTCGTGCACTTCGCGCACATGCTCTTCGCTCGGAGATGCGAGGTCGCCCGTGGTCATCGACGGGTGAGCCAGCGCGCCGCGTTCGTATACCGCCACGTGCGCGCAGCCGGAAAGACTGCACACGAAGACAACCAAGCTGGAGAACTTCATCAGGCCCATCGCCTCCGATGATTCAGGCGGGAATCTCGTAGCGTTATTCCCCTGACAGGCCCGCGGCGTTCACGCGCTCGAGCAACGGAGGACCTATCGTCATTCTTCGAGGACCGGCGCTTCGAATCGAAGGACCTTTCGTAGATCCAAACGAGCCTCTTTCCCTTCTCGGCGGGCGTCTCGTTGTTCCGCGAAGGACGCTCCTCGATATCAGCGGACCGTTCGTACAGACGAACGGTCGTCTCGCAGAGATCGACGGCCGTCTCGTCGATGGGATGCCTACTGCGGCGGCCGCACCGGCGCGCACGTCGACACGCCCGCGCCCACGATCGTGAAGGTCAGCATCGGGGACGTCGTGGTCATCCCGGTGGACGTCTGGAGGTGCGTCACGATGGTCTGGTCCGTTGGGGCCGTGTAGAAATAGAAGTCGCCGCCGAAGAAGGAGAACGCGTATCCGCCGGTAGAGGCGTTCACGGCGGAGATCGGGGCGGGCGGAGGCGACGACGTCGCGCCCGTCGTCTTGTCGATCGGGCCGTAGCTCCCCGGGCTCGTCGTGAAAAATCCGTAGAGCTTTGCGTCGCCGGTTCCGGTGAGCTCGGCGTTGTAGCCGGCAGCGGAAGCCGTGTAGCTCCCCAGCGGCGTCAACGTCATCGACGAGAGATCGAGCTTCCCGAGCCCCCGACCCATGCAGCCCGGCCCGGGTGACGTGGACGTGCAGTCGCCGCCCGGCCCGCTGTTGTCCGAGACGTACAGCGTCTCGCTGCTCGATCCGGGAGCGTCGGCCGAGAAGCCCATCCCGAGGTCGTCGCTGAAGCCCCCCTGCCCGGGCATGAACGCGGTGGGGGTACAGGTGGGCGGGCTCGAGGTCGTCACCTTGAAGATGGCGCCGCTGTTGAAGTTGACCCAGGCGACGGCGTTGCGGTCGACGGCCATCGAGTTGACGCCGCTCGGATCGCACGTGACGGGCCCGACGAGGTTGAACGCCGACGGCGATGGAAACAGGGTCGGGTCGAACGTGTACAGGTCGTTGGTGTCGGAGATCACGTAGATGAACTGCGCCGCACCCGGTGCGCACTCGCTCGAAGGACCGACGGTCCCGCCGTCGCCACC
>CALKVG010000451.1 GCA_937998045.1 uncultured Myxococcales bacterium
GCCCCCGCCCGAACGTCGAGCCCGCGCACGGAGTCGCCGTCCCGCCAGGGAACGTGAACGCCCTCGCCGAGGAAGAGCCCGTCGGCGCCTCGCCACGCAACCTCCGGCGGCAGGACTCCGAGCCGACCGGCCGACCGAAGCCAGAAGACGGGCGCCCACGCGACCGGGACGCCGAACACCTCGAGGACCGGATCGCGCAGCACCAGATCGTGCGGGGGCGCGACGGTGGCGCCGCGGAAGCGCACCGCCAGGGGCGTGCCCAGGCAGGGGCAGAAGCCGACCCAGCCCTCCCCGTCCAGGACTGCGCCGATGGCCACGCGCTGAAGCCTTAGGCTGTCGCTCATGAGGAAGAACGGCGGCTCGTCCACGTGTACGTGACCGGAGACCTCGAGAGCTCGCGATCGCGCGTCGAAGCGAACTTCATCCGCGCCGAACGCCACGGGCATCGGCTGAAGGGCTCCGGCGGGCTCGGGCTGAGCGGACACTTCCGCCGTGCGCGTGAGGAGCGCCGCCGCGGCGAGAGCGAGCGCGAAGGTTCGGGCGGGATGCGTGGTTATCGCGAAGCGGGCGAGGAGTCGTTCTCCGCCGGCGGCTGGGAGCCCGCGACCGGAAGATAGTCGCCCTTCGGAAAGTCGATGCGCAGCGTCGCGGGCGCCCCCCCGTCCTTGGAAGGCTCCATCGTCGCTGTCGGCGTCACGTTCGCCCGCAGGTCTACCAAGAACCACAGGTCCTTGCCGTGCGGCACCAGGCGGGCGCTCGTCACGGGCGTATTGAAGTGGACGGTCACCAGGGGGTTGTAGTTGTTGCGTCGGTCGACCCGCGCCCCCTTCAGCACGTAGATGATGCTGTTGCCCGGCCCTTTCTTCGTGTCGAAGGCGACCTGCTGCGACAGCTCCACGAACAGCCTCGTCGACCCGTCGGCCTCGACCTCGAACCCGGGCATGAGCGCATCCGGCCCCGTCGGCCGGGCCCGGGACCCGTGCGACGCGCGCACCCGCACGCCGCTCGACGGCTTCGGCGTCGACCAGCCGTACCCTGTCGCCGGGACGACCCGCGCCGAGCCCGAACCTGCCGGCGCGGCCGACGCTGGCGTCGCGCTCTCCGGCGATCCCGACGGAGGCGGCGCGGCCGGGGCCGTCGCGGAGGTCGCCCCGGCTTCCGACGCCGACGGCGGCGGCGCCGGTTGGGCCGAGAGCGACGCCTGGCCCATGGCCGCCGCCGGCACCAGCACCGCCACCGCAATCAGCGCCCCCGCTGGCCCCCCGAGCCGCTTGCCCACGCCGCGCGCACGCGGACGTGCTCCCCGTACCATGTCGGAAATTAGAGCACGATGCGAGCCGCCTCACCAAAGAAACACAGCCAGCGGAGGCTTATGCCAGCTTCCGCAGCTCCGCGAGGATCGCCTTATTGTCGCGAGCCTGCGACGTCTCCTCCTGGCGAACCCAGGCCACTTTGCCCGCTTTGTCGACGATGACCGTCGCGCGCGCCGTGATGCCTTTGTCGGCCAGGTACAGGCCGTACTTGCTCGCCACATCGCCGCGCGGATGGAAGTCCGCCAGCAGGGGGTACTTGAGCCCCATCTGCTTTGCGAACGCAAAATGCGCCCACTTGCTGTCAACGCTGATCCCGACCACCTGCGCGCCGCTCTTCTCGATCTCCGACAGGTCCTCACGGAAGCACTCGTTCTCCCGGGAGCACACCGGGCTGAAGTCGAGCGGATAGAACGCGAGAACGACGTTCTTCTTGCCGCGGAAATCGCTCAGCTTGAACTTCTTGCCCGGCTGACCGCTGCTCTCGAGCTCGTTCGACGCCAGCTCGAAATCCGGCGCCTCTGCACCTGCTTGAATCGCCATGCCGTCACCTCGTAGGCCAGCGACTCTAGCGGTTAGCGCAGCTCGTTCAAGATGCGCTGCTGGCGAGCGGTGCGGGCCGCGGCGTTGGCGTCACCGGACTTCGATTTGTACTTGCCGGTGATGTCCTCGAAGATGTGATCGAGGTTCGCCGTGACGTCGAGGAAGAAGCGGGCGTCCGGGCTCCAGAGCAAGCTGTGGTCACCGCCGCTGAAGAGCGTGCGGGCGGTGCCGTCGGGGGCGATGGTGTTGGCCAGGTTGTAATAGCCGAGGCCCACCGAAAGCTCGGGCATGATCTCGTAGTCTGCCGAGAGAACGAACCACCCCAGCTGGGTGTACTGCTGGTCGTTGATGCGCGCGGGACAAGCAGGCCCGGTGGCGATCTGCACGCAGGCGTCCGTCGGCGCGTAGTGCCACTGGTTGATGAGTATGAAATCCAGGGTGGCCGACAGCTTCGGCGTGATGTCCAGGCCGGCGTCGAGGATGCCGTAGACCGTGTGCTCCGACAGCGTCTGCCCGGTGATCTGATTGCTCGTGAACGCACGCAGATCCGTATCTACGCGCGTGTACTGGAAGTTCGGGTTGTTCGGCGTCGTCGAGTCGGAGAACGGATGCAGGTACGTGAAGCTCAGGCCAAGGCGCGCGCTGTTGAAGACGGGCGCATCGGCGCCTCGCAGGATGAACTTCTGCGAGACGCCGGCTGTCGCGCCGAGCGTCGTGTAAACGCCCGAGGCCTGGCTGATCTTCGACGTCGGCCACAGCGCTCGCGCCCCGAGGCTCACCTTGGTGTTCTTCCACCGCCCCTCGGTGGCGAGCGGCGTCGAGTAGATGAGGTCCGTCCAGATGTCGCCGAACACGTCCTCGTCGCGGTTCGTCGTCTGCTCGGCGTTCGTGAACTCCTTGTAATAGTCGAGGCGTGCCTGCACTCTCAGGTGATCGTTGAAGTTCCACCGGGGGCGAAGGGACATCCACCACTCGTACAAGGGGACCTGGGACTGGGGAGTCTGCAGCCCGACGTCGGCCGTGGCCGTGGTGATGCTTTGATCGAAGAGGAACGTCGATCCGCGCAACGGGTCCTTGTCCCCCTCCGGCACCTGCTCCGCCCCTTGCGCGTGCGCGGGCTGGTCCTTCACGCGTTCGATGGACTGGGCCATCGCGTCGGGTTCGCCTGTCGCGACCCCCGAGGCCGCCGCGGCAACGAGCGCGACGACCAAAACCGGCTTCCGACGGCAAATCACCGCAAAGGCTCCCGCGCTTCCCTTGTCGTTCCCCGTTGTCTGCCCCTGGCCCATGCAGCTCGCGTTCCTCGAGGGGCCGTACGATGTAACGGCGGGAGATCGCGAGTCAAATGATTCTCTCGCCCGGCCCCCCGTCCGGGCCCCGTCAGACCCGTAACGGCCAGCGAGCCCCCCGATCGCCGGCTCGAGCGCACCGACGCAGTTGCCTGACGACCGCTGCCTTGGTAGGCCGGCGAGCATGGAACAGCAGCTCCCCGCTACCGAGATCACCGCCCTGCTGGGGCGCGGCACCCAGTTCGAAGGCAAGCTTCATTTCGAGGGGCGCGTCCGGATCGACGGGGTGTTCAAGGGCGAGATCAGGAGCGACGACACGCTCGTCATCGGCGAGGGAGCCGAAGTGCACGCGGAGATCGACGTCGCGACCGTCATCGTGCGCGGCGGCGTCGTGCACGGGAACATCCGCGCCAAGACCGCCATAGAAGTGCACGCGCCAGGCAAGATTGTCGGCAACCTCCACTCGCCCTCCCTGTTCATCGACCGCGGAGTCGAGTTCCAGGGGACCTGCCGCATGGATGCCATCGATGGAAAAGCCCCCGCAAAACCCGTCGCAGCCGTCGCAGCCGCGCGGCCGAGCGCAGCGGGTGCGTGAAGCCGTAGCTTTCGCCCTACTGGCGTGCGCCTGCGGCGCGGCGCTGCGGCAGCCCGCAGCCCCTCCCCGTCCCCTGGCGGAGCCGCAACCATCCGCGAGCGCGGGAAACGCCCTGAGCCCGGAGGCGAACAGCGCGTTCGAGGGCCTCGCCGCCTACGGCGGGGCGCTATCGCCCGGAATGCGCGAGGTGGCGCGCAAAGAGACCGCCGGAGAGCGGGTCGACCTCGTGCACGCGGAGGCTCGCGACGTGTGTGTGCGCGTCGCATTCCGGGCGACCGTGCCGGTCGTCGCGCGCCTCGTCGACAGCGCGGGGCACGTCCTCGTCGCGAGCCCGGCGACCGCATCCGAAGGGGTGCTCGGCGAGCGCGGGCCCGTGTGCGTGCGCAAGGGGGACGTCGTGTCGTGCGTTGCGGACGGGGGCCCGGCGCGGATCCGCTGGGTGGCCTGGGAGGGGGAGCCGTAACTCAGCCCGGCCGGCCGATGGCGCTTTTGGGTGGCTTGGAGACGTGCCGGCTGGTGGGGTCGAGGAAGCGCCACGGTTTGTCGGCCCAGACGCCCGCGTAGGCGACGCCAACGCGCGCGGTCACGCCGATGCGCGGGCGAGCGATGCGCGGGCAGACGTAGAGGGGGCCCGTCGTCAGGTCCGCGCCGTCGAGCGCCCGAGTGATGCCCATCGCGCGCGCGAAGCGACCGGGTCCGGCAAGGCTGGCGAGCTTGGCGGAGTGGGCGCCGTGGGCGAAACCCGCGGTCGGCTCGCCGGCGCGAATGAGAACGGCGTGGCCCCAGCCCTTCCCGCCGCAGGTCACGTTGAAGCAGTCGTGCATGCCGTAAACGAAGAAGACGTACGCATGCCCGTGCTCGCCGAGGAGCGTGCGCGTCCGGTTGGTCAGGCCCGCGCGAGCGTGGCAAGCGAGGTCCCGCGGCCCGCGGTACGCCTCGGTCTCGACGATCCGCGACACGCGGACCTCGGCTCCGGCGTCGAACTCATGGACGAGGAAAGAGCCGATGAGCGCTCGGGCCAGAACGAGGGCATCGCGGGCGTACCACGAGCGGCCGCAGCGTGCGGCACGCAGCGAGGAAAAATCGAATGGCTCGGACAAGAATCTCCTCTCGGCAATTTTCCGCGCCCGGACGCGGCTCGGGAGGAGCCAGCGCCGCCGGCCATGCTAGTAGTCTGAAGACTCGGGCCTGCAGGCCCCCAAGCTCAAGAGGCGGAGTCCTATAGGACATGTTCGACGACTTCGGCATCAACGCAGGGTACGTCGAGGATCTTCACAACCGGTGGCTGCAGAGCCCCCAGTCGGTCGAGGAAGGCTGGCGAGAGTTCTTCGAGCAGCGCCTCGGGGCCAAAACGGCCATCGCTCCGACGGCCGCGGCGGTCATCGCGAAGACGACGAACGGCAACGGCGCCGTAGCGTATCGCGAGGCGGTACGCGAGACCGTCATCGCGGCGACCGAGCTCCAGAGCCGCGTGGCGCAGCTGCTCAACGCGTACCGCGTGCGCGGGCACCTCTTCGCGAACGTCGATCCTCTCGGCACGGCCACCACGGGCCACCCCGAGCTCGAGCTCTCGAATTTCGGCCTGCGCGAGGAGGACCTCGACAAGACGTTCTCCGCAGCCGGAATGAGCGGCCTCCCCGAACGCGCGACCCTCCGGCAAATCGTCGAGCACCTGACCGAGACGTACTGCGGCTCGATCGGCGTCGAGTACACGCACATCGAGGAGTCCGAGCCTCGCCTCTGGCTCCAGGAGGCGATGGAGTCGACGCGCAACCACGCGCTCCTCAAGCGCGCCGAGCTCGTACGCATCCTCACGAAGCTCACCGAGGCGGAGATCTTCGAGCAGTTCATCCACAAGAACTACGTCGGCGCGCGGCGGTTCTCGCTCGAGGGCGCCGAGAGCATGATCCCGATGATCGACCTCCTCATCGAGGCCGCCGGGCAGCACGGCATCGAGGAGCTGGTCATCGGGATGGCCCACCGCGGGCGCCTCAACGTCCTCGTCAACGTGATGGGGAAGAACGTCCGCCAGATCTTCGCGGCGTTCGACGACAAGCGGCCGGAGCGCTTCTTCGGCGCCGGCGACGTGAAGTACCACCTCGGGTACTCGAGCGACGTCGTTACTCAGGCGGGCCGACCCATTCACATCTCGATGGCCTTCAACCCGAGCCACCTCGAGTGGGTGAACCCGGTCGTCGAGGGGCGCGTCCGCGCGAAGATCGACCGCCGGAAGCGCAAGAGCACGATGCCTCTGCTCATCCACGGCGACGCCGCCTTCATGGGGCAGGGCGTCGTCGAGGAGACTCTCAACCTCTCGCAGCTCGAGGGCTACTCCACGGGCGGCACCATCCACCTGGTCGTCAATAACCAGATCGGCTTCACGACGGTCCCCGCCGACTCGCGCTCGACGCGCTACTGCACCGACGTCGCTCGCATGCTGCGCATCCCGGTCTTCCACGTGAACGGCGAGGATCCGGAGGCGGTCATCCAGGTGACGCGCCTCGCCATCGAGTTCCGCGCCCGGTACAAGCGCGACGTCGTCATCGACATGTACTGCTACCGGAAGTACGGCCACAACGAGGGCGACGAGCCGCGCTTCACGCAGCCCCTGATGTACGCGCTCATCGATCGCAAGCCGACGGTCCGCGAGGTATACGCCCAGCGGCTGGCCGCGGCCGGGCATGTGTCCCGTGAGGAGGCCGACGCGATCGCCCAGGAGCGCCGCGCCACCCTCGAGCGCGCCCTCGAAGAGGCTCGACAGGGCGACTTTCACCAGATGCCCGAGGCGATGGGCGGCGTCTGGGAGCCGTACAAGGGAGGTCCCGACGCCGGCGTCCCGGAGGTCGCGACCAGCTTCCCGAAGGCCGACCTTTTGCGCGCGCTCGACGCGATGACCGCCGTACCGCCGGGGTTTCATCCCAACCCGAAGGCCTGTCTCTTATACACATCTCCGAGCCCACGAGACAGGCAGAAATCT
>CALKVG010000452.1 GCA_937998045.1 uncultured Myxococcales bacterium
GGGCTGACACCCGACGCCATCGTCCGCCACGTGCGCCGCTGCCCCCCGCGCGACGAAAGGGCCGGGGACCTCGCAGCGAATCTCGGTGGAAACGGCGTCCGACGACGGGAGCTTGCCCTTGAGGAAACGAGCGAGCTCCGTGAGGTCGAAGGGCTTGGGGACGAAGCCGACCGCGCCGCAATCGGCCCGCAGGATCTGCCGCTCGCTCAGGTGGTACGCGCTCATCAGCACGACGCGCGTTTCTGGGTGCCTCTCGCGAATCAGCCGCGCGAGCTGGATGCCATTGGTGCCCGGCATCATCAGGTCGACGATCGCGAGCTCGAAAGGCCCCGCGCCGAGGCGAGCAAGCGCCCCCTCCGCGTCGCCTGCAGTTTCGACCTCGAACCCCTCGACCCGGAGACCTATGGAGATCACCCGGGCGTGGTTGGCTTCGTCGTCGACAACGAGGACTCGGGGTAAGGCGATGCTCATGGGGGACCAAAAGTCTTCGGCGCGGAGCCGGGATCCCCGTGGGGTGCCCGCTCCGTGCCTGCTCGGGTAAAAAGCAATGGACATGCCGACAGATTTTGCGCGCTGCACTCCAGTGCTTTCCATGCGTTGCGTCGATGGAGGCCAGCGGGTGCAGGTTTCGCGTTTCATCTTTGCAGCGGTTCCGCTTCAAAGGTGCACGAATGGACGAGTTTGTGGGAGCTCGACCGAGCCGCCTAGCCGCCTCGCGTCTCGAACGTGATGCCGAGGCGCGTCATTTTCCGCCAGAGGGTGGTCGGCGAAATGTTCAAGAGCTCTGCCGCGCGCTCACGGCTTCCGTCGCTCTCGCGCAAGGCGCCTTCGATGGCGGTGCGTTCGGCGGCATCGACGACGTCCGATAGGGCGCGGCCCCCGGCGCCCGCCGGCGCGTGGGCCGAGCTCGGCGGAGGGGGCAGGAGATCGTCCGACGTGATGAGGCCGTTCTGCACGAGCGCGACAGCCTGTTCGATCATGTGCTCGAGCTCGCGAATGTTCCCCGGGAAATCGTAGTGCATCAGCGCATCGGTGACGTTGTCGTGGAGGCGCGGGCGAACGCCGATCTTGCGTGAGTACTTCTCGAGGAAGAAGCTGACGAGATCGGGGATGTCCTCGCGCCGTTCGCGCAGGGGCGGCAGCTGGAAGCGCGCGACGTTCAGGCGGTAATAGAGGTCCTGGCGGAATCGCTTCTCCGCGACGGCGGGCAAGAGGTCCTGGTTGGTCGCGGCGATGACACGCACGTTGACTCGGATGGGCTTGTTCTCGCCCACGCGCCGGATCTCGTTCTCCTGGATGGCGCGCAGGAGCTTTGCCTGGAACGTGATGGGCGTTTCGGCGATCTCGTCGAAAAAGAACGTGCCGCCGTCGGCCTCCTCGAAGAGGCCCTTTCGAGCGCTGACGGCGCCGGTGAAGGAGCCCTTCTCGTGCCCGAACAGTTCGCTCTCGAGGAGGGTCTCGGTGATGGCGGCGCAGTTGACGGGCACGAACGGCCGCTCGGCGCGCTTGCTGTTGGCGTGGACGGCCTTCGCCACGAGCTCCTTGCCGGTGCCGCTCTCGCCCGTGATGAGAACGATGGCGTCGGTAGGAGCGATCCGCACGATACGCCCGAGCACTTCGCGCACGGCCCGCGAGCGCCCGATGATGTTCTCGAACTTGTAGCGGTCCTTGAACTCGCTCGCGAGAAACGTCACCTCTCCGGCGAGGCGCCGGTTGTCGAGGGCCTTGGCGACCTTGACGAGGAGCTCCTGCTCGGTGAACGGCTTCTGGATGTAGTCGAACGCGCCGAGGCGCATCGCCTCCACCGCGCTCTCGATCGTCCCGTACGCGGTCATCACGATGACCTCGGTGAGCGGGTGCGCGTCCTTGGTGGCGCGCAGGACGTCGATGCCGTCCTTCGTTCCCATGCGCAGGTCCGTCAGGACCACGTCGTAGGCACCCGTCGAGCCCCGTTCGGCGCCTTGCTCGCCGTCGGCGGCCTCGTCGACCTCGTAGCCGGCACCGCGCAGCATCATCGCGAGCGTCGTGCGCATGTTGCGCTGGTCATCGACGATGAGAATCTTCGTCATTGCGCTCGGGCTCCCCTGCCGCCGGCAGTAGGTGAGCCCGACTGACTGTGCAAGCGACCGCTCGAGGTCAGGCGATTCATGAGCGCTGGGGGGAGAGTCTAGCGCGCTCGGCGGAGAAGCGAGCTCTTCTCCCGGCAATCGACGCGCGACGGGTGCTCACGATCGAGGCGAAACGCCGACCTAGTAGGCGATGCCGAGGAAGAGGCGGATGGCCTGGGCCGCGGAGGTGCTCGCGTCGAATCCGGACGTCACGAGGCCCGGAAGGTAGTCGAGGCCGCCGAGCGGAAAGAAGACGCCGTACTGGAGCATCGTGAAGAACCCGCCGATCTTCGTCGGGTCGTCGTTCAAGCTCCCGTCCTTGGACTGGTAGTAGAGCTGCACGTCCAGCTCGACTCCGAGGTCGCTCTTGTGCCCGGGCGCCTGCTCGAACTGGCTCGCGCGGCTCCAGATGATCGCGGCCCCGCCGCCGAGCTTTTCACCGTCCGGGTGGCGCAAGAAGTCGTAGTCCACGCTCGGGCGGAAGTAGTACGCCCCTTCCACGCGGGACATGATGTTGCGCCAGAAGATGAGGTCGATGCGGTAGTCGGGGTGGAAGCGAAAGGTCGAGATCGGGCTCGGCTGGCCGCCCTGGTTGAACTCGGTCTGGACGGCGTTGCCGGGCTGAAGAGCTCCATACGTCGTGCCCGATCCGGAAAGCGAGTTGTACGCGTAGGGGTCTCCGCTCGCCCACCCGAAGCCGAACTGCAGATCGAGCTTGTCGTCGACCGCGCGGAACTCGGTCTGCGTCACCACACCGTACTGTCGGACGTTGACCGGCGTGTTCACGTTCGCGTTCAGCGGATTGAGTGAGCCGATCTGCCCCTGAACCGTGACCGCTTCCGCCTCGAAGCGGAGCTTTCGCCAGAGCGCCTGGACCCAGATATCGGGTGTGAGCGACCACGCCTGGCGGGGCTCGAGGCCGTTGGTGTTCGGGGTCGTCGGGTCGTTGGTCTGCGCCGTCGTCCCTTGCGCCACGTCCAGGTACTGCGAACGGAACATCGCGTAGAGGCCGCCGTTGAGGACAAGGTCGCCGCGCGAGAGCTGGAGCTTCTGGACCTCGGCGTTCGTCCGGTGCGCGATGAAGGCCGACCACTGGTTCACGTTGCAGAGATTGCACGTGTTGTACGGCTGTCCGCCGTACGCGTCGAAGGGGTTGGCGTTGGTCGGTCCGGTCGACGGAAAGTCCCAAGATCCCCCGAAGTACAGGTCGAGCGACTTGAGACCGCTGACGAACATGATGCGGTCTATGGTCGTCTGGTAGTCGCTGTCGATGCCGTCGCCGGAGTTGTAAACCATGCCGAGGCCCCACTGGGCCGGCATACGGCCGAAGCGAATCTGGCCCACCGGGGTCATGTACTCACCCCAGGCTCGCTTCACGGCGATCGAGTTGGTCCACGAGTTCACGCCGGCCGTGGGCGTCCCTTGCGTCGTCGAGAAGAAACTGACCGGCGCGTAGCCGTTTACGCCCGCGGACGTGTACCCGAAGCGCTGGCCCACCGTGGTCGACGTGGCCGGCTGCGTCGCGTAGGAGTCCGGCGTCGAGCCGAGGACGAGGTTGTCGAGGAGGTCTAGCTGCGTAACGATGCGCAGGTTGTCCGAGATCGCGATCTCGGGGTCGATGCGCAGGCGCAGGTTCGCGGACGACTGGGTCTTGTCGTAGCAGTTCTGGTTGGGCTGCCCGCTGACAGCGTTTCCTGGACCGCACACCTCCGCAAAGTGGTTGGTGCTCCCGTTCGGCTGCGTGTAGCTCTGATCGAGCGGGATCGGCCAGAGGTACTGCGGGTCGTTGCCCTGCGCGCTCGAGGTGTGGCGGCCGAGGAAGAAATTGTGGAAGAGCTCACCCCGCGTGCGGAAGTAGCCGTGCATCTCGATGATGGGGCGGGCGCGACCCCACCAGTCTTCGCTGAAGACATCCTGGCCGCTGGCCGTCTCGCCGGCGCCGGGGCGTGAGGCGCCCTGGGCCGCCAGCTCGCGCTGGTCACGCGCCGGGCTGATGGTCGTCAGGGGATTGGGGGCGGCCGGGGCAGTCGGCCC
>CALKVG010000453.1 GCA_937998045.1 uncultured Myxococcales bacterium
GTCGCGCGCTCGGTATGCGTTCGACTGGAAGGAGCAGTTCCGGCTGTCCCTGGACCCGGAGACCGCGCAGGCGATGCACGACGAGACGCTGCCGGACGAATACTTCAAGAGCGCGGAGTTCTGTTCGATGTGCGGGCCGAAGTTCTGCAGCATGCACATCAACCGCGCCGTCGAGGAGTTCAACAAGCAGGTCGAGGCCGACCGCAAGGCGGGGAGGCGTACGCTCGACATGTTCTCGACGTGAGCTGGTGCCCGGCGCGCATCCGCGCCGTCCTCGCCTGCTGCGCGGTCGCCCTCGGATGCGGCCGCGGCGCGTCGCCGAGCGCGACGCTGTCGCAGTCTTCTGTCGGCGCCGACGGCGGCGCGGAGTCGCTCGTCCCGCTGCCTATGGACGCGCGAGAGCGCGCGCAATGGGCGGCGGCGGCCGACGGCGATCCCGAGGAGCTGATGCGCCTCACGAATCTCGTCGGCTGCGAGGCGCTGCGCGAGCGCGCGTTCGCCGACGCGAGCCTTCGCCGAGTCGCGCTCCGGGCGGAGGCCTACTGCCCGGACCTGTCGGAGCTTCCGTGGCTCGCCGAGGTGGCGGGCGGGCCAGACGACGCCGATGCGCGAGCGGCCCTCGAGAGCATCGGGGATCTCGCCGCGGCGCCCCGTAGAGCGACCGATCCCGAAGACGCCACCGAGCTCCGGGAAGGCTGCACTGCGCTCCTCGCGTTGTCTCGAGCCGTCGAGCGGCCGAGGGAGCGCCGGGTGCTGGCGATCCGCGCGCTCCGGATGCTCGCGGATCGAGGCTGCGTGAAACGGGCGGACATCCCCGGCGAGCTCGACGCACGGTAGTGTGGGGAACGTGGGCTCCGCAGCGGAGGACGGGAAGCACCGCGCCGTCCGACGCGTGGTCGAAGGGCTGGTCGCGTGCCTCGGGCTTGCGCTCCTCGTCGGCGCCTGGCGCGCGGACTGGCACTGGTACGAAGTCCACGCGACCTGGTGCTACTGCGCCCAGACCGGGCGCCAGGTGGGTCTCTGGCGCTTCTGGAGGGGAGCCGCCATCGGCGGCGGGGCGTTGCTGCTGGTCCTTGGCGTCCCCGCCCTCGGGCGGCGCGCCGAGCGCGTCCGCGGCGGGGAGTTGCTCGCGTGGGTCACGAGGCTCGGCGCCGCGGTCCTCCTCGCGGCGGTCGCGTCGGAGGCGCTCTTGCACGCGTTCCCGCGACGCCACAAGCAGGGACTTTATCTCGACGCCGCCTGGGAGCCGGACGACCGGTACGGGTGGCTTCCCGCCGCCGCACGCGACACCGAGATCCGGATCCAGGGTCGCACGCTGCGCTTCGTCACCGACGAGAACCGGTACCGCGTTCGCTCGCCCGGCGTGCGCGTGGACTTCGCCGCGCCTACTATTCTCTCGACCGGCGAGTCCGTCGCGTCGGGGTACGCCCTCGACTACGACGAGACGTATGCCGCCCTGCTCGCCGAGCGCCTCGGAGTCCAAGTCGCAAACCTCGCGGTGACCGGGTACGGCGCCGACCAGGCTTACCTTCGCCTCGCCGACGAACTCCCGCGCTTCGTTCACCCGATCGCCACGGTCACCACCGTGCTGCCGTTCGCGCTGGAGCGCACGGTGGCTCCCGATCGTCCTCACTTCCTGCCGGCACCGTCCGGCGCTCTCCTCGTCGAACCGCCCCGCGACCGCACTCTGGCCGGGCGGTCGCGTCTGCTCTCGTTCCTCGCGGACGCGACCGGCTATCACTCCGACGACGCGATCGCGCGAACGCGGGCCATCCTGACCGCGACCGACCGCATCTCCCGGGAACGCGGCGCGTTCGCGCTCTTCGTGTTGCTCGACTGGCCCGAGTGCTTGCCCGACGACACGGGCGCGCCGTCGATCGAGCGAACCATCTTCGAGGGACTGACGATCGCCCACGTCCACGTGCACGTGCCTCGCGAGGACTGGGACGACGTCATGTACCACCCCAACGCCGCGGGCCAACGCATCATCGCCGACGCCATCGAACGGGCGCTCGTCGACCGCGGCGCCGTCGCCGCCGCCCCTTTCCCGTAACGAGGCGCGCGGGCGCTGCGTCTTGGCCACAGTCGAACACCCGAGTGTGGCACGCTGCCACGATCGTGCGTTCGCCGGCTACGGCATGCGACCCGCGGACAAACGAGGGAAAACGCGCGCCTTTCATGCGGGCGATCCCGGCCCGCGGTTGCGCATCGTGCCTTCGCCCCGGAGCGCGACCGTAGGAACGAGCGTTGCTTTCGCGGGGGAAGATGGCTTCGGACGATCGGAGTCGCGCTGTCGTCGACGGTGCGCCCCTGAAATCCCAAGGGCCCGAGATGGGGGTGACCAGCGAACCGGTACTCGTGGTCGGCATCGGCGCATCCGCCGGTGGCCTCGACGCCCTGGAGCGCTTCTTCGACAACCTAGGGGCCGACACCCGGATGGCCTTCGTCGTCGTGCAGCACCTCTCGCCGGACTTCCGCAGCATGATGGACGAGCTGCTCAGTCGGCATACGTCGCTGCCGGTACGCCTCGTCGAGGACGGCGTTGGGGTCGAGGCGAACCATGTGTACCTCATCCCTCCCGGCAAGGAGATGATCATCTCCGGTGGGCGCCTCCTCTTGAGCGAGAGGGACAAGCAACAAGAACTCTCGCTGCCGATCGACGTCTTCTTTCGCTCCCTGGCGCAGGACTGCGGCGAACGCGCGGTCGCGATTGTCCTGTCGGGTGGTGGAAGCGACGGCTCGCGCGGGGTGCGCGCGGTCTACGAGTCCGGCGGCCTGGTCATCGTGCAGGACGCGCAAACTGCGCAGTTCGAGGGGATGCCCAAGACCGCGCGCGAGGCCGGCGTCGCCCACTGGGTGCTCGCGCCCCACGACATGCCGCGGGTCCTCCTCGAGCACTCGAAGATCCGACGTACGGCGCAGCCGGTCAGCGCCCTCACGCGGTGCAACGCGGTCCACGGCTTCGACGCGATCTACTCGATGCTCGAGCAGGAGTTCGGGCTCGACTTCACGAATTACAAGCCGAGCACCGTGACCCGGCGCATCGAACGGCGCCTCGCGCTGACACGCGCCGAGGATGTCGACCGCTACGTTGCTCGGCTGCGCATCGAGCGTGAGGAGCTCGACACGCTCTATCGCGACCTGCTCATCGGCGTGACGCGTTTCTTCCGCAACGAGGAGGCCTTCGACATCCTCGAACACCAGGTCCTGCCGGACCTGCTGCGGCGAGGGCCCCGGGACGTCCCGCTGCGAGTGTGGGTGGCCGGCTGCGCGACGGGCGAGGAGGCGTACTCCCTTGCGATCACGCTGAGCGACGCGGTCACGCGTTTCGGAGATCGTCCGGTCAAGATCTTCGCCACCGACGTGCACCGCGGCTCCCTCGAGACCGCCGCGCGTGGGGTGTACGACGCCGACGCCCTCGTCAACGTCCCGCGCGAGCGCATCGAGCGCTACTTCCAGCCGTGCGGCAACGCCTACCAGGTCATCCCCGACATCCGGCAGATGATCGTCTTCGCGCCGCACAACGTCATCCGCGACGCGCCCTTCACGCGCGTCGACCTCGTCAGCTGCCGCAACCTCCTCATTTACCTGCAACCGCCCGCCCAGCAGAAGACGCTCTCCCTGTTCCACTTCGCGCTCAACCGCGGCGGAGTGCTCTTCCTCGGTCCGAGCGAAAGCCCGGGCCACGTCGCGCACGACTACGACGTCATCGACAAGCACTGGCGTATTTTCCGCAAATTCAGCGACGTGCGCGTGCCGGTCGACGCCCGCCTTCAGCCGTCCAAGGTGATCCAGCCACGTACGCTGGCCCCCGCATCGGCGAGCCACTTCGCCCGCTACTCGATTTCGCAGCTCCTCGGCACGTACGATTCGCTGCTCGACGAGTTCCTTCCTCCGAGCTTGCTCGTCGACGACCGCGGACAGCTGGTGCACGCATTCGCCGGCGCGAGCCGCCATCTCAAGCCGCACGACGGGCGTCAAGGGCTCGAGGTCATCGAGATGGTCGGGCCGGAGCTCAAGATGATACTCGCCGGTGGCATGAGGCGCGCCCTGGCGGAGCCCTCGGCGATTGTGTTCACCGGGGTCAACCTGGACGGGCCCGACGGCAGCTCGACGTGCAAGGTCACGCTGCGACGGGTCACGGGACGCTCCGGCGGGGCTTTCTACCTGCTCGTGTCCTTCGAGCCCAGCGCCGAGGCGGCGTCGCGGCCTTCGATGTCCGAGGTCGAGTTCAACCTCGACCAGGTGTCGCGCGAACAGCTCGGCGCCCTCGAGGCCGAGCTGAGCTCCACGAAGGAGAACCTGCAGGCGGCGATCGAGCAGCTGGAGGCCAGCAACGAAGAGCTCCAGGCCTCGAACGAGGAGCTCCTGGCCTCGAACGAGGAGCTGCAGAGCACCAACGAGGAGCTGCAGAGCGTCAACGAGGAGCTCTATACGGTCAACGCCGAGCACCAGCGCAAGATCGCCGAGCTCACCGAGCTGACGAACGACATGGACAACCTCCTGTCCAGCACCGACATCGGCACGATCTTCCTCGACCCCGAGCTCCGCATCCGGAAGTACACGCCGCAGATCGCGCACGCCTTCAAGCTCCTGCCCCAGGACATCGGCCGCCCGATCGAGACGTTCGCCCATACGATGCAGCACCCGGAGCTCGTCGACGACCTGCGGGCGTGCCTGGATTCGGGCCGGCGCGTAGAGCGCGAGCTGCGCGGCGTCGCCGGAGGCTCCTTCTTCTTGCGCATCCTGCCCTATCGCGCCAAGGGCGCGATCCACGGCGTCGTCCTCACCCTCATCGACGTCAGCAGCCTGAAGGCCGCGGAGGACGCGCTATTCCGTGAGCGCCACCTGCTCGACAGCTTGCTCCAGCGCGTCCCGGATGCGATCTACTTCAAGGACATCCGCGGGCGTTTCGTTCGCGCAAACCATGCGATGGCGGCGCGGCTCGGCCTGCACGACCCGCGGGACGCAGTCGGCAAGACGGCCTTCGAGCTCATCGCGGACGCCGACGCGCGGGCGCAGGCAGCGGCCGACGAGGCGGTCGTCCGGGACGGAAAGGGTCAGAACTACGTCCTCGAGCAGCGCCTCGAGCCGGACGGGTCGTCCTCTTGGGACCTTGCGACGCGCCTTCCGCTCAAAGACCCCGAGGGGCGCGTGGTCGGCGTGATCGGCATCTTCAGGGACGTCACGCGCGAGAAGCTCTCCGAAGAGAAGATCCAGGAGGCCGTCCGCCGTCGCGATCAGTTCCTCGCGATGCTATCGCACGAGCTACGGAACCCGCTCGGCGCGATCGTCACCGCCGCGCGCTTGCTGCCCGTCCGCCGCTCCGAACCCTCCTTGCACGAACGGCTCGTCGAGACCCTCAAGCGCCAGTCCGATCAGATGGCGCGGCTGCTCGACGACCTGCTCGAGGTCAGTCGCGTCACGCAGAACAAGATCGAGCTGCGCAAGCAGATCGTCGACCTGCGGGCGGTGGCGCGCGAGGCGGTCGACGCCGTGCGCAACCTGGTGGAGGCGCGCGGGCTCGCCCTGGCCATCGAGTTCGACCGGGAGTCCGTCGACGTGGAGGGCGACCCGGCGCGCCTCCAGCAGATCCAGGTGAACCTGCTCAACAACGCGGCGAAGTACACACTCCAGGGCGGCCATGTCGGCCTCCGCGTCGGGCGCGAGGGGGACGAGGCCGTCATCCGCGTGCGCGACGACGGCGTGGGGATACCGGGGCACATGCTCGACTCCGTGTTCGAGCTCTTCGTCCAGTCGCGACGCACCCTCGATCGCGCCGACGGTGGGCTCGGCGTGGGGCTCACCCTGGTCCGCTCGCTCGTCGAGATGCACGGCGGCACGGTGACGGCTCACAGCGAGGGAGCAGGGAAGGGGAGCGAATTCGTCGTGCGCCTTCCGCGTGCGACCGGGCGAACGGGAACCCACGCCTTGGCGCCCGCGCGTCCGCCTCCGGCGAAGGGATCGAAGGTCGTCATCGTCGAGGACAACGACGACAGCCGCTTCGTCCTCTCCGCGTTTCTCCAGGAAGCAGGCTTCGACTGCAAGGTGGCGAGCAGCGGCCCCGCCGGGCTCGAGCTCATTCACGAGACGAGCCCCGAGGTGGCTATCGTCGATCTGGGGCTGCCCGGCATGGATGGACTCGAGGTCGCGCGGCGCGTGCGGAGCGACCCGAAGCATGCGGAGATCTACCTCATCGCGCTGACCGGTTACGGTCAGCCGGGCGATCGGGACGCAGTGCGCGAGGCTGGTTTCGACGGACACCTCGTGAAACCGGTGGATCTCGATCAACTCGTGTGGCGCCTCTCGCGGAGCGCACCGGAGGGTGCGCCGTCCTGAGCGGAGTCGAGCGTCACCCCGTGCCTTCGACCAGCGTTCGCGCCTCCCGGACGAGACGTGCAACCTCCTCCTGCGCGCGGTCGCGCAGGTGCGCGGCGCGCGCGCCCTCTTGGATCGCGATGGGCTCGCCGATGCACATGGCAACCTGCGACGGCGCCGCGGCGGCCATGCGCGCCAGGTGCGCGGGGAACGACTCGTTGACGAAAGCCGCCCCGGAGCCGTGGGCGTACGCGAGGCCCACCGGAACGACGTCCGCTCCCGAGTGAAGCGCCGCCACGAACGCGCCCGCGCGGAACGGCCGCACTTCGTCGTCCGGAAAGGTCGTCCCCTCGGGGAACACGATGACCGCATCCTCGCCGCGCAGCCGGTCGCGGATGGCGCGCACCGTATTCGCGCCGCTGACCGCGTTGGAACGATCGACGAACACCGTACCGACCGATCGTGCGGCGACTCCGACGAGGGGCCATTTGGCCAGATCCGCGCGGCTAACCATGCACCCCCCGAACGCGCGGAGCAGAATGAGGATGTCCGCCGTCGATCGGTGGTTCGAGACGACCAGATGGCCGCGCCCGCGCCCGGGCACGTCGCCGCGCACGAGCGCCTGGACTCCGAACAACCGGAGGAGGGACGAGCACCAGGCGCGCACCCACGCCTCGCGAACGCGACCCCGCTCCGTCGGGTGGGTGACCCGCTCGTGCGCGAGGAAGACGGGCAGCATCGCGCTCGTGATCGCGCCGAAGCCGGCGATGCGCGCTCCGCGCCTGAGGTGCGCTCGTACCGTCACCACGGCCTCACCAGAGCTTTCTCATCGCGTACGCCGCCCACTCGAAGCCCCGCCGCGCGAGCGAGCGGTCCCGCCACGTGCCGAGCTCCACGCGGGTCGCGGAGGCCAGGTCGCGCTCGAACCACGAGCGCACGTGCCGCGCGAACTCGCGGTCCTCCACGGCCAGGTTTACTTCCAGGTTCTTGCGCCACGATCGCTCGTCCAGATTGTAGCTGCCGATCGTCGTGAAACTCTCGTCGATGATCGCCGTCTTCGCGTGGAGCATCGTCCCGGGGAGCGTCCAGATCTCGATCCCGTGCCTCAGCAGCGTGTCGAACAACGCCTCGACCGCGAACTGGACCACCGGCACGTCGCTCTTTGCCGGCACGAGGACGCGAACGGGCACTCCCCGACGAACCGCGCCGAAGAGGGCGGCACGGACGCGGCGGTCCGGCACGAAGTAGGAGTTCGCGATGTCGACGCGGCCGTGAGCGCGCCCGATCCGGCGCACGTACTCGCGATGGATGCTGCGCCTCGACCTCCACTGGCTCGCCAGCACCCAGACCGGCCGCGTGTGGTGGCGCGATAGGATGCGGACGTCGAGCGGCGCGCGTTCGCCGGTCAGCTTCCGCCACGTGCGGTAGAAGAGCGTCCGCAGCTCCTCGGTCGCCTCTCCTTGCACCTGGATGACGTCGTCCCGCCAGCCCGCGCCGCCTTGCTTGGCCGGCAGCCACGGCGTCGCGAGATTGATGCCGCCGGTGAATCCGTGGACCCCGTCGAGGACGAGCATCTTGCGGTGGTCGCGGAGCTCGACGCTGTCGAGGCGAAACCGCGGGTCGAGCGGTGAGATCGAGTGGTACTCGACGGCCCGCCCGCCCGCGGCGAACAGCGGACGCCACCACGCGGGCGTCACGCCCATGCTCCCGATCGCGTCGTAGATGACGCACACGCGGACGCCGGCGCGGGCCCGCGCCGCCAGCGCGTCGCGGAAGCGCTCCCCGACGGCATCCGGGCCGATCCAGTACATCTCGACCAGGGCCTCGCGCTGGGCGCGATCGATCGCCTCGAGCATCGCCGGAAACGCCTGCTCGCCGTCGCGCAGCAACCGGACGGCGTCGGACCCGACGGAGAACCAGGGGGGCCCGTCCGCCGATTGCGCAGGCGGGGTTGGCTCGTATGCGTATCGGCCGGGGGTCAACGGAGCACCTACTCTCGACTCTTACCCGTAGCGTGCGCGCGTGAAAACGCCGGCGACGACGGCCGCGGCGGGCGCGTGGCCACGATGACGAGCGCTTCGTCTCGCAGCGACGCGGCGGCGAACGCCTGCAAATCGCCGAGCGACGGGGCCGGGGCGCGGGTATCGCCCCGCCAGAGCTGAATGGTTCGAGCGCGAGGGTCGAGGCTCGCCGAGAGCTCGCGCCGCGCGAGCGCCGCCGCGGCTCGGGCGCGGTCCTCGGCCTTGAGCGCGCCCTGCCGGAGGCGGTCGAGGAGCCCGCGCGTCTGCGCGACGGCACCGTCGAGCGACGCGTCCGGAGCCACGACGCGCACTACGAGCGCCGGACTGCGCGGCGCGCCGAGCACCGTCGCGCTCCACTCGGTCGCCAGCCGGGGCGCAGCGCGGTCGCCGCTGCCGAGGGCGTGCTCGAGGAGGCCGCCGGGTCCGTCGAGGGCCGCTGCGACCCACGTCCCTGCGACGCGCGCCGCAGCGTCGCCCGCGAGCGGCGCGGCGACGAGCGCTTCGGACGCGCCGCCGCCGTTGAGCTCGACCGCGTACGTGCCGGGGCGCGCAGGGGAGGTCGAGGCCACGGGAGGACACGATCGCGCATCGCCGGGGCGGCGCACGATCCAGCGGTCGACGGCGCGCACCGCGGCCTCTGCCTGAGCAGGGTCCGCGTTCGCGACGACTGCGACGCGCACCGGTCCGGTGCGCATCGCCGCCAGCCTTTGAAGCAAGGCCTCCTCGGTGCTCGAGCCGAGGCCGAAGGCCGTCCCCGCGGCGTCCACCCACGACGGATGCCCCGGCGCCAGCGCGCCCCCGAGCGTCGCGAGCGCGCGCGCGTCGTTCTGCGATGAGCGCGCCAGGAGCGTCGTGCGCGCGCGGGCGACGGCGTCCGGTTCGAGCGCGTCCGCCGCGAACGCCCTGGCCGCCACGTCGGCGATGCGGCGCGCGTGCGCCTGAGCCGACTCGCCCGCGTGCGCGGGCCCGTGCGCGAGGAGCCCCACGCCGTCCGGCGTCACGAACGCCTCGACGCGAGCGTCTCCCGCGTTGCGGGCCGCGTGAGCGGCTGCCGCGGTGGCTGCTGCGGCGCTCGCCCCGGCGTCGCCGCCTGCCTCGGGCGCCGTTCCGCACGGAGACGCGAGCAGGACCCAGACGTCTCCCTGCCCCTGCTCGACGCGCGTGCGCGCCTCGACCACCGGAGCGCGCCACGCCACGGTCGCCTGATCGAGCGCGCTGCGGATTTCGTCCCCCAGGCCGGCCAGGGGCGAGGTCTGCGCGTCCCGTGCGGGCGCCACCCCGATGGCAAGCCCGATCCGCACGTCGTTCGCCGGAACCCCCGACCGCGCATGCGCGAGCGCCCACCACGCCGCTCGCTCCGCAGCCTCCCGCGGGTCGGACGCGCGGTTCGCGAGCACGCTCCCGAGGTCCGCCGGCGCCGTGGCGTCGGCGGTCTCGACCGCGAGCTCCTGTCGGACCAGCGCCGCGGCGGTCGCGATGCGCAGGGCCGCGTCGGACGACGGCGAGCGCGCGTCCAGGTCGAGGGTCGCAGCCACGCACCCGCCGCCCGGGTGCGCCGTGGCCGCCACGGTGCGGAGGTGCGCCGGTGGATCGAGCGCCGCCAGCCGCGACGCCAGAGGCCCGCGCGCGTCTCCCAGCGACTCCGCCGAGGCCACCGCGCGCTCAGGCGCCGCCGTCCAAGCCGTGACGACGACGCGGGCTCCCGCCGGGGCCACTTCCCCGGAGGCGTCGTAAACGACGGCTCGCGAATCGGCGTCGGGCCAGGGTGGCTCGACCGCCACGGTGGCGACGGGCCAAGCCGGCCCGCGCGAAAGGGCCGCCGCCATCGCGCCGGCGACCTCCGCGCTCCCCGCGGCGGCGAAGGCCACGCGCCCCAGCCCGTGCGCCGCGCGCCGCCACGTCTCCAGCTCGGCCGTCGTCGGCGCGGGGTCGCCGCCCATGCCGTAGGCCTCTCCGGTGCATCGGGCGACGTCCAAGACCGCCCGGTCCGCGAGCGGACGCATCGCGAGAGCCGCGACACGACTCGACACGGCCGCGAGCGCCGGCTCCCCCTCCGCGACCGGGGTGAGCATCGCGCTCGTCACCGCTCCGGCCACCCGGGCCGCCTCCGCCGGGGTCCCCGCCAGCGACTCGAGGCGCCATCCGTCCCACCCTCCGAGGGCGCGCACGTCGGCGAACCCCCGCTCGGCGAGTCTCGCTTCGACGAGCGCCGCGAGCGCGATCGCGACGAGCGCGCCCCGCTCCGGAGCGATCCCGGCCGTGGTCACGGCGGTCGCGATCGCCCCGCGAGCGTCGCCCTCCCGCACGACGGCCGCGATGGCCGGCCGGCCCTGACCCGCGCTGGGCATCGCCCGCGTCGCCGTCCGCAGGCTCGGCGACGGCGCCGATGCGCCGCCGCACGCAGCGGCTGCCGCGAGGAGCGCGGCGAGCCCCCACCGCGCCGTCACTGCACGACGTCGGAGGGGTACCTGGGGGCGATGTGATAGCTGAAAAACCAAGTGACGAGGCCAGTCACCGACTGTAGATGGGTTCCGGGCGGGAACTCGGTGCTCGACAGATCGTACTCCTCGTTCGACATCGTGACCGTATTCACGTCGGTGCCCGCATCCGGGCTCGACGCGAGCGTGTAGGTAACGCGCCCTCCGCTCGAGGCTGCGGACAGCGCGTAGACGTCGCGGACCGTCACGAGCATCCCCTCCCATTGCCGGCCCGCGGCGTAGTCGTCGAGGTCGGACAGGCGGATCTCCGTCGGCGCGGGCGTCTGGTACTCGTAGCGGAACGTCCCGACGGGCTTGGCCAGCTGCGGGAGCGTCTCACCCGCCGCAAAATGGGCCGCGCCGATGCCGGCGACCTCCTGGTACGGACCCGCGAAATCGAGGACATCGCCGCCGACGGGGCGGAGGTCCGCCGGGACGTAGCTCGGCTGATAGACGCTGATCGCCGAATACGGCGCGGTCGAGCCCACGTCCTCCACGAAGACCGTCCCCAGGCTCTTGCCGTCCTTGGTCTCGTCGAAGGTGTCCACCCACAAGACGGTCAGGCTCGTGAGGTCCACGTTCTGGTTCGGGGCGTACGACGGCGACTTGGGGTTTTGAACGTCGGCGATCCGCAGGCCGTTGCCGAGCGGATTCGGCTTGTAAGGCGCCGGGGTGTCGGGCGACAGCGTGGAGCAACCAGGGAACGTGAGCAGCGCCGCGGGCAGGGCCGTCGCGAGGACGAGAGAACGCATCGGGTCGGCCAGCCGCATACTACAGAACCGCGGCGTCCGTCACGCCGCCACTTCCTCCTCCTTGATCGCGGCCACGACGGCCTCCAGCTTGGCCATGATTTTGTGCTCCTTCGAGTACACCGTCTTCACGCTGATCTTCATCGAGTCGGCGATCTCGCGCGGGTCCAGCCCCTGCCCGAAGCAGAGCGCCGCGAACACGCGCTCGCGTTCGGTGAAACCGGCGAAAGCGCGCGCGGCGAGCTGGGCGCGCTCGCTCTGCGCGACGGTCTCGAACGGGTCGAGGTCCGGCCAGCGTACGTTCCTCGCCTCGCCGAGGCCGGCCCGCGGCAGGTCACGACGGACCGCCCGGAGCCACAGCATCGAGTGTTGCGATCGCCAGGGGGTTGCACCGCGCAACACCCTCGCAACCGCTTCGGTGTTACGCCCCCTCGGTCGAGGCCGGCGGGGTCGATACCTCCGCCGCCTTCGCGCGAACGAACGCCGCAACCCGGCGCATCGGGACCTGCGTCGGACAGCGCGCCTCGAGCGCCTCCAGGCGATCGTCGCCGACGGCGTCGAAGGAACGGACGGCAGCGTCGTAGTCGGGCATGCTGCGCGAGCTCGCGAGCATCAGGTCCATCACTCCCGCGTAGATGCCGGCCGAGCGAGCGATGCGCGCGCCCTCGCCGACGTCGCACAGCCCGCATGCGATGCAACCGCTGAGGGACGGGAGGAGGCGCCGCTCCTCGGGGGAGACCGGGGGGACGCGGTCGGCCGCGTAACTGCGCCGAAACTCGGCCAGGCCACGGCGCGCGCCCACCAGGGGCGCGAGCAGGGACCGGATGAGCGCCCACGCGAGGATGAGGAGCGCGTGCAAGCGGCCCATGGCAGGATCCCGTGTTACCACGGCTTCCCCCATGTCGCTCGTCACTCTACGAAGGTCGGCACTCGGTCACTCGGAGCTCGACGCCCGCGCCCACTCCGAGGCCTCCTTCTTGCCGACCACGAGAGAGGAGATGCACGCCCGGCGCTGGGACGAGCTCGACATCCTCATCGTGACCGGCGACGCGTACGTCGACCACCCCGCGTTCGGGCCCGTCCTCATCGCGCGGTTCCTCGAGGGCCGCGGCTTCCGCGTTGGGGTCGTGGCCCAGCCGCGCTGGTCGAGCCCCGACGATATCGCGCGCATGGGGCGACCCCGCCTCTTCGTCGGCGTGAGCGCCGGCAACCTCGACTCGATGCTCAACAAGCTGACGGCACAGAAGAAGGTGCGCTCCGAGGACCAGTACTCGCCGGACGGGAGGACGTCCGCGCGCCCCAACCGAGCCACGATCGTCTACGCGAACCTGTGCCGACAGGCCTTCCCCGGTCTTCCCGTCGTCCTCGGCGGCATCGAGGCGTCGCTCCGCCGCATCGCCCACTACGACTACTGGAGCGACTCGGTGCGCCGTTCGATCCTCCTCGACAGCAAGGCCGACCTCCTCGTCTTCGGCATGGGTGAGCGCGCGGCCTGGGAGATCGCCCGTCGCCTCGACGCCGGCGAGCGCGTCGACCGGCTGGTGGACGTGCGCGGCACGGCGCACGTCCGCAAGAACCGCCGCGCCTGGAGCGACGTCGCTGCCGACGCGAGCCGCTACGTGACCGACGGCAAGGCGGTCGTGTTGCCCTCCTACGAGGAAGTGCGCGCCGACAAAGAGGCCTTCGCCCGGATGTCGCGCGCCTTCCAGTACGAGACGAACGCCCACAACGGCCGCCCGCTCCTCCAGCCGCACGGCGACGAGGCCGTCTACTTCAACCCGCCCGCCCTGCCGCTCGACGAGGGCGAGATGGACGGCCTCTACGACTTGCCGTTCGCGCGCCGCCCGCACCCGAGCTACGCCGGCGCGCGCATCCCCGCGTTCGACACGATCAAGCACTCGATCGTGACGATGCGCGGGTGCTTCGGCGGCTGCACTTTCTGCAGCATCACCGAGCACGAGGGGCGCATCATCCAGAGCCGCAGCGCCGAGAGCGTCCTCCGCGAGGTGCGCGCGCTCTCGCGGATGGAGGGCTTCGGCGGGACGATCACCGACGTCGGCGGCCCGACCGCGAACATGTACAAGATGCGCTGCAAGGACGAGCGCACCGAGAGCGCCTGCCGGCGCCTCTCGTGCGTCCACCCGGGGATCTGCGAGAACCTCGTGACCGATCACGATCCGCTCGTCGACCTCCTCAAGCAGGTGCGCCGCGAGCCGGGCATCAAGCGCGTCTTCGTCGCGAGCGGCGTGCGCTACGACCTGGCTGCGCGCAGCCCCGAGTTCGTCCGCGAGCTCGCGCGGCATCACACCGGCGGCCAGCTCAGCGTGGCCCCCGAGCACACCGACCCCGGCGTCCTCGACAAGATGAAGAAGCCCCCGGTCGAGCATTACGAGCGCTTCGCGGAGGCCTTCTGCCAGGCGAGCGAGCAGGCAGGCAAGGAACAGTACCTGGTGCCGTACTTCATCACCGGGCACCCCGGATCGACCCTCAAGGACACGGTCGCGCTCGCGTTGTGGCTCAAGGAGCGGAACTTGCGGCCGCGTCAGGTTCAGGACTTCATCCCCACGCCCATGGCCATGGCCACGACCATGTTCTACACGGGCATCGACCCGCTCACGATGGAGCCGGTCGCGGTCGTGCGCGACCTGCGCGAGAAGAAGCTCATGAAGGCGCTCCTCTTCTGGTGGGACCCCGAGCAGCAGCCGCTCGCGCGCGAAGCGCTGCGCAAGGCCGGGCGCGCGGACCTCATCGGAAACGGGCCGCGGTGCCTGGTCCCGCCGGAGCGCCATGGTGCCGGCGGTCCGCAAGCCGAGCGCGGTCCGCAGCGGCAGGGCGTGCGCGAACGTCAGCGTCCGGAGCCGCGGAGGCGAGCGCGCAGCGCGCGATGATCCACGTCGCGTGCACGTACGAAGAGGCCCTCCGCGCGAAGCCGCTCGTCCTGCGCGCGTACGACGAGGAGCGCTCCCGTCGGTGGCCGTTCCTGAGTGACGTCCTCGAGCAGGCGCTGCGCGGCGTGCCCGAAGAGGAGCGCGCCGTCGTGGCCGCAGCGGTCCACGCGCTGGTGAAGTACGACCGCCTGCTCGCGTTCGCATGCGGCAGCGGCGACGCGGACGCGCGGTTCGAGGCGCTCTTCGCGATCGCGCGCGGGCTGACGGACGTCGCGCCGCGCATCGACCGCATCGAGAACGCGACCGAGCGCGCCGGCGTGACCCACTCCTTCCCCGACTGGATCGTCGAGCTCGTGAACGACGCCGCGATGCTCGGTCGAATGAACGAGCTGCCGGCTCGCGCGCTGCGCGTCAACACGCTCAAGACGACGCGCGACGCATGCGCGCAGGCCCTTGCCGCCGAGGGGTTGTCCGCGCGGCCCACGCGCCACGCCGCGCAGGGCCTCGTCCTCGAGGGGCGCAGGTCGCCGTTCCGCACGCAGGCGTTCGCCCGCGGCGACTTCGAGGTGCAGGACGAGGCCTCGCAGATGGTCGCCGAGCTCGTGGCGCCGCCCCCGCGCTCGGCGGCCGTCGACGCGTGCGCAGGGGCCGGCGGAAAGACGCTCGCCCTGGCGGCGCTGCTCGCGGGCAAGGGGCGCCTCTTCGCGCTCGACGCGTCGCGCGACAAGCTCGCCGAGCTGCAGCGCCGCGCCCGCCGCGCCGGCGCGAGCAACGTCCAGGCGATCGCCGTGGACCTCCTCGAGCCCGGCGACGCGCTCCGCGACCTCGCCGGCCGCGCCTCGCGCGTCCTGGTCGACGCGCCGTGCACCGGGCTCGGCGCCATCCGCCGCAACCCCGAGGCCCGCTGGCGCTTGCAGCCGGCCGACCTGCCTCGCCTGATCGCCTCGCAGACCGCGTTCCTGCGCGCCGCCGCCCCGCTCGTCGCCGCCAACGGGCGCCTGGTTTACGCGACGTGCTCGTTCCTTCCGGACGAGGGCGAGCGCGCCGTCGACGCCTTCCTCGCCGAGCACCCCGCGTTTCGCCTCGTCACGGTGCGCGACGTCCTCGGTCGCGCGCGCACCGATCGCGTCGCCACGCCGGACGGCCGCTATCTCCACACGTGGCGTACCGACCCCAGAAGCTCGAGGCCGTTTGGGGTCGGGGCCCCAAACGACGAACCCGGGAC
>CALKVG010000454.1 GCA_937998045.1 uncultured Myxococcales bacterium
GCGGGGGCGGCGCGGCCACGAGCCAGGCCGGGAGCCCCGGTGCGGTCTCCGCCCCGCCCAGCGCCGAGGCCGATCGCGCCCAGGACGCGGCTGGCTTCCGCGGGGAAGGCGACCGCCGCGCCTCCGACGGCGCCGACGAGCGCGAGCAGCGTCCAGAGCCATGCCCGGCTGCGCTTGGGGATGCGGATCGGCTCGTCCAGCGCCACCGACGAGGCCAACCGCGAGTCGGCCTCGGCTATCGTGGGGAGCTGAGACGACCGCTGGTTCGGGTACGGCGAGTCCTTGCGGCGCGTGAGCGCGATCGCCGCCCCCGGCTCACGCACGGTGGCCGGGGGGGCGGGGATCCGCTCACTCATCTGCGTCGGGGCGAAGGCCACGTCCGGTTCGCTGGTACAGCCGGCGGGCGTGCCCCGCTCCCGCGCCTGGTCGATGGCCTTGCCGACGAGCTCCCGGCGGCGATTCGCCAGCTCCGGAAGCTCCGATCGCAGGAACGCCGCGACGTCCTCGCTCGTCGTCGGCTCGCCGAGCTCCTTCATCGCGGCCTCGAGGCCGCGCTGCATCCCGGCTGCGGTCGGAAAGCGCGCGTCGGGGTCGAGGGCCATCGAGCGCGAAAGGACGCGAACGATCGCCTCGGACGTGTCCGGGGCTATCGACGGCGCCTCCTCGGCCATCAGCCGCCGGATGACTTCGACGTCGTCTTCGCCGTCGTAGGGAAGGACGCCGGTGACGAGCTCGTGCAACGTCACGCCGAGCGCCCAGATGTCGACGCGCCGATCCACCGATCGGCCCTTCTTCACCTGTTCAGGGGCCATGTACTGGATCTTGCCCTTGACGATCCCGGTGCGCGTGCTGCCCTGCTGGCGGTTTTTCCCCTTGGCGATGCCGAAGTCGATGATCTTCACCGCGCCGGAGGTGCTCACCAGGATGTTCTGCGGCGAGACGTCGCGGTGCACGACTTCGAGCGCGTGGCCGTCGTCGTCCTTGAGCTCGTGCGCGGCGTGGAGGCCGGCGCATGCGTCGGCGAGCAGGCGGAGGACGACGCCGAGGGGCAGCTTGTGGCCGGCCTTGCTCACGAGCTTCCGGATCTTGGCGAGCGAGTCGCCGTCGACCCACTCCATGACGATGAACAGGACGTCCTGCTGCTCGCCCAGATCGAGGATCTGCGCCACGTTCGGGTGCTGGATGCCCGAGGCGATGCGCGCCTCGTCGAGGAACATCTCCTGGAAACGAGGGTCCTCTACGAGCTCGGTGCGGATGGTCTTGATCGCGAAGAGCTTCTCGAAGCCACGTTTCCCACGTAGGCGCGCGAGCCACACGGTGGCCATGCCCCCCGACGCGATGGGGCACAGCAGCTCGTATCGATCGAGCTTGTACCCAGCTCGAAGGACGGACTCGGCTGCTTCCATGGCTACCCGGTTAGGCTACAAGCGAGCGGCGGCTAGGCACAGCGATTCGAACGCGCCGGATTCGGGGCCGCGCGGGAGGTCAGCGTACGGCCACGAGCAGGCCGTCGGCGCCCTGAAGGGCGCTGTGGACGGCCCCGTCGATGGCGTCTTCCTCGAGCCGGCGGCGACCCTGGTCGGAGATGGACGGACCTGAGCCGAAGCTCGTCGCGGCCCCGGAGAGGACGCCGCGGAGCTCCTGCTCGCGCCGCAGCGCGAATTCCACCGCCGCGCGCACCTGGATGCCGCCGTCGGCGACCGACTCCGTGAGACGGTTGAGCAAGCCGTCGATCGTGACGACCGGGACGTGCCGGACGGCGGCCTGCTCGAGCAGCTGGGCATCGCTGTCGGTCACGTCCGCGCCGCGAAGGTCGCGGGCGCGGGCCCGCGCGGAGTCGTGCAGGACGCGGCGGAGCTCGTCGCCACGAACACCGGAGTTGTTGCGCATCGTGCCCAGCCGGACGACGATGCGCGCGCCCGGCGACAGGTTGCGATGCGCCGCACTCCCCGGGGGCGGCTCCGCGCCGTCGAGCTGCTGGAGCGCGGCCTGGATCTGCGTCCGAACGGCCGCCGAGGGCTCGATGGCCAAGCGGCGTTCGAGCGCCGGCCCCGCGGCCGCATCGCCCAGCGCGACCAGGGCCGAGGCCGCGGCGCCGCGCACGGCGGGATGGGCGTCCCCCAGGGCTCGTTCGAGCGCTTCGCGAGCGCCGGCCGGACGAGATCGCCCGAGATAGAGGGCCGCGCTCGTCCGCACGCGGAAGTCCGGCGAATCGACCACGTCGCGCAGCGCCGCCACCGCCGAGCTCGCGCCGCGGCGGTCTTGCGCCAACGCAAATCCGCCTGCCGTGGCCACCGCCGCCACAACCGACGCACCCAACGCTCCGCACACTAGCCGACGAGAAACCCGCGCCCGCTCGCCCACGCGATCCTCTCTCCCGATAAAAATCCCGCTCACCCGATCACTGCTTCAGAAGCTCCTGAATCTCTTTCTCGACCTCGACCTCTTCGCCGTCGTGGTACCCGACGTGCGTGAAGCGCACGATGCCCTTCCTGTCGATGATGAAAGACGACGGCATCGTCTCGGGCTTGTACGCCCTCGCAATCGACTTGTCCTCGTCCCAGCCGAGCGCGAACTTCGCCCCGTACGTGTCGGCGAAGCCAGGGATCTTGTCTTTGTCGTCGGCCTCGTCCTCGCTGATGCCGACGATCTGAAGCCCGCTCGTTCCGTACTTGGTATTCAGATCCTGCAGCTTCGGGAACGACTTCTTGCAGGGCTCGCAGAACGTCCCCCAGAAGTCGACGAGCACGACCTTGCCGCGAAGCGACTTGAGCGAAACGTTCCCCTTGCTCGATCCGACGAGCGCTTTCACCGCGAACTCCGGCGCGGGATTCCCGACGAGACCCCCCTTGTCGGAAGCCGAGCTCGCCGGCTTGCCACCCCCCTCGTCTTCGCCGCAAGCGACGATCGCCGCCGCCGAAGACACGAGCGACACGAGGAACACGAACCGAAGGACTTGCCCAGTGACGGTGTTCTTCATGGCGGACATAGGTATCATGAGCGACCGTCGCCCTTAAACCAACGGCATGACGGAGCTCCCCTCAAGGGAGCTCGGGCGCGAAGCACAACAATCGCTGCGCAAATGTATGCAGTCGCCGGATCGGGTCGGTGGCGCCGCGCGGCGCGTTGCGTCGTAGCGACGTTATCGGGAAACCGCTCACCTTCCGTCCAGCCTTGCTCCGTCCTCCCAGTGCGATGCACGCTGCTGTCTGCAAGGCGGCAGGAAAAGCCGGAAAGGGGGCAGAGCAGATGAGCACGCCCGACATCCGCAACGTCGTGGTCCTCGGTCACAAGGGCGTTGGCAAAACTTCGCTCGTGGAGGCCGCGCTCTACATCGCGAAGGTGACACCCAAGCTGGGAAAAGCCGGCGATCGGGCGAGTGGTCTCGACGACTCGCCCGAAGAGCGCGCGCACCTGACGAGCCTCGAAGCGCGGCCCGTCACGCTTAAATGGAGCGGAAAGAAGATCAACCTGGTCGACACGCCAGGCGAGGCGAGCTTCATCGCGGAGGCGCGCCTCGCGATGGCGGCGTGCGACGCGGCCATCGTGTGCGTCAGCGCGCGGGACGGCGTGCAAACCGGAACCGAGCGTGCGTTCCAGTGGGTGCGCGAGCGGCAGATACCGGCGCTCGTCGTCCTCACCAAGATGGATGACGAGCACGCGCGTCCGGACGACGTGGTCGCCGAGATCAAGCAACACCTCCGGACGCCGCTCGCGATGATGGAGGTCGCCGACGGGGTGGGGCGCGACTTTCACGGCGTCATCGCGGTGCGCACGGGCAAGGCGTGGATCGGCAAGCCGGAGGCGCCGCATTCGACCGCGTCGATCCCCGTTCCCGCCGAGTCCAAACCTCGCGTCGAGGAAGCGCGCGCACACCTGGTCGACGACGTTGCGGGGACCGATGACGCGCTCACGGAGAAGTACCTGAACGAGGGCGACCTCTCGCAGGAGGACCTGGACATCGGCGCTCGCCACGCCGTGGCGCAGGGAAAGCTCATCCCCGTCTACGAGGTGTCGTGCACGATGCCGTCGGGGATCGTCGCGCTGCTCGATGCCGTGATCGACCTCCTTCCGTCCCCCGAGGAGCGCCCGCCGTTCGCCTCCGAGAGCGACGACCAGAAGCGCGTCGCGAAGGCCGACGCCCCCGCGGCCGCCCTCGTCTTCAAGACCCACATCGATCCTCATGCAGGGAAGATCAGCTACGTCCGGGTCATCTCGGGGACGCTGAAGCAGGACGCGAGCGTCGTTTGCAGCTCGTCGACCCAGCGCGACCGGATCGGCGTGCTCTCGCAGGGTACGTGGAAGGAGACCCGGCCACTTCCCGAGGCTGTCGCCGGAGAGATCTGCGCCGTGGCCAAGCTCAAGTTCGCGCGGACGAGCGATACGCTCTCCGACGAGAAGAAGCCGTTCGTCGCGAAGCTGCCGCCGATGCCGCCGGCGCTGTACTCGCGGACGCTGATCGTTGAGGGCAAGGGGGCCGACGACAAGGCCGCGCAAGCCCTCCAGCGCATTTGCGAGGAGGATCCCGGCCTCGTCTTCAAGCACGATCCGGTCAGCCGCGAGATGCTCATCGAGGGCCTGGGCGCGCTGCACCTCGACATTACGCTCGAACGGCTGCGCCGGCGCGCGTCGATCGACTGCCGGCTCGGCCCTCCGCGCATTCCGTATCGCGAGACCGTCCGCGGCCGGGTGCAGCACGTCGAGGGCAAGCAGAAGAAGCAGACCGGCGGACACGGGCAGTTCGGGGTCTGCTACATCGACCTCGAACCGCGCGCGCACGGTGCCGGCTTCGAGTTCGAGGACGCGATCGTCGGCGGCGTCATTCCGCGGCAGTTCATCCCCAGCGTCGAAAAGGGGATCCGCAAGGCGATGGAGCGGGGCGTTCTCGCCGGGTATCCGGTCGTCGATATCAAGGTGCGATTGGTGGACGGGAAGTACCACTCGGTCGACTCGTCCGACGCAGCCTTCCAGGTCGCCGGAGCGCGCGCCCTCCGCGCCGCGCTGCAAGGCTCGCAGCCGGTCCTGCTGGAGCCGATCGCCAAGCTCGAGGTCACGGTCCCCGGCGATTACCTCGGGGACGTCATCGGCGACATCAATGCGCGCGCAGGGCGGGTGACCGGGACGAACACGGTGGGCGACAGCAGCGTGATCGAGGCCCTCGTGCCGCTCGCGAATACCAGCGACTACGAGCCGAAGTTGACGAGCATCACCAGCGGCCGCGGGAGCTTCGCGATCCACTTCGATCACTACGACTACTGCTCGCCGCACACGAGCGAGCGCGTGATCGCGGAGAGCGGGTTCAAGCACGTCGAAGACGAGGACTAGGGGGTGTCCCTAGTTTTTCTTGCCGAGAAGCTGGATCATGTCGATCAC
>CALKVG010000455.1 GCA_937998045.1 uncultured Myxococcales bacterium
TGATGGCCGCGCTGCCGATGCCCATTCGAGGGCCCCTTATAGCCGAGCGCGGCGACGACCGGCGCTGGCGATGTTACAAGAGACTCGATGCGTCGCCCCATCGCCAGCCGCTCCTACGGCCGCCGCTCGCTCCGTGCGCTCGAGCTCGCGATCGGGTTTGCGCTGGGTGGCTCTCTGCTCGCGATCGCCGTCCCCGCGTTCGTGCGCGAGGTCCACTCGTCCCGCTTCGTCGAGCCGGTGGACGGCCTGAAGCGCATCTCCGCCGCGGCCGTCATCTACGGCCGCGGACACCCGGTCGCGCAAGGCTTCCCCCCCGCGACCCCGCTGACACCCGCCAGCCCTCCGCGCGGTAAGTGCGAGGTCGACCCGCCCGATGCGTGGACGCAGCCGACGTGGCGCGCCCTCGACTTTCGTCCGACCCCCGCGGGTACGCCGCACTGCTTCGCCTTCTCGTTCGACAGCGCGGTTTCCCCTGCGAAGGCCACCTTCCGCGCGCAGGCTCACGGCGACCTCGACGGCGACGGAATCGCGAGCACTTTCGAGGTCACCGGTCAGTATGCCGAGGGCGATGCGCGTGGTCCCGTGATCGACCCGGGCATGTTCGTCGACTCGGAGATCGAGTGAGCGGAGCGCGCCTCGCGGGGACGTTGCTTCTCGTGGGTGCTCTGGCAGGGATCGCCGGCATGCAGCCGTGGCTCGCGAAGACTGCGCACGCGGTGCGCGAGCAGAGCGACGTCTATCCCTTCCCTCCCCCGGCGCAGCTCCACGCGGCGACGCTCGGCTGGGACGCGGCCGCCGCCGACCTGCTCTGGTCGAAGCTTCTCGTCGAGTACGGAACGCACTGGTCCGAGCACCGCGACTTCGAAGATGTCCCGAATTACGTCGACGCGATTCTCGAGCTCGTTCCCGGATACGAGCCCGTCTATCGGTACGTGGACACGATGCTGGCGTACCGGCCGCTCCACGGGACCGAGGCCGACGCCCGCAAGGCTCGCGCGTATCTCGAACGCGGGACGCGCGAACGCCCGCAGGACTCGGCGCTCTGGATGCGCTACGGCGAGTTTCTCGCGTACCTCGCACCCTCCTTCCTGCACGACGAAGCGGAACGAGACGCGTGGAGGACCGAGGGGGCCGCGGCCGTAAGCCATGCCGTGGAGCTCGGCGGGGACGCAGACCGCGCGATCTCGGCGGCGGCGCTGCTCACACGCGCGGGCCAATCCGACGCGGCGATCCGCTCTCTCGAGAGGGCGTATGCGTTCACCGAGCATCCGTCGATGTCGGCCGCGCACGAGGCCATCGGGCGCAAGCTCCAGGCGCTCAACGCCAGTCGTGCGCTCGACGCCGAGCGCGCGGCCAAGCGCGCGGTCGACGCACGCTGGCGGCGCGAGCTGCCCTTTCTCACCCGCGACCAGTACCTCTTGCTCGGCCCGACCGTCGACGCCGCACGGTGCGCGGGGCTCGCCGCCAGCCGGCGCCCGGAGTGCAGCCGCGAGTGGAGCGACGTGGTGTCCCGACTCGCGGACCCGATCGCCCAATAGTCGGGACACGACCTCCGCCCCTCGTCGTCATGCCTGGGGCATGACGACGACGGCGGAGGGAACGGTTCCGTGGGGCTTCGCCCCCTCGGCGCTTCGCGCCGAGCCTCCCCCGGATCGCCTTGCGGCGAACGACTTCGCTTCGCGAAGTCGGACGAGAGGGCGATAACTACGACGAAGTTCGTGCTCCTCTTTGCGTCGGGCGAAGCCCGACGTTCGCCGCAGGCGATGGGGGGGAGGACTCCGATGCGAAGCATCGGAGGGGGGGGCGTCAGCCCCCCACGAGACCATCCAAGTGGCGATTACTGGCTACACGAGTGGCGATTACTGGCTACACAAAATCGTCCGCAGCCCGATCATCACGAGGTCCTGCGACCCGGGGAAGCTCGCCCATACGCTGAGCTCGTACATTCCGCCCTTCCCCTTGTCGGTCAGCGGAACTTCGACCGCGAAGTGCGAGCCGTTCACTCTCACGGGAATGGGCGTCTGAAAGCCCGGCGGCCAGTACATCTGGTACGGCGTGGGAACGGGATACGAGCGCCGACGATTGAGCTCCGCGACGTCGATCGATTGAGGCGCGTCGACGCGGGCGAGCCCGACGCCCGCGAAGGTCGCCGGGGCGGAGACGGTGCCCTGCACGTGGAGCGCATCGCCGACGTGCGCTTTCCGCGGCACGGAGGAGTACGTTCCGTAAGGATCGGAGAACTCCTGCGCGAAGCACGGCACGGGGATCTCGGTCGTCGTCGCGACCGGCTGCGCGATGCCGATGCCCACCCGCTTGTGCCACGGCTTCAGGATGTTCTTGCGATGCCCGTCGTGGGGAGGCTGCTCGTGGAAGAACATGTCCTCGGCCAGCTCGACGTTTCGCGGGTCGATCCGCGGCGATTTGTCCAGCGTCCGCGGCTTCTCGTCGGTGAAGCAGCTCGAGTTCTCGAGCACCATGTCGACGCCGCCGGCCTCCGTGAAGCGCTGCTCCGGGACGGACCCGTCGCTCCCCCAGTGCCCGAGGTACCCGTTCTTGGCCATGTCCTCGGCGTGGGCCTGGCCCGCGCGCGTCGCCGCACCGTCGTCGAGCTCGACGGGAGGAAGCCCGACCGACGCCCGATCGCGGTTGATCAGCTTGAGCATGTACTTGCGCGCCTGCGCGATCGTGAGCGCCTTCGCGGAAGGCGCGCCCTCGGGCGCGGCGGACTTGCTCGGGGGCGACGCTCCCTCGGAGGCGGCGAAGCCCGTCGGCGCGGGCGTCGGCGCGACCTCCGCCGGTCCCGGGTCCGACGCGGCGCCATTCACCGCGGGGACGCCGGGAGAGCGCGCGCACGATGCGAACGCGAATGCTGCGAGGACAAGGCGCCAGGCCACGCCCGGCTAGCATACCAAACCGAAGATCGACTATCCCTCAAGGGCGATGCCCGCGCTGCCCGTGGGTCGACTCGTCGTAGGCGGGTTCGACGGCACCACCCTCCCCGCCCCCTTTGCCCGGGCTCTGCGCGACGGCGAGCGCGGCGGGGCGATTCTCTTCAAACGAAACGTCGGCGGCGGTCCGCTCCAGGTCGCAGCGCTGGCGCGGGAGCTTCACGCGGCGACGCCAGGGCCGCCCCTGGTCGGCGTCGATCAGGAGGGGGGGCGCGTCGCCCGCCTGGGAGAGCCGCTGCTGCGCGTGCCGGCCATGCGCACCATCGCGTCGTGGGGAGACGTGGAGCTCGCGGAGCGCATCGCTCGCGCCGTCGCCGGAGAGCTCGCCGCGCTCGGCTTCACCGTCGACTTCGCCCCCGTCCTCGACGTGAACACGTGCGCCGAGAACCCGGTGATCGGCGACCGGGCGTTCGGCGACGACCCGGCGACGTGCGCGCGCTTCGGCTCGGCGTGGATCCGTGGCCTTCAGTCCGCGGGCATTCTCGCCTGCGGCAAGCACTTCCCTGGCCACGGCGACACGACGCGCGACTCCCATGTCGATCTGCCCGCCGTCGACCATCCCCGCGAGCGCCTGGAGTCGGTCGAGCTGGTCCCCTTCCGCGCTGCCGTCGCGACGGGCGTCGCGTCGCTCATGACCGCGCACGTCGTTTTCCCGGCGATCGACGCGCGCGTGCCGGCGACGCTCTCGCGAGCCGTGTGCACCGACCTGCGCGAGGCGATCGGCTTCGGCGGGATGCTGATCAGCGACGACCTCGAGATGAAGGCGATCGCTGCGCGGTGGACCATCGAGGACGCGGCCGTCGGGGCCGTCGCGGCCGGCTGCGACGCGCTCCTCGTGTGCGCGAGCGACGAGAATCAGCAGCGCGCGGTCGACGCGCTGGCCCGCGAGGCCGAGCGCTCGGCGGTGTTCCGCGTCCGCTGCGAAGCAGCGATTGCGCGCGTCCAGCGGGCTTGCGCGCGGGCCACGGCGCGGCCGCTCGACGACGTGGGCGTCCGCGACGCGTGCGGCGGGCCGCTCGCACGCCGCCTGGCCGACGAGATGGCCCGGCGAGCCGAGGCCACCGGCGAGGTTCCGGCGTGAACGCGGCCGGCGCAGCCGCGAACCGCAGAGCCTTCGCTGCGCGGCGCGTGGTCACGTGCGGAGACGACGGCGTCATCGAGGACGGCGCCGTCGTCGTGGAGGGGGAGACGATCGTATACGTCGGACCGCGAGAAGGTGCGCCGGCCGCCGCCGCGACCGAGGACGGCGGCGATCGGGTGATCACGCCCGGGTTGATCGACGCCCACACGCACGCGTGCTTCGTCGGATCGCGCCACGCCGAGTACGCAGCTCGAGCGGCCGGTCAGGACTACCGCGAGATCGCGAAGGCGGGCGGCGGGATCCTGTCGACGTACCGCGCCGTCGCGGGGGCGGAGGAGGAGGCGCTCGCGACGGCGCTGCGCGACCGCCTCCTTCGCATGGCGTCGCTCGGTGTCACCACGGTGGAGGTGAAGAGCGGCTACGGGCTCGAGCCGGCCCACGAGCGCAAGCAGCTCGCAGCGATCGCGCGCGTGGCCGCGGCGAACGACACGCCGGCGGTCGTCCCTACGTTCCTCGCGCTGCACGCGCTCCCGCCCGCGGTCGCCGCCGGAGGAGCGGCCGCGCGCGCAGCGTACGTCGCGGGGGCGGCCGCGCTCGTCGAGGAGATCGCCGGCGAGGGTCTCGCGCGCTTCGTGGACTGCTACGTGGACGCGAACGCGTTCACCGCGGCCGAGGCTCGGAACGTCGCCGACGCGGCACGTTCGAACGGGCTGGGCGTGCGCTTGCACGTGGGACAGTTCGCCGACGTGGGCGGCGCAGAGCTGGCTGCATCGGCGGGGGCCGCCTCCGCCGACCCCCTCGAGCACGTCG
>CALKVG010000456.1 GCA_937998045.1 uncultured Myxococcales bacterium
TCCCAATGCCGTCTCGGTGTTCGACGTCGGCGAGGCGGACGGGCGGCTCTTCATCGCGATGGAGCTCGTCGTCGGCAAGAGCCTGCGAGCGTTCGTGGGCGACGATACGGCGCGGTGGGAGACGAAGCTCCGCTGGATGGTGGACGCCGCCCGCGCGCTCGGAGCCGCCCACGAGAGGGGTCTCGTACACCGGGACGTGAAGCCCGAAAACATGATGGTGCGCAGCGACGGCGTCGTGAAAGTGCTCGATTTCGGCATCGCCAAGCGAGTCGTCGTCGACGTCCACGCAGCGGGCGGGGGTACGGGCGCGCCGGACGAGGTACGGACGCTGTCGATCCAGGGCGGGATCGTCGGCACCCCGTGGTACTTGTCGCCCGAGCAGCTCCGCGGCGACCCGGTCGACGGACGGGCCGACCAGTTCGCCTGGGCCGTGACGACGTACGAGCTCCTCACCGGACGCCTCCCATGGCCCAAAGGCGCGGACGGCTTTCAGCTCGTGCTCGCAATCCTCGATGCAACCCCCGAGCCCCCCTCGCGGGCGATGGGCGGCCTGCCGTCGGTCGTCGATGCGACGATCGTCAAGGCGCTCGCCAAGGCGGCTTCGCAGCGCTTCGAGGACATGGAGGCCGTGGTCAGCGCGCTCGAGCCCTACGTCGCCACCTCACGACGGAACTGGACGGACGTGCCGCTCGCCGCGACGACCAAGACCGACCCCGCGCCGCCGATGCCCGAACGCCGGAGCGGCGGCGCTGCGCCCGTCCTCGCGAGCCTCACCGGTGGCGCCACCACGCAACCCAGCACCGGCGACCCGACCACCCTGCCCGGACGCCCGCGGACGCTCGCTCGCCCCGCCGCCGTCGCGACGCTCGTCGTCGGCGCTGCAACGGCGATCGCGTTCGCCTCGGCGCGCTGGACGCGCCCGTTCCCCGGCGCAGCGACGATCACGGCCCCTCAGCCGACGGCAGTCACCGATCTACCCTCGCCGCGCTCCGGCGCGCCGGAGGCCGTCGCCGCGTACCGCGCCTTCCTCGGCAGCTTCCGCGACGCCGACTGGGATGCGGCGATGACCTCCCTCAAGCAAGCCGTCGATCGCGATCCGTCCCTGGCGGCTGCGCAGCTTCGACTCGCGTACATGCGATCGCTCGAGAGCATCGACGAGGGCCTGGTGCGCACCACCTTCAAGCAGGCCGCGCGCAACCGCGCCCTCCTGAGCGAGCGCGACGCCGCCCTCCTCGATGCGCTCGAACCTTACCTGCAGAGCGATCCGAGCGACCCCCTCGCGAGCGAGCGGCGCCTCGAGGCGCTGCGCAAGCGCTGGCCGCTCGACGCGGAGCTCGCGTACTTGCTCGCGAGCGTCCGCTTCGACCGCGGGGACCTCGCCGCCGCCGTCGAAGCCTTCGACGCGGCGATCGCCATCGACCCCGGGTTCGCGCTGGCGTGGTCCACCAAGGGCGGCTGTCTCGCCTACCTCGGTCGCTTCCAGGAAGCGCGCGACGCGCTCGCCGGCGCCGAGCGCGCGTCGCACACGGCGACCGAGGCCCTCTGGTACCGCGCCGAGATCGACGAGCAGCAGGGCCTGTGCGGCGACGAGGAAGCCGACGTGCACACGTGGCTGAGTCGCGACCCGGACGACTGGTATGCGTACCACTGGCTGGGCCGAGCGCTCGCAGCCGAAGGGAAACCCGCGGACGCCGTACGCACGGCCCTCGAGCAGAAGTGGGTGCGGGTCGAGGCCGAGAAGCGTGCCGCCCGCGAGGCCATCGATCGCGCGCTGCTCGACATGGTGGCGGGCGATTTCGCCGCGGCCGAGAAGGGGCTGCTCGCGCTCGAGCAGAGCCTCGCCTCGGAGCCGGGCGCGCAAGCGCACGCCGAGCCGAGCGTGCTCCTCCTGCGCATCGCCGAGGAGACGGGGCGGACCGACCGCGCGCGCGCAATCGCCGAGGGCTTCCTCGCACGCAAGGACGCGTGGACCGCCCCGCACCGAGTCGACGACGTCTCGATCTTCCTCGACCCCGTACCCGAGATGCTCGGCGCCCTCTCGCGGGCCGGCGCGCTCTCGCCCGCGCAGCTCGCCGAGCGCCGCGGCGAGTGGCTGCGCACCTGGACTGGCAAGACCGCGCCGCCGTACCGGGGGTATCTCTGGATCGCCGGCTGGGCGGCGCCGTCGACGACGCCTGAGGACGCGACCGAAGCCCTCCGTACGCTCGCCGAGTACGGGGCGCCGCCCGCGTTCTCGCCAACGGTGCCGGCGGCCGCGTACGTCGGGCGCGTTTACCGCCTCGCCGGGCGAACCGACGAAGCCGTCGAAGCGCTCCGCCGTGGGACCGCGACGTGCACGCTCCTCAGCGAACCGATCGCACATACGCGCGCGTGGCTCGATCTGGGGCTCGCGCTGGAGGCGCAGGGCGACGTGGCGGGCGCGTGCGCGGCGTACCGCGTCCCCATCGGGCGATGGGGTCGCGCCAAACCCCGGTCGGTGACCGCGGAGCAGGCACGTGCGCGGTCGGCGGCGCTCGGCTGCCGCTGAACCGAATCGATAGGGTCAGGTGGACATTCGGAGGGCCAGGGGACAGCGTCCCCGCGGCCCTGGCCGCCGCGCCACGCAAATATTGTCATCCCTCGCGCAAGCCGTGGTTTCACCGCGGCTCACTGCACCGCACCCACGACACCGCGTGTCGCATCGATTCACGGAGGAACCGCGGTTTCCGCAGGCACTTTGCGGCCCTCACTACATCGGCACGGCAGCTGCTCACTGGCCTAGCACCCATGCATAACGCTCCTCTTCGCGCATTGTTCGTCTGTTCACCGCTTCTGGCGGCAGCGGTGGTGGTGGCCTGTTCGCAGAACTCGTCGTCGGGCCCGGGCTGGAACATGAACAACCCGGATGCCTCCTCCAGCAGTGGCTCGAGCGGCTCGAGTGGCTCCAGCTCCGGCGGCAACGTCGCGTGTCCCTCGTCGTCCCCCGCGAATGGGTCGGCGTGCCCTGCCGTCGGCAAGGTGTGCACCTTCAATCAGACGGCATGCGAATGCCTGTCCTCCGGGTGGCTTTGCACCAGCACGGGCTCCAGCAGCAGCTCTGGGAGCTCGAGCGGAAGTTCGAGCGGAGGAGGATCGAGCAGCGGTTCGAGCGATGGAGGATCGAGCGGCAGCTCCAGCGGGACGCCGCCCATGTCCGACGGCGGCATGCCGACGTCGAAGATGGTGCAAGTCTATCAGACGTCGCGCAACGCCGGCCCAGGAGGCAAGCCGGACCACTTGGCGAGCGAGCCGGCTTTGACCGTGGCGAGCACGCCTCCCTCGGGAATGACCACCGTCAACGTCGATCTCACGATGCCCAAGCAGAAGGTCGTCGGCTTCGGCGCCGCGCTGACCGAGGCGACGGCCAGCCTGGTCCTGGGACTGCCGAGCGCCCAGCAGCAACAGATCATGGACGCGTACTGGGGCCCCAACGGATCTGGATACACGCTGGCCCGCACGCACATCGGGAGCTGCGACTTCGCGCTCTCGCAGTACTCGTACGACGACAACGGCCCCGACCCGTCGCTCGCGAACTTCTCGATCGACCACGACAAGGCGCTGCTCCTGCCCTTCATCAAGAACGTCCTCAGCGCCACCGGCGGCGCGCTGAAGGTCCTCTCGAGTCCGTGGTCCGCGCCCGGGTGGATGAAGGACAACGGCGCGATGCAGGGTAACGGGTCCGACGGCTCGCTCCTCACGCAGTATTACGGGACCTACGCCGAGTACCTGTCGAAGTACATCCAGGCCTACAAGGCGGAGGGCGTGAACATCTGGGCCATCACCCCGCAGAACGAGGCCGTCGGCGTCGGCGGATCGCGCGAAGGAATGCAGTGGACTCAGGATCAGATGAATACGTTCCTCAAGAACAACCTCGGCCCGACGTTCAAGCAGGACGGCGTCGACGGCACGCAGGTGTTCGTCTTCGACCACAACAAGGGAGACCCGGGCTCGTACTTGGTCACCTGGGCGAACACGATACTCGGGGACAGCGCGACGCTGCCGTTCATCGCAGGAACCGCCGTCCACTGGTACGACAGCACGTTCCAGACCTTCGACAACGGGCTCGAGGCCGTCCACACGCTCGCCCCGGATAAGGGCATCATCTTCGACGAGGGCTGTGACGACGCCCTGGGCGACACCGGCTACGGACAGTCGAGCTCTGGCTTCAAGTACTCGTGGATGAGCGACGAGTTCTACTGGACGAAGGACGAGGGCGATTGGGGCTTCTGGTTTATCATGCCGCCCGATCCCAACCACATCAAGTACGAGCCCGTGTACCGGTACGCTCGCGACCTCATAAACGGGCTCAATCACTGGTACATCGGATTCATCGACTGGAACGCGGTCCTCAACAAGGACGGCGGGCCCGGGCACATCGTCAATCCGGTGGCTGCGCCAATCATGGTCGATACGTCGGCCAACACCGTTTACATGTCGCCGACGTATTACGTCCTCCAGCATGTCAGCAAGTTCATTCATCCGGGCGCGCAGGTGATGACCACCACGGTGAACCTGGCCTCGGGCGTGAGCGCTACCGACTACGACGGATCGCCGACGGCGGACGGGAACGCGCTCATCGCCGCCTCCGCGCAGAACACCGACAACAGCGTCGCCGTCGTCCTCTTCAACGAGACGAGCGCCTCGATCCAGTACGCGGTGACCGTCGGCATGGGCAGCGTGACGACAACCATCCCGGCGCAATCGCTTCAGACTTTGGTGTGGCAATAGTCACAGGCCGAGGGCTGCGGCGTCGTCGTCGCTGAACGCACGTCCCGCCGCAGCCGCTGTCTCGAGCTGCACGATTCGAATTGTGTGCTATCGCGGTGCCCACATCGCTTGGAGGCCGCCCGTGCGTTTCGAACTGACCCGTGCTCTCTTCGCTGCCGCCGTCGTCCTCGCCGGCTGCTCCAGCAGTACATCCCAAACGCCTGTCTCTTATACACATCTGACGCTGCCGACGATCTTACGCGTGTA
>CALKVG010000457.1 GCA_937998045.1 uncultured Myxococcales bacterium
AGATTTCTGCCTGTCTCGTGGGCTCGGAGATGTGTATAAGAGACAGCGATCCCACCACCGCCGCGCCGAAATGAATCGACGCGGGGTTACTGGCGGGGGGACCTGCCTAGGATTTTGGAGCGGGAGAAGGGATTTGAACCCCCGACGGTCCACCTTGGCAAAGTGCACGATCAGCTGACGCTCCGAACCCCGATCGGTGGCGCGCGGGGCGAAAACGACCTGGCCGAATGGCGCCGACGACCGGACCTATAGGACGTGCAGTCAAAAGCGAACCGCAAGCTCGAGGCTGCACATCGAGCCCTCCGCGACGGCGGCTAGGAGTCGCTCGGCCAGCTCGTCAAGACCAAGCCCGGCCACATGGTCACGCCCTTGGTCGCAGCCGTGGTCACGGTGCGATTTGGTACCGTTCAGTGCCGGAACTTTGGTCCCGGGATGCCAGATTTGCGGCGTTTTCACGTCCGTGCACCCCTGCGCAGCCGGCGGGTCTGCTTTCAAAACCGCTGCCTTCGACCACTCGGCCACTCCTCCAATACCCCTGTACTTCTAGCTGGTTCGACGCTGTCTCCGAACGAATTGATTCGTCCGCGGGGCCCCTCTGCCGTTCCGGCGGCGGTGCCTTAGATTACGGCAGTGGCCCGAGGCGGGGAACAGACCGGGCACCTCTCGGCCGCGGACCGGTCGAGCTTGGGCGAGTTCCCGAGCACGCTGCTGCGCTTGAACAGACATGATCCGCGGGTTGACGCGGTTCATCGGGCGCGGTTGCGCATGCTCGAGGCGCTCGAGCGCATCGCGCGCGAGGGCCTCGTCGCCGAGCCGGAGGCGCTCGACGCGCTGCTGCGTCCACGGGGGTTCGAACCTCGGCATTCCGCGTCGCCGTCCTGAGAAAGGGCGCGGCGCTCACGGCGCTCTGGCGCAGCGGATGCCCGTCGATATTCCGCGACCGGCGCCGTACATGCGTCTCCACGCAGGCAAGTATTGCCCACCGACTTGATTGAACCAGCCGCCGCGGTCCGCCCAAGCCGAAGTCGCATTGATGCTCAGGTTCGCGCAATCGATGCAGGGACTCATAAAGGGAGCATAGGAATCGAGCTCGTACTCCGAGAGGTCGCCGGCGAGGTCGAGTTGGCCCCAAAGGCCGGCTCCCAGGGTCGCGGTCCCAACAGGGGCCACGTTCGCCACGCCGGTACAGGTGCCCGATCCGGAGGGGTAGTTGCAGTTGAAGATCGCGTACTGGTTTGCCGTTCCGGGGGGCGTCGAACCCCAGGGGTACTGACGCTGCTCGTTGCCGCCGGCGGCCGCGTACTCCCACTCGGCCTCGCTCGGCAAAAAGCCCCCGTCCCAGATGCAGAAGGCATACGCCTCGTACCAGTTGACGCAGTTGACGGGGAGGTTCTCCTGGGTACCCGGCGCGTGGGTCCACGTGGCGTAGGCAGGAGTATCGCAGGCGGACGTGAGATTGGCGTCCGTGGGCGCGACGTTGGCATCGAAGGCGCTTTGCCAGCCCTTTTCGTATACGACCTGCGCGTCGGTCGAGGCGCCCACGTCGACGAGGCCCTGTCCCCCGTTCAGATGCGCGTGCTTGCCTGCGCCGGGACCCGGTAGCCACCCCGTGCCCCCGTCGGGCGGCAACACGGCGTTTGCGAACTGCCGGAATCGCCCGAGCGTTACCAGGTACTTGTCCAGGCGGAAACTGCTCACCGACGCCGGGTCCGCCTCTCCCGTCCCGCCGTCGCCGCTGTTCGTGTACGTGCGGAAGTAGGTGCCCGTGGCGACCGGGAGGCTCGTGCAGCAGCTCTCGCTCGCGGCGCCGCAATTGTTGAGGCCGGGCCCGCCGGCGACGCAGCTCTGTCCGGGACCGGTCCCCGGGCAGGCGATCGCCTGACTGGCAACTCCCCCTCCGCTCCCGAGCTCGTGGAACACGCCCGCTTGGTCCAGAAAGCAAAAGCCGCCGCCCAGCACCGCCGCATCCGTGATCGGGTTGCCGCCCGCGGTGGCCGGCGCCGCACTGCTCGAGTAGCCGTCGCCCCACGCCCAGATCGAGTGATCCGAATCCCGGAGAGCCCAGAAGGCGATGCCCGGTCCGTTGCCGTTGCCGCTGATCGACGAAACGCCGCTGAGGGCGGCACCGCCGTCCTGGCCCGCCATCACCTGAACCGGCACCGAGGACGATCCTGACGCCGCTGGATTGCCGAGCGACCCGTAGCTGTTGTCTCCCCAGCACCAGACCGTGCCGTCGGCCTTGAGCGCGCAACTGTTGTTGAGCTCACCCACGACGTCGACCACGTTCGTCAGCGACGGGATCTGTGTGGGATAGGAGACCGTCGCTTGCGTCGAACCAACGCCGAGGGCTCCCGACGTGTTCTCTCCCCAGCACCAGACCGCCCCGTCGGTCTTCAACGCGCAAACGTGGTGCGAGTCGGCCTGGAGCTTGGTGGCACCCGCAAACGGCGTTCCTCCGCTCTGCGACAGGACCGGAAGAGCGTATGTCGAACTGGTCGTCGTGCCCTGGCCCACGCCATAGAGCCCGTTCCCCCAGCACCACACGCCCCCCGAGGCGCCAACCGCGCAAGCCATTGCACCGAAAGGGTCCACCGAAACGCTCGTCGCGTCCGCCAACGCAGGGCCGCCAGCAGCCGTCAAGATCTGGCTCGGTGCGGATCCGACGATCCCGCACCAGACCGTGCGGTCGGGCGCGACGCCGCACAACAGCGCGTTCGCAACGGTGGTACCCCCCGTGTCGAAGCTCGTCGCGAGGAAGGGCCCGTTGCCGCCTTGGAGTTCCCCGGGAGCGCTTCCGAGCCCGCTGTACAGCCAGAGCGAATCGTCCGAGCGCTGGACGATGTCGTGCGAGCAGTACGTGGCGCACGTGGGCAGGTGGACTCCGCCGGCATCCACGCCCGCGTCCGTCGAGGCATCGCCTGCGTCGGACACCACCGCGCCGGTGTCGCCGCCGGCGTCGCTGCTGGAATCCGCCCCTGCCTCCTCCATCGGCAAGCTCCCGCCGTCGACGGTCGGCTCGCTCGTGCTCACGCTCGACCATGGCCCGCACGTCGGCGTCCCCGGTTTCTTGCTGGGGCACGACGCCGACATCACGACGCTGGCCATCGACCCGCTGCCGAGCGCCGCGCAGAGTCCCTGAGGCAGCGCGATGCTGCTCCCTTGAATCTGCCATCCCTCGACCGGATCTTCGTCGAGCGGCACGAAGCACGGCCCCTGGGCGTTGGCTCCCGCGCAGATCCCCTGTCCGTCCGTCGTCTGGATGGCGACGTTGACGTCCGCCGGATTGACGCCCGCGGGGAGCGCCACCGAGCAGTTTTGCACCCTGGCGGTGACCGCTCCCGCGAAGCAGGCGACCGTGTCGAAGCACTGCGCGCTCTCGCTGGCATCGACCGCTCCACCGCCGGCCGCCGGCGGGACATAGGTCGGCAAGGTCTCCACGTTGATAGAGCTCGGAATGCACGCGCCGGCCGCGCAGGTCTGGTCCGGCGGGCACTTGGCCTCAGTGATCGCGTCGATCGTCGGATCCGCGGGCGTGCCCGGCGTCGGCGTGTCGAGAGCGCTGCCTTCGCAAAGAAAGTGCAGTGGCAGGCGCAGAAGGGCGATGCGATCGCTGGGGATCTCGGTGGTTGCCTCGCGCAAGACGATCGCGCGGCCCCGACGGATGGCGGTTATGCGCACCAGAGCCGTTGCGCTGGGATCGCTCCCGGCAAGGACGCCGATGGTGGCCGGCACCTGCAGACCGCCCGGCCCGACGCCGTATGCCTCGTCGTGATGGGACTCGCCACCGGAAAGGATCTGTACGCGCACGGTGTCGATGTCCTTGGGCATCGACATGTCGCTCGAGATCTCGACCATCACCTCGCCGGGCGCCGGAAGGTGATTCGTGCACGACGCCGCCGCGCAAGCGATGGCGGCGCCGAATCCCGCCGCGTGCCTCAGCGCTCTCCGTTGAATTCCCAAGGTTCACCTGTGAGAAAGAGAAAAGGTGTTCGCGACCGCCACCCGGACGGTCCGCATGACTCGGTACGTCAGTCGCTCCCGGTGGCGTCGGCTCCCGCGTCGGAAGGACCCGTCGCGGGGCACGCGACGGGGTTCGTCTCCGCGAAGTTGCCGCCGTAAGTGGCTCCTTCGAGCAAGTTTAGAGCGCCGGATTCGTCCAGATAGCAGGCGAAGGTCCCGAGCAGCGACGCGTTCGCGATCGGCTGGCCGCCCTCACTCTGCTGCGCCGCTACGTTCGTGAAGCCGCTTCCCCAGCACCAGATGGAGTGGTCCGCGCTCCTCGACGCGCAAGCCGCCATCCGGGACCCTTGACCGAACATGAGGATTGCGGATGCGCCCGACAGCGGGGCTCCCGCATCTCCGCCCGTCAGGACCTGAGAGGGCGAGGCGGCCATGGGGCTGGCCGTGCCGTTCCCGACCGAGCCATTGGTGTTTTCTCCCCAGCACCAGACCGTTCCGTCGCTCTTCAGGGCGCACGCGTTGTCACCCTCGCCCACGACGTCGACGACGTTCGAGAGCGCGACGACCTGCGTCGGATAGAGGAACTGCGTCTGCGTCGAACCGACGCCGACGGCTCCGGCGGTGTTCGATCCCCAGCACCAGACCGTTCCATCGGTCTTGACCGCGCAGACGTGCTGGCGGGTGGCGGCGACGCGGCTGACTCCCGTGAAGGGCTGCGTCGCCCCACGGACTTGCACCACCACGGGGAGGGCGTACGTCGAGCTGTTCGTCGTCCCCTGGCCGAGCGCGCCGTATTGCCCGTCTCCCCAGCACCAGAGGGCGCTCGTGGAATCGATGGCGCAGAAGACGCCGTTCTCCGGGTCGACGGAAACCGCCACGGCACCGGCCAGCGGGATCCCACCGGTTGCGTAGATCTGGCTGAGCCCGGAGCCCTCGGGCCCGCACAGGACGGTGCCGCCCGACTCAATGGCGCACAGCGTGCCGGAAGCGACGCCCGCGACGCCGAAGCTGCGGGGCGACGTCGCCGCTACGACCGGGCCGCCTCCCGGGGCCTGGAGCAGCTCTACCGGGGCAACGCTGGGCGACCACGAGACGTTGGTGCCGTAGATCCAGAGGGTACCGTCCGAACGCTCGGCGACGTTCGCGGCGCACCACCTCATGCATCCGGGCCCGGCCCCGCCCCCCGCGTCGCCCGAGGCGTCGCCCGCATCGCTCGAGGCGTCTCCTGCGTCGGACACCATCGTGCCGGCGTCGCTGCTCGAATCCCTCCCTGCGTCTTGGATCGGCAAGCTGCCGCCGTCCACCGTCGGTTCCATCGCGCTAACGCTCGACCATGGCCCGCACGTCGGCGTTCCCGGTGTCTTGCTGGGGCACGACGCCGACATCACGACGCTGGCCATCGACCCGCTGCCGAG
>CALKVG010000458.1 GCA_937998045.1 uncultured Myxococcales bacterium
AATTCGGCCGCTTCGCGGCCGAGAATCGGCGAAGCCGCGGCGACGACAAACCGGACGTGCGACCTCTTCGCTAGGCCGATTTACGCCATGGCCAAGCCGTCTTGCTCACGTTGGCGCGGTACGCACGTTTTGGAGCTCATGATTTGCTCATCCGACGCCCCCGCGGCTCGCCCATTTGCCCAGCCTCCTCGTAACGATACGGTCCATCGGGGCTACGACCTCGGCCGCAACGAGCGCAATCGCAGACTCTGATCGCATTCGCAGAGTCGTCTCGACGCGGGTGAGGCGCTCAGCAGATCGCGGTGGATTCGAAATCAGTGTTCATCGGCACCTTTGGGGTGCAAGTCATTCCGCATCCGGTCGACGGCGCGGCCCTTGCTCGTCGCGCGCCCGCTGCCCAAGGACCGGTCCCTACATGCACCATTGCTTGTGCGGCTTGTCGACGAATTCCTCTGACTCGACGGACGACCGGTCGCATTCTGGGGGCAGGCGCGCCAATTCGTAACACGAAGTTCGGTTGATCCGGACGGTCGTTCGGGCATAGTCGTCTCGCCCGGGGCGTGTGCTTTCGCGCGCAACGATCGTCGCCCCCTCCGCGTCCGTGGGCAAGGCGCTTGACGACGACGTTCTGCAGTTCTTCTGTTTCGCGGCCAGTCAGCCGTTGGTGGGGTGTCATGCACAAGTCACGAAGAATCGCGGTGGTTCTTGCCGCTGCGGGGCTGCTCGCGTCCGCCGCATCGCTTGCGGCGCTGAGTTTGAGCGGCTCCGAGACGCTCGCCGGTGTGACGGCAGCTATCATCGCCGGTCTCCCCGATTCGGGTGTCCCCTCTTGCTCGGGTGCGGCGAGTATCAACTACGTAGCGGGAGAATCGTCTTCGGGCGAGGGCGCGATGCTGGCGGGCAGCCAAACGATCGCTCCCATGTCGCGATTCTTGGGTCCTGCGGCATGCGGCGCGACGGGCGATGCAGGCGCGCCCAGCACGGCGGAGGGGATGGTCGTCGGTCTCGACGGCATTCGCCTCATCGCAGCACAGGCGACCGCCGGCGCGACCGCTTGCAACGGAGCGGCCGCCGACTGCGATCCCACGACCGACCCGAGCGCCGGCATCGCGTGGAACACGACCATCACGCGCCCGACGAAGGGGGCCTACACGTTCAACGGATGGCAAGACGTCCTCCGAGTGCTCTACGGAGGCGTCAGCAACGATCCGAACGACACCGGGTGCAACAGCGAGGTCCGCAACTATATCGCGAACCACTGGTCGACCCTCTTCGAGAACTCGAGCTGCACGAGCGGGAATTGCACTCAGATTCAGCACGTCTTTCGCCCCGACGACGCCTCGGGCACGGCGCTCGTCCTCGCTTCCCTCCTCGGCCTGACGCCGAGCCCTTCGGCGTCCAATCTGCACGGCTTCGGCACGAGCCCGTATTGCAACGCGCTTAACTGGGATGCGACCTCCGCCAACACGAACTGCGCGCTCGGGACCAACAAGCAATGGGTCGGTCCCGGTGGTGTCCCCGATCCGGTGGCCAACGACGGGACGCACATGCGTCCGCCGCCCGGCACCTGGGGCGACAACCCCGACCCGACCCAGGGTGCGCTGGGCGCGGATGTGCTGCCGACCCAGCTCCAGGACAACGACCCGATCCGTCGCACCTGTCTGGGGGGACCGACGAACAACGCCCAGCGCCCAGGCGAAGAGGTTTGCAACCTCGACGGAGCCCTCGGGCTCGTGCTGCCCATACCCGACACCGAGTGGATGGCCGGCTTGCCGACGCCGCTGAAACAGTACCCGACCAACGGGTGCGACACCTTCGCGGTGGGACGTCCTCCCACCGTATTCACGTGCGCGCTTCGGGGGAACAAGCATAGCGGCGAGTGCCCGAATGGAGACTCGCTCATCGCCGGCACGTGCCAGGTGCCGATCGACTCCGTCAACAACACGTCCCAGTGCGTCGCCACGAAGGCGACGGTGGCAGCTCTCCAGAACAGGAATCTCGGCAGTCCAGACGGCCGGATCTACAACGTCCACCTGCGCGACGGGACCGTGACGGAGCCGATCGGCTATGCCCAGTACCCGATTCTCGCGCTGGGCACGACGACGGACATGGTGGGCGGCTACAGTCGCATCCACCAGGTGGAAACGGCGTTTGGGACGACGGGTGGCGCCACGGCGTGCCAGTCCGCCGGCGTGAGTGAGCAGATCGCCTGTCTGGCGCAGGCAAGCCCGTGCAGCATCAGCGTGGCTGGAGCGAATACGTCGGGGCAGTCGAACGTGGTGGCGCTGAAGGTGCAGGCGCTGGACCCCACGTCGGCTTGCGTTCAGAGCACGAATTATCCGCTTTGGCGCAAGCTCTATCTAAATACGCTCGTCGGCTTCCCGAACGTCAGCGGGCCACAGCTCGCGCTGGCCCAGTGCGAGGCGAACGCTGCGAACGTGAGCGCGTCGCTGGTCGCGTTGGGCTTTTCCCCCCTACCGTCCATTGGACCCAATGCGCCCAACGCAGGCGCTCCGTTTTGCGAGGATCTCGACGAACAGGTCACCTGCGGTGCTGCATCGAACACGAACGCCTGCGCGGGCAATGGGGCTGTGGGGCTCCCGACCGTCGGTACCACGTGCGGCAACGGCGTGGTCGAGGCCCTGGAGCAGTGCGATAACGGTGCCGCCAACGGGCCCCCGCCCGCGGTGTGCTCGACGCTGTGTCGAGCGAATCCCGGAGTGGAGGGCCCGCAGTGGTCGTCCTCGTCTGCGGCTTCGGTCACGGCAACCGGGCCGACTACGGTGCAAGTCACGTGGCCCGCGGCAACGGACCCGAACGGAGTGACCTCGTACAACGTTTACCAGGGCTCGACGCTCGTAGCCACTGTAAGCGGTGGGACCGTCGTGGCCACCGTGTCGAATCTGACCCCCGGTGCGCCGTACACGTTCACGGTGCAGGCCACGGATGGCCAGGGGCTGACGTCCACGAGCGGACCCAGCGCGACGGTGTGTGCGCCCTCCGATGCGTGTCATCAAGTCGGGAGCTACAACGCAACGAATGGGACCTGCTCGTTTCCCAACGCCGCAGACGGGACCTCGTGCAACGCGCACGATCTCTGCACGACCAACGATATTTGCCGATCGGGCACGTGTCTTCCCGGTGTATCGATCCCGCTCGACGACGGCAATCCGTGCACACTGGATACCTGCGATCCCGTCAATGGGATCGTGCACCATCCGTGCACTGCGTTGGATCGCACGGTCAGCTCGGTGGTCGCGAACTCGGGAGCCTTCTTGTACACCGGCACGAGTCCGATCCAGACGGGCGTCGATGCGGGAGCCATTCTGCCGACGACCGCCGCGACGGTGCGCGGAAGCGTCGTCGACAAGAGCGGCGCAGTGCTTCCCGCAGTCACGGTGAGCGTCGTCAATCACTCCGAGCTCGGTACCACCGTGAGCCACGGGGACGGAATGTTCGACATGGCGGTGAACGCAGGAACGCTTCGCCTGCGCTTCTCGCTCGCGAACTATCTGACGGCGGAGCGCGTCGTGCAGGTGCCTCCGGGAGGGCAGGGCGCGGTCGACGACGTGGTCCTCGTGCGAACGGATTCCCAAGTCACTGCCATCGATTCCTCGGGCGGGGCCGCAGCCCTTCAGGTCCATCGCGCCGCGCCGGCCACGGACTCGAACGGGACGCGGCAAGGCACTCTCTTCGTGCCGCCCGGGACGCAGGCCACGATGACGATGCCTGACGGCACCACGAGTCCGCTCAACACGATGAGCGTTCGTGTGACCGAGTTCACCGTCGGAGGCAACGGCCTGGCGACGATGCCGGCCGCGCTGCCGCATCAAAGCGGATACACCTACGCGTTCGAGGCGAGCGCTGACGAAGCGCTCGCGGCCGGGGCGACGAGCGTAACGTTCTCGCAGTCGCTGCCCTACTACGTCGATAACTTCCTTGGCTTCCCGGCGGGAACGACGGTTCCCGTCGGATATTACGACAAGAGCCAGGGCGCGTGGGTGCCGTCGACGAGCGGCGTCGTGATGAAGATCCTGAGCGAAACTGGCGGGAGTGCGCAGATCGACGTCGACGGCAGCGGGACGGCCGCGACGAGCGCCGAGCTCTCCGCCCGTGGCATCACGAGCGCGGAGTTGCAGCAGCTCGCGACGCTCTACCCCGTGGGGCAGAGCCTGTGGCGCGCCCTCTTGCCGCACTTCTCCCAGCTGGACTTGAACTACGGCTACGGTCCTCCGGACGGAGGGGCGCCTCCGCCCGGGGGACCGCCGCCGGCGCCCCCTCCTGGAGGGCCCGGAGGCTGCAAGCAGAACGGGTCGATCATCGAATGTCAGGACCAGATTCTCGGCGAGGAAATGCCCATCGCGGGCACATCCCTCTCCTTGCGCTATGCAAGCAACCGAGTGCCCGGGCGAGAAGCCACGCTCGAGGTACCGCTCAGCGCGGCCACGCTGCCTGGGCCGGTGCAGGACATCCAGCTTCAGGTGAACGTAGCCGGTCGTTCGTTCAGCCAGCAATTTCCCGCGCAGCCGAATGAGGTGACGACTTTCACGTGGGATCGCAAGGACGCGTACGGTCGGTTGACGCAGGGGCTCTTGCCGGCGACTGTGACCGTGTCGAATCAGTACATCGGTACGTACCAGGCAACGCAGACGTTCGCCTTTTACGGGAATCACGTACCGATACCTGGGAGCCCGACGCGACAGCTCGTGAACGTCGACTCGACGTGGAACACCACCCTCGGCGGCTGGGACGCCACGGCCGAAGGGCTCGGCGGGTGGATGCTGAACATTCACCACGCCTATGACGTCGCGGGGCGGACGATCCAGTTTGGAGACGGCACGAGCTCGTACCTCCCGGACGTGATCCAGACGATCGCGGGGGATGGGTACCCCTTCGGGGGTCCGGGGATTGGTTATGGAACAGGTCCTGCGACGTCGGCCAATGTGTCGAGTCCGTCATCGGTTGCTCCCGGTCCCGACGGGAGCGTGTACATCGTCAGCGACAACTGCATTCGGCGCGTCGACACGTCAGGGATCATCCATCCCTTTGCGGGTCAATGTGGAAACAATGGGTTCGCGGGCGATGAGGGGCCGGCGACCGCAGCGTTGCTGCATAATCCAAACGACGTCGCGATCGGATCGGACGGCAGCGTTTACATAGCCGATTTCGGTAACAATACGATCCGTAAGGTCGACCCTCTCGGAATCATTCACACGGTCGCGGGCAATGGCACTCCCGGCTTCGCAGGGGACGGTGGTCCGGCTGTTCAGGCTCAACTCCATGGGCCTACGGGTCTGGACGTGACCGCTGATGGCACGTTCTTCATAGCCGATGCGAACAACAGTCGTATACGACGAGTTGCCACCGACGGGACGATCGCCACCGTCGCGGGGAACGGTACCCAGTTCTGCATCGGCGGCCTTTATTGCGAGAACGTTCCCGCCACCTCCTCCGGCTTCGTGGCCCCGCAAAAGGTCCGCGCCGGGACCCACGGTGACTTCTTCGTCGCCGACATAAACCGCAACAACATCCGTCACATTCGCCAAGACGGAACGATCGTGACGTATGCAGGCTTCGCCAACAACAGCACGACGATTCTCAAATCGCTGAGCGGTCCCACCGACATCGCTCTTGCCGGGGACGGCAGCTTGTTCGTTCTGGACGGACAGGGGTCGTATGTTGAGCGGATCGATTCGAGCGGCACCTCGATCACGACGGTCGTGGACGTCGCGCAGAGCGCAGGGGGCGCCGGTGATAACGGTCCGGCGGGAGCAGCCCGCATTTCCGCAGCCGAAGGCGGAATCCGCGTCGGTATCGACGAGACGTTGTACATCGCGGATAACCACAACAACAAAATCAAGCGCGTGGGTACGCCACTTCTTGGCTTCTCCGGTGAAGGCGGGGCCTTCTCCTATGCCTCGACCGATGGCAAGCAGATCTACGTCTTCGACGGCACCGGCAGGCATCTGAAGACGCTCGACGCGGTCACGAACGCGGCGATCTACACGTTCGGTTACGACAGCGCGGGAAGGGTATCGACCATCACCGACGTGAACGGTGACGTCACGACCGTCAACCGGGACGCGGCCGGAAACTTGACGAGCATCGTCGGACCCTTCGGGCAGACGACGACGTTCACCGTCGACGGCAACGGCTACCTCGCGACCGCGACCGATCCCGCGAGCGAGACGACGAGGTACAGCTACGACGCCAATGGGTTGATGCAGACGAAGACGGACGCACGCGGGGGGCTGTACCAGTTCAGCTACGACCCGACGGGGAGGCTCACAGAGGACCAGGATCCAGCGGGAGGCTCGAAGAGCTTCGCCCAGAGCAACCTCGCCAGCGGCGGCTGGGACGTGACGATGACGACGGCGATGGGCCGGCAGACAGTCTACCAGACGACGATGCCCGGAGTGGGCTCAGTCAGCCGGCTCAATACTCTGCCGAGCGGGCTTCAGAGCTCACTTCAGTACACGCCGGATGGGACGACCGTCACGACGGTTCCCGACGGAACACAGACGACGACGACCCAGGCGCCGGACCCGCGGTTCGGGCTGTTCTCGCCCGTGATCTCGACGACGACGAAAACGCCGTCGGGGTTGACCTCCGTCGAGAACGTCACGCGCGCCCCCCCGACGTTTGCCGCGGACGGAGGTGTCGCGACGCTGACGGAGACGACGACACTC
>CALKVG010000459.1 GCA_937998045.1 uncultured Myxococcales bacterium
GACCAGGCAAGCGGCCGTCCGGCGCTGGGCATCTCGACCGACCAGGGACGCGCGGGCGTCCGCCTCGCGAACCTGACGCACGCCGCCGGACTCTCGTCCACCGGCGATCCGGCTCTCGACGCGCGGCTCCCGTTCCCCGAGCGCTACGACTTGCCCGCCTCGACGGTGCACGTCATCCGGTCGACACGCTCCGAAGGCCGGAGGATCATCGCGGTGGGCACGACGGTGCTTCGCGCGCTCGAGGGGTGCGCGGTACGTCACGGGGGCGAGCTCGTGCCGGGGCAGGGGACGACCGATCTGCGCATCGACCGCGCGTACGAGCCGCAAATCGTGGACGCGCTGCTCACCGGTCTGCACGAGGCGGGCACGTCCCACCGCGCGCTCCTCGGAGCGTTCGCCCCGGAGGAGCTGCTCGCGCGAGCCTGGGCCCACGCCGAAGCCGGGGGGTACCTCGGCCACGAGTTCGGCGACGCGTGCCTCGTCCTGGCCCCATGAAGCGATTGCCCGTTTCGGGATCGGCGCTAACGGTAGCTCGTTCGCCGTGAGTTTCGCCAGGAACCCCCAACGCAGCTTCCGGCCGGGGCGAGGTCGCTTCGGGCCGTCGCGGATTCCGCCGCTCTCGGTCGTGCGCTTCTTCCTCCTCGCGGCGCTCGGAATCGTCGGCGCCACCTGGGCGCTCGTGCGGCATTACACGCACCCGTTGCCGCCGATGCGCGTTCCGGTACCTCCGGCCGCAGCTCCCACGTACGATCCCGATGCAGGAGAGATCCCCGTCCCCGAGCTCGAGCCGGGCGAGCCGGGCGAGCGAGGGTAGCCGCCGTGGCCAAGACCGACACCCTCGTCGTGCACGAGATCTACGCGAGCATCCAGGGCGAATCGACGTTCGCCGGGCTGCCCTGTACGTTCGTGCGAACGACGGGCTGCAACTTGCGCTGCGTGTGGTGCGACACGCCGCAGGCGTTCTACGGCGGAAACCGCATGAAGCGCGCGGACGTTCTCTCGCGCGCGCTCTCCTTCGGCACTCCCCTCGTCGAGGTCACGGGCGGCGAGCCGCTCCTGCAACCGGGCGTGGTGCCGCTCCTTCGCGAGCTCTGCGACGCCGGGCGGACGGTCCTGCTGGAGACGAGCGGCGAAGCCGACATCTCGGCGGTCGACCCCCGCGTCCACAAGATCATGGACCTCAAGTGTCCGGGCAGCGGGGAGTCGCACCGGAACCGCTGGAGCAACCTCGCTTGCATCGGGCAAAACGACGAGATCAAGTTCGTCCTGGCCGGCCGCCACGACTACGAATGGATGCGCAGCGCCATCCGCGAGCACCAGCTCGCCGAGCGGACGCCGAACCTCCTCGCGAGCACCGTCTTCGGAGAGCTCGCCGCCCGCGATCTGGTTAGTTGGGTGCTCGCCGACCGACTGCCCGTTCGGGTGCAGCTTCAGCTCCACAAGGTCATCTGGTCGCCGGACACGCAGGGCGTATGAACGCGGACTTCAGCGCTCGCCGAGCATGAACTGCCGATACGCCTCGACGTCGCGCTTCGAGCCGATGACGAGGGGTGTCCGGTCGTGCAGCGTGCGCGGCTGGATGTCGAGGATGCGGTCGACCCCGTTCGTGGCGGCGCCTCCCGCCTGCTCGAAGAGATACGCGACGGGATTCGCCTCGTAGAGCAGACGCAGCTTGCCCTCGGGGTTCTTGCGATCGGCGGGATACGCGAAGATACCGCCGCGCATGAGCGTGCGGTGCGCATCCGCCACGAGCGAGCCGACGTATCGCAAGCCGTAGGGCAGGCGCTGCTTGCCGTCATCGCTCTTGATCCACGCATTCCAGTTCTTCACTCGATCGTCCCATCGGGCGTGGTTGCCCTCGTTGACCGAATACGTATTGCCGGCCTCGGGACAACGCAAATTGGGGTGCGACAGAAAGAACTCGCCCACGCTCGGGTCCAGCGTGAACCCGTGGACGCCGCGGCCGGTCGAGAAGACGAAGGTCGTCGCGCTCCCGTAGACGGCGTAGCCGGCGGCGACGATCTTGTTCCCGGGCTGGAGCGCGCCCTCGAGCAGCCGCCCGCCCGCGCTTTGCGTGCGCATCACGCTGAAGATCGTCCCTATCGAAATGTTGACGTCGATATTGCTCGAGCCGTCGAGCGGGTCGAACGCAACGACGTACTTGGCGGTCTCGCTGAGGACGCGCGCCTGCGCGAGCTCCTCGCTGACGACCATCGCGCAGCGCCCGCTCTTCTCGAGAACGGCGCACATGATCTCGTTGGCGAGCGCGTCGAGCTTCTGGACCTGCTCGCCCTGTACGTTTGTCTGGCCCGTATAGCCGAGCATTCCGGCGAGCCCCGCGGCGCGTACACGAGTGTGTATGACGCGCACCGCCAAGGCGATGGAGTTAAGCAGCGAAGTGAACTCTCCGGTGGCGCCCGGCGAGCCGCGCATCCCGCTCATGATGTGGGCTTCGAGCGTCGTGCCGACGCTCCCCGGAGGAATCGATTCGTTCATGGGATTTCCTGGCGTCGCGTACCTTGCTCGAGCTGCGGCGCGAGGCTAGTGTGCCGCGCACCATGGTCGCAGATCGCGTTAAGCAGATTCTCTCCTTTTACTCGAGCGAAAACGTCGGGGTGAAGACGAACCTCGCCCGCATGATGAACCACGGCGCGCTCGCCGGCACAGGCAAGTTCGTCATCCTCCCGGTGGATCAGGGCTTCGAGCACGGACCGGTCCGGTCGTTCGCGCCCAACCCCGCCGGTTACGACCCCGACTATCACCACCAGCTCGCGATCGACTCGGGCTGCAATGCGTACGCCGCGCCGCTGGGCGCACTCGAGGCGTCGGCCGACAAGTTCGCCGGTCAGGTACCCCTCATCCTCAAGCTGAACAACTCGGACACGCTCGCCAAGCTCGACCAGCCCATCAGCGCAGTCACCGGCAGCGTCCAGGACGCGGTTCGCCTCGGTTGCGCCGCGATCGGGTACACGATCTATCCGGGCTCCGGCCACCGCAACCCGATGTACGAGGAGTTGCGCGAGCTCATCCTCGAAGCCAAGGAGGTCGGCCTGCCGACCATCGTCTGGGCCTATCCGCGCGGAGCGGGCCTCAGCAAAGAAGGCGAGCAGGCGGTCGACGTGATTGCGTACTCGGCGCACGTCTCCTGCCAGCTGGGCGCGCACGTCGTGAAGGTCAAGCCGCCGAAGGACTTCGTCGAGCAGGCCGAAGCGAAGAAGGTATTCGAGAAGTACGGTATCCCGACGAAGACCATGGCCGACCGCGTCAAGCACGTCATTCAGAGCTCGTTCAACGGAAAGCGCATCGTCATCTTCTCTGGCGGAGAGACGAAGAGCACCGACGAGCTGCTCGAAGACGTGCGCGGGATCGCGGCGGGTGGCGGGTTCGGCAGCATCATGGGTCGCAACGCCTTCCAGCGGCCGCGCGCGGAATCGTTGAAGCTGCTGGCCGACGTGATGGACGTCTTCCGCCGCGCGGGATAGGCGGGCTCGGGCGACCGACTTCGGTTGAGTCGTAGGGGCGGGCGGCGCCGGCACGCGCTACGCTGGCGCCGGTGCGGCGGGCAGGGTTCCTTTCGTGGCTTGCGCTCGTGTCGTGTGCGCACGCGCTGCCCACCCCGGCGCCCCCCTCCGCGCCGGAGCCGCCGCCGGCGCGCGAGAGTCTCGCGGCGTCGGTGCCCGTCATGCCGGCCTCCGCGCCCGAGGCGGCGTCGACGGGTTTGCGACGGACGGTGCTTCGGTACGAGTTGAACGGACGCAAGTTCCCGTTGCCGCTCGTGCACGGATCGGTCGGCGGCCAGCCGGTCTGGATGCTCATCGACACGGGAGCGAACTCCCACGTCATCGCGAGCTGGGTCGCGCGTCAGCTCGGCCTGCCGCTGCGCCCTCTAGGGGACGTCGGCAGCGACCACACCGGTCACGCAGTGACGGCGTACACGGTGGATCATCCCAACGTGACGATCGACGAGTGGGGCGCGCTTGCGAGCACGACGATGCTCGTTACCGACGTCCCCGAGCCCATCGCGCGCATCGGCATCGGCGCGTTCGTGTCTCCACAGTGGCTTGCCCGCGAAGGGGAGGCGGTCGTGCTCGACCTCGCCGGGGGCGAGATGCACGCTGCGCGGTGGGAGGACGCCGCGCGCGAGCTCGACGAGCGGGGAGGGAGAGAAATCGCGCCCGCCGGGGTGCGGCTCTGCCATGACGCCGCGAGCGCCATCCCCGGTCTCGCCTTCGTCCTCCAGGCACGGATCGACGGCCATCCAGTCGATCTCCTGCTCGACACCGGCGCGCATCGGACGGACCTGCTGTCGACGTCGAGAGCGGGACGAGCGCTCGCCGCGCGGGCCAAGCCGAGCCGCGAGCAGATGTACGCCGCCTCCGGCCTGGTACGGACGAGCGTGGTTCGATCTGCGGTGGTCAAGGTGGGGGAGTGGTCGATGACCACGGACATCGACGTCATCCCCGGCGTCTCGGATCCGGCCTGCCCACGAGACGGCGTCGTGTCGATGGACGCCCTCGAGTCGTGCACCCTCATCCTCGGGCGGAAGAAGCTGCGGGGCCGTTGCGGCTCGTGAAGGGCCTGCATGCCCCCCTCCCGGGCGAGAGGTATGCTTCCGCGCCGCATGAAACCCCACACCGAATACTTGACGCTGCACACCGAGAAGCGGCGGGAGCTCGTGCACCTGACCTCCACGCTCGAGCAAATTCTTTCGCGCAGCGGCGTGTCCGACGGGTTCATGCTGGTGAGCGCGATGCACATCACCGCGGGCGTTTTCGTCAACGACGACGAGCGAGGGCTGCACGCAGACATCTGGGAATGGCTCGAGCACCTCGCCCCTGCGCGCGAGGACTACCGGCACCACCAGACCGGGGAGGACAACGGCGACGCGCACCTGAAATCGCTCCTCGTCCATCACGAGGTCATCGTCCCGGTGACCGGGCGCCGCCTCGATCTCGGCCCCTGGCAGCGCGTGTTCTATGCTGAGTTCGACGGCCAGCGCGACAAGCGCGTGATCGTCAAGGTGATGGGCGAGTGACTCGCGCGCTTCACACCGCGCCCGTGCTCCTCCTCCTCGCGGCGTGCGGTTCGTCCGCCGGGCCGGGACCGGCGCATTCGCCGTCGTCCTCGGTCGAGACCGGCGAACAGATGCGCGCCCGGACCGCAGACTTCGCGCGCGCCGAGGACCAGGCGGTCGAGTGGCTCGCCGCGGCCGATCCACGGCTGGCGATTCGCTCGGGAGCGGCGGCGAGCGACGACGTGCTCAAGCGAATCGGCACCGAAGCCGTCCTCGCCGAAGACACGGCCGCGCAGATTCGCGGCGGCTCGCTCGACCTGTTCGCTTTTCGCGCGCGCTCGCGCGCGCTCGAGGCCGCCGCGAAACAGCTCGCTTCCTTCCGCGAACCGCTGCCCGAAACCGGACCGCTCGGCAGCGGCGTGGCGCGGCCCGCCCTCGAGCGAGAGCTCCTGGACCGGCTTATCCGAGAAGAGCAGGCGCGGGCAGAGGACGAGAGCGCGCTCGGCGACTCCGCCGGAGACCTGGTTCGCGCCGTGGTGGCCACCTGGGTGCCACCGGCGACGCCGCAAGACTGGCTGGATCGCGACGAGTGGGTGAGCAGACACCTGCTCGAGATCCGGCAGTCGCTCCGCACGTCGGCTCCGCGCACCGGGCCCCCCGACCTCGACGTCGCCCTCTATCCCCTCGAGCGCCTCCTCGCGCCGTTGCAGTTCCCGCGCGGCTCCGCAGCCATCGCCCAGCTTCGCATGGCACTCGACGAGGACATGCGCGCGGTGCCGAAGCTCGAAGCCTCCGCGCGCATTGCGCACCAGGCCAAGACCCACCTCGGATTGTCCGTCGACCCGGCGGCCCTGCTACCCCTGCTGGAACGCCTCGAGGATCACCTTCGCGCGCTCGCCACGAACGCGCTGCAAGCGACGCCGCCCGCGGACCGTCCGGCGGTCGAGGCTCGCGCTCGCGAGCTCCTGCTCGTCGAGCGCCCGTGCCCGGCGGTCCCGGACTCTCGCGTTCGATCGATGGCGCCCCCACCCGAGCGGGCCGCGGTGTGCGGCGCGCTGCGCGCCCTGACCGAGGAGCCATCCCCGGCGGCGCCGCTCCTCGCCCTGCACGACGACGTGCTCTTCGCGTTCTCGTCGGTCGCGCCGACTCCGCCTCCGCGCACGAAGATGCTCTCGCATCCGGACAACGACGCGGTGGACGCGCTCGAGCGGATGGCCCGAGAGCGTCCAGTCGGCGTCCTCGGCGTCGCGTTCGCCGCCGAGGCCATCTACGGTTCGCCGCGAAGCGACGAGCGACTCCAGGCCTGGCGCGCCCTCGGCGAAGCGCCCCTGGACGTCGTCGCACGCGAGCTCGCACGAACTCCGTAGGCGTGGCCCGAGCAGCCGCCCCGCGGGGGGAAGAGCCGCGCCCGTCTACTTCTTCGCGGCGGCGGGCGGGGAGGGCGGCTTGGCGCCGACGGCGGCGGGCTTGCCGCTGTCGGCGGCTCCCGCGTCGACGGCCGCCTGGTACTTGCTCGTGTCCGCGAGGGCGAACTCCGAGGCGTAGTTCGTGATCTGGTAGATCGTGTCGCTGTCGACGCGCTTCGCCCAGTGATTCGTGCCGGTCGAGACCTTACCGATGAGGAGCTCGTACTTCGCGGCGCCGTCCTTGAGCTCGATCGTCACTTGCGCGTCGGGCTTGTCGAGGCCAGTCTCGGCGAGCGACTTGCCGTCACCGAAGTCGTCGGCGTTCAGCGCCTTGTACGCGCGCAGCATGTCCTTGACCTTCTCCGGGTCGAAGCGCGCGATGGGCTTCTTGTCGAAGGTGGCGGCCCACTTGTCGCCATTCGTGAACGACGTCGTGCCGTGCGCGTTCTCGATGGTCACGTGCGCGACGCTGCCGTCGTCGAACTTGAAGATCTCCTTCTCGCGGAAGTCCTTGGGCTCCTTCGTGTAGAGGTACGACGAGTACCCCTTCGCGGCCCACACCGAGTTCGGCTTGTCGGGCACGACCACGAGCTGGCCAGCCTGACCGCTCTTGCCGAAGAGCTCATCGACCTTCTTGTCGCCGCCCTTCCAGGCCATCACGTGCAGCGCGTGCGCGCTGTCGAGCTGCTTCTCCTTCTTCACGTCGTCGCTGAGGACCAGGTTGACCTGCGAATCGACCTTCAGGTCCTTCAGGTTCGCGACAAGGTCCTTGATGCCCTGCTGGTTGGCGGGCGCGGTGATCGGCTTCGTAAGCTGCCAGATCGTCGCGGATCCGCCGTCGGTCGGAGCGCCCTTCGGATCCGGAACCTTCTCCAGAACGACCTCCGGCTTTTCGCCGTTCTGGATGCTGATGCGGTCGATGTCTTCGGGGGCGCTGATCGTGGGAAAGTCCTTGGCGCTGGCCATGGGTTGCCCCATGGCCTCGTCCTTCTTCGCCTGCTGAAAGACGAGGAACCCGAGCAGCCCGAGCAGAACGACCCCTGCGATGATGAGCTTGTCGCGCGACATGATCCTTTCCCTGTGTTGTCAGGCGAGAGACACGTTTGCCCGCGCCGTAAGACGCATGCGCCAGCGGAGGAGGCCGTAGCCTGCGAAGAGCAACGGCACACCGAGGATGAGCAGCAGCTCCACGTTGTGCTGCTGCGCCTTGCGACCCTCCTTCAGCTCTTCCTCCTGCTTGCGGAGCTGGTCCTCGCTCATATCGGGGTTGAAGTTCGGCTTCTGGCCGTAGACCAGGTTCGGATCGCTCAGGATCTTCGCGCTCACAGCGAGGAGGTCGGTGTCGCCGGTCAGCCAGTCGAGCGTGTTCTTGAAGACGAGGATCGAGCCGGTGACGAACTGCTGGGCATAGGGCCCGGCGATCATCAGGAGCTGCTCGTCGCCGCCCAGGTTGGGCATCATCATCCCGAACTGCCCCATGTCCGGGCCGTTACCGGAGCGCGCGAACGGATTGTCGAGGAACTGCGCGGACGCGATGATGAAGACGCGCGACGGCTTCGTGCTCTGCGCCGGGGACTCGACGCCCATCTTATCGCCCTCGGGGAACGCAGTCTTCAGCGTGCCCTCGACGTCCGCCGCGATCGCGAACTGCTGCTTCTTCAGCCCCTTCAACTTGCCGGCCCACTTCTGGAACGGCTTCAGATCGGCGCTGTCGCCGGTCAGGTGAACGGACTCCGGCGAGCTTCTCATGACGACCTGCATCTTCGCCTCCGGCTGCCGCTCCTTCTTGAGCGTCAGGCTGGACGCGAGGGGGACGGCCATGTCCTCGACGCGGAAGAGGCAGGGAAAGCTCGTGTCCACGAACTTCTCGTCTGCCGTCATGCGCGGATCGTCCTGCACCTCGAGCATCTGCGGGAAATCCGGCTGCGCGAGGCCGCCCGACGTCGGCACGACGACGCGGACGCGGCGCCACATATCGAGGACGACGTCCTTGTTCAACGCGATGCCGTAGCCCTCGAGGAGCTTCTCGAGACCGTGCGAGCTCAGCGTCGCGTTCATCGTCCCGTCGTTGGCCTTCACGTTCACGGCGCTCGCGAAGACGGCGAGCGACTTGCCCTTCATCAGGAACTGGTCGATGCGCCGCAGCTCCTTGTCGCTCAGGTCCTTGCCGGGCTGCGTGATGATCAGGCCGTCGAGATCGTCGGAGATCTCGGTTTCCCCGTTCTTCAGGTCCACGTCCTGGAACGAGTAGAAGGGGAAGTTCTGCGTGATGATCCCCTGCATCGAGAACTTGCCCATGTTCGTGGGCACGAGGTTGTTGTCGTTGGGTTTGATTTCGTCGTGGCCGGTGAGGACGCCGATCTTGTGGTGGATGTCGTCGCCCTTGTCCCGAATCTCGCGGATCTTGTTCGTCACCCAGAACTCGAGACCGTCGGTGCGGTCGGGGGGCAGGAACTTGATGACGTCCTGCTGTTCGCCGTACTTGAAGACGAGGCCCATGAAGCCCTGCGTGACCGCGGCCTTCTCGTCGGTCTCGCTGGCCTCACCGAACGGCTGCTCCACGAGGCCGGCGTCCTTCGCCTTCTTCTTGGTGTCCTCGTCCTTCGGCTCGATGATCTCGTAGGTGAACTTGCCGCCGCCGGCGACCTTGTACTCCTGAAGGAGGTCGCGCAGGTCGCGGACGAAGGCATCGAGCTTGGGCAGGCCCTTGGTGACGTAGGCGTCGACGGTCAGCTGCTGCTTCATCGAGTGGAGCAGGTTTCCGCTCCCCTTCGACAGCGTGAACTTCTCGGCTTTCGTCGTGTCGATGCGACGGGCGACGCCGAGCGACGACAGAGTGTTCACCGCGACCAGGATGGCCGCGACGATGACGATGAGGACGCCGCTTTCGACTGCGGTCTTCTTACGCTTCTCCATGGATCACGACCACTTGCGGCTCTCGAGCGAGCGGAAGCTCACCAAGAGGCTCAGGAGGGCAACGGACACGAAGTACACGACAGCGCGCAGGTCGATGAGCCCGCGGGCGAACGACTGGTAACGCGACTGAAAGGAGATGAAGCTGATGGCGTCGCCGATGACACCGCCGTGAACGACCGAGACCATCGGGCCGATCGCGTAGAGCGCGAAGAGCGACACCAGCGTGAGGAAGAAGGCGACGACGTCGCTCTCGGTGAGGCTCGAGAACATGAGCCCCAGCCCGACGGAAGCCGCCGAGAAGAAGAGGCAACCGAGATAGCCCGACCAGACCGGACCCCAGTCGAGCGCGCCGAAGTTCATCGGCCACTTGAACATCGCGATCGGGTAGAGGAGCGTGAGCGCGAGCAGGATGACGACGGTCGTGAACGCCGCGAGGAATTTGCCGAGAATGACCTCGCTGTCGCGCACGGGCATCGTGATGAGCAGCTCCAGCGTGCCGGAGCCCTTCTCGGCCGCCAGCGACCGCATCGTGATCGCGGGGATCACGAGGACGCTGAGGAGCGCCGGCAGCAGCGAGAACATCTCGTCCATCGTCGCGCGGTCGATCTCCCAGAACCCGCCGATGGCTACACCGGCGACGCTCATGTGCGGGAGCTTGAAGATGAGGAGCCCCAGAAGGAGCAGCGTTCCGCCGATGACGACGTAAGCGACCGGTGAGTTGAACTGCGCGCGGAGGTCGCGCCGCGCGATGATCAGGATATTTCGCATGGTCTAGCTCCGGTCGTCCTTCGCGACCTTCTGGTCTTCGTCGGCCGAACGCTCCGCGTCCTCGTCGTCCCCCTCGTCCTCGTCGTCGACGTCCTCTTCGTCGTCCTGCTCGTCGTCGGCCTCGGCCGCCGCGCCAAGCTGCCGATTGCGGCGCTCGTCGCCGATCGTCAGGCTGCGGAAGACGTCTTCGAGCGTCTGGGCGTCGCGATGAAGCTCGAGGAGGACCCACCCCTTGTCGACGATGAGCTTGAACAGCTCGGGGCGAAGATCGACGTCTTGCTCGCTCACGAGCTCGAACGAATGCGCGCGCTCATCGGTCGGCAGCTCACCGACCTTCTTCACGCCATCCACCTTGCCGAGGGCGTCCTCCACCTCGCTGCGCTTGGGCAGCGGCCCGCGACCGCGGTACTGCGCGCCGACCGCGGACTCCTGAATCGAGACCACGTAACGAACCCGCCCGCTCTTGGCGCGGATCTCGTCGAGCGGACCGTCGGCCACGACGCGGCCCCGGGACACGATGATCGCGCGAGCGCAGGAGGCCTCGACCTCGGCCAGGTTGTGGGTCGAGAGCATGACCGTCCGGTGCTGGCCGATCTGCTTCAGGTAGTCGAGGAACTCGGCCTTCTCGTTCGGGTCGAGGTCGCTCGTCGGCTCGTCGAGGATCAGGATGGGCGGGTCGTGGATCAGCGCCTGCGCCAGCCCTACGCGCTGCCGATAGCCGTGGGAGAGGTGCCGGATCTCCTTGCCGAGCACCTGGGCGAGACCGCACACCTCGACCACGCTCCGCGCGCGCTGTCTGAAGGTCGAGTCGTCGAGATGCCGAAGATCGGCGGCGAACCGGAGGTACTCGAGCACGCTCATCTCCAAGTACAGCGGAGCGCGCTGGGGCAGATACCCGAGGCTCTCGCGCACCTGCAGCGGCGCGTCGAACACGTCGTGCCCGTTCACGCGCGCGGTCCCCCCCGTCGGCGAGATGAAGCACGTGAGGATGCGCATCGTCGTCGATTTCCCGGCGCCGTTCGGGCCCAGGAAGCCGACGATCTCGCCACGCTTCACCTCGAAGTTGACCTTGTCCAGCGCACGGAACGACCCGAAGTTCTTCGAAAGGTCGCTCGCATAAATCATCACGTCGTTTGACATTCCGAGGCTCCGGCAGGGTCGAGGGAGTGGCTGGGAACTGGGACTGGGGCTTGAACTGGCAGGGAACGAGCTGGGACGACTCAGGGGTCGAGGATGAACCTGGCCGCGGCTCGCAAGGCGCGACCGTGTAAACTCTGCGACAACCCCCCAGACGAGGCGCGCATCGTAGCGGCGGGCATCCTCCTGTCAACCGCGCCGGCATGACCCCCCGTGGGGGGGATAACCAGTCGGTTTGCGGCGTCAAAACAGGCGTCGCGCGAGGTTATTCCCGAGCACGCTCGTCCGCGCTCGACGGGGCGGCACCCCGCGGCCCACCGCCGTCCGTTCCGTGGGGCTGCAAATGGCGTGCGCGGAAGGTGGCCGCGGGCCGGACGCGCTCTCTAGTCTGTCCGGAGGTTTGCGACGACACCGAAATGGTCGCTCGGGAACACGCCCTCGGCGTCCGAGTCGAAACAGACGCGAGCGTCCAGCGGCTCGCCGCGCATGCGCTCGTCGCGCCCTCGCACGAAGATGTAGTCGATGCGGCGATCGGGCTCTCGTAGCGGAGCGGCAAACGCGTTTCGCTTCGCGAACGTGTACCCAGGTGTTCCGTCACCCGCGAGGCCGAAGGCGTCCTGGTAATAGACCCGCCGGTTTTCGCCGAGAGACGTGAGCCCGCGTAGGAAGCGGATCTCGTCGGAGTCGGGCTCGGCGTTGAAGTCTCCGACCAGGATGGCGGGGAAGGCATCCAGGCTTCGACCGCGCTCCGGCCCAACGAGCTTCGTTATGCGAAGCGCGATTTCGCGGATCTGCGCGACGCGGACGTGCCCTTCGTCGAACTTCCAGTTCAGATGAGTGACGAAGAACGGAATGCGCCCGTGCGGAGAGTCGACGTCCGCATGAAGCAGCGTGCGCTTCTCCTCGGTGCCGAGCCGCGGCAGCTCGAAGGTCTCGCTGCGCACGATGGGCCAGCGAGAGAGAGCCGCGTTGCCGTACCAGCCCTCGTCGTGCGCGCGAGCGTACGCGACGTGGTACCCGAGCGTGCTCGCGATCGCGGCGGCCTGGTCGAGCCCGTCGCCCTCCCCTGCGTCGAGACGCAGGACCTCCTGCAGCCCGAGGAGATCCGGGGCCAGCCTTGCGACTTCGGCGCGGATGGCGGGGAGACGCTGGTCCCACGGTCCGAATCGGTTCCAGATGTTGAGGGTGGCCACCCGCAGCGTCATCGGCTGGTCGGCACGCTAGCATGCGCCCCTGCCTCGGCGGATGGAGCGGCGCGGCGCCGCACGACGTCGAGGTCGCCGCGAACGTCGAGCACCGTGACTTCCACCTCACCCCCCCGCGCGCGCACGAAGTGAAGGTCGGCGTGAGCGTCTCCCACGCGGAGGCCGCGCAGGGTGATCTCGGGCAGCCAGGTCGGGAGGTGGGGATCCACGAACAGACGGCGGGTTACCGCCGACGGGACGATCCCGAGGATGCCGCGCACGAGCGCGACGACGGCGCTCGCGGACCACGCCTGCGGCCAGCACGTTCGCGGGTACACCGCCGGGAACGGATGCGCGGCGTCGCGCGGGTGGCCGCTCATGACCTCCGGCAGCCGGTTGTGCGCGAAGAGCGCCGCCGCTTCGAACGTGCCGCACGCGATGCGCGCCGCGTGCGCGTGAAGCCCGCCGAACGCCATGCCGAGGGCGATCGTCCCCTGCTCGACCGGCCACACCGAGCCGCGATGGTAGCTGAAGGGGTTGTACGCGGGATGCCCGGCCGACAGCGTGCGGATTCCCCAGCCCGAGAACATGTCCGCGCCCATCATGCGGTCGGCGACGCGCTGCACGAGCGCGCGCGGGACGATGCCCGTCGCGAGGCAGTGGCCTGCGTCGCTCGCGATCGATCGGATCGGTCGCTTTTCGCGATCGAGCCCCATGGCGATGTACCCCTGGTCCTCGAGCCAGAAGCGATCGAGAAAGCGCCGTTGCAGCTCGCTCGCCTCGTGCGCCAGCCGCCGCGCCTCCGCCGCGCGCCCGAGGTGCGCGAGGATCTGCGAGGTGCGCACCTTCGCGAGGAACGTGTAGGCCTGCGCCTCGCACATCGCGATCGGCGGCTCCGCTTCGCGGCCGTCGGCGTGGACGATCGCGTCTTCGGAGTCCTTCCATCCCTGGTTCTTGAGTCCCTGAGACGAGCGGCTCTGGTACTCGTAGAAGCCGTCGCCATCCAGGTCGCCGCCCGTGTCCATCCACCGCAGGCCAGCGAGCGCCGAGTCGATGAGCCGGCCGACGCGCGCTCGGTCGGCGGTCCACGCCCACAGCTCGGCCAGCGCGAGCGCGTACATCGCCGAAGCGGTCAGCGAGCCGTAGTACCGAGCCTGCGGCATCAAATCCGCGGCCGAGAGCGGTGACGCGTGCACTTCGTGCACGACGCGCCCCGGTTCCTCGTCGCGCCAGGGCACGTCGCGCGAGCCCTGCCACCGGGGCAGGACCTCGACGGCGCCCGCGAGCGGCTCGACGCTCAGCATCGCCGCCTGGATCCCGCCGATCATCGCGTCGCGACCGAAGAGCGCCAGGAACGTCGGCGCGCCGCCCGCCGGCACCCACACGCGCGGGCCGCGATCGAAGTCCGCGAGGCGCAACGCGGCCAGATCGTCGCGCGCTCGATCGAACGCGGCGAGAACGACCGGCGTGAGCGTCCCCGAGCCGGGCGCATCGAGCCGAGCGGCCTCGGCGAACGCTCGGGGTCCGGGCTGCGCGCGGTGCACGGGATAGGCGCTCTCCTCGTCGACGCGCGCGCTCACGCGCACGACGATCTTCGCGTTCGCGTGCGGCTCCAGTCGAACGAAAGCGCGTACGCGCTCGCCGGACGGGCGGATCTCGCAGCCGCGCGCCTCGAGCCGCGCGCAGAGCACGCGGTGGAGGCGAGGTTCGTGCGAGGAGTGGCTTCGCGACGGTGCGGCGTGCCAGTCGAGCGAGAGCTCCCAGGCTCCCCCGCCGAGATCCTTCCACGCGCGCCGCTTGCGGCCGACCAGTCGCCGCTCCTTTCGCTGCTGCGAATGCTGATCGCGAAAGTCCCCGTCCAACCGGAGCTCGAAGGACGCGCGCGTGCTCTCGCGCGCGTAGCTCGTCAGCGTCACTTCCTCGCGCAGACCCTCCGTGGAGAGCGCGCGCCGCACACAGAGCTCGAGCGTCTCGCGCGCAGAATCCACGCCGGGACGCGCGGCCACGACGTAGTAGCCCATCCACCGGTCCTGCTCGACGGCGGAGTCGATCACACGCTCGAGCGAGGCCCCGAGAGCGGTCCATCGCAACTCGCTGACGAAGCGCGTCTCGTAAACGAAGTATCCCTGCCGCAGGTCGCTCGCGTCGACGAAGCCGTCGGCGCCCGTTACGAGAACCGATGCGCCGCTGCTGATGGCGACGACCCCCGGCGTGGGCACCACGAGGGCGAGAGACACACGGCCGAGCGGTGCAATCGCCGCGCCGTCACCAGCCGCAGCGCTGGCCCCTGTTCTGGTCGGCGAGCCATTGGCGGAGCGGCGCGAAATACTCGAGCATGGGCCCTGCATCCGCCTTGCGGCCGGCGCCGACGGCTTCCAGGGCGTCGGGCCAGGGCCGACTTGCGCCGAGCGAGAGCATCGCCGCGAGCTTGGCGCCTGCCGCGCGGTCGTCGTGAATCGAGCACTGGTCGAGCGGCCCCGTGTAGCCGGCCGCCTTGCAAAGCGCCTTGTGGAACTGAAACTGATAGATGCGCGCCAGGAAGTAGCGCACGTACGGCGTGCTCGCCGCCACGTGGAACTTCGCCCCCGGATCGAAGTCGCCGGCGCCTCGAGGGACCGGCGCGCTCACCCCCTGGTACTGCTGCTTGAGCCTCCACCACGCGGCGTTGTAGTCGCCCTCCGGGATCTTCCCGGCGAAGACGTCCCAGCGCCATTTGTCGATGAGCAGCCCGAAGGGCAGGAACGCGACCTTGTCGAGCGCGCGCTTCATCTGCTCGTTGATTCGCGCGTGGTCTCCCTTGGGGACGGCGTCCAGCAGCCCCAGGCCCTTGAGGTACTCGGGCGTCACGCTGAGCGCCATCGTGTCGCCGATCGCCTCGTGAAAGCCGTCGTTGGCTCCCTGCTGGAACAGAATGGGGAGCTTTTCGTAGCGCTGAAAATAGAAGTCGTGGCCGAGCTCGTGGTGGATGGTGACGAAGTCCTCCTCCGTCGGCTGGATGCACATCTTGATGCGAAGGTCGCCGCTCCACGTCACGTCCCAGGCGCTCGCGTGGCAGACGACCTCGCGGTCCCGCGGCCGCACGAAGAGCGAGCGATCCCAGAACGTCTGCGGCAGAGGATCGAAGCCGAGCGCCTCGAAGAAGTGCTCGCCCTGACGCACCATCTTGCGGGCGTCCCAGTGGCCCTGCTCAAGTCGCTTGCCCACGTCGAGCGACGGCTCATGCGGGTAGGGCGCGAGCAAGTCGTAGACGTGGGTCCAGTCCTGCGCCCACATGTTGCCGAGCAGCTGGGCCGGGATCGGCGCGTGGTCCGGCACCTTGTCCTTTCCGTAGACCCCTTGAAGCCTGGCCCGCACGTAGCAGTGGAGCTCGTCGTAGATGGACTTCACGTCGGTCCAGAGACGCTCGACATCGGCTTCGAAGTCGGCGGGCGGCATGTCGTAGCCGGAGCGCCAGAGGGCCCCGACGTCGCTCACGCCGATGTCGTGAGCCCCGGCGTTCGAGAGCTCGACGTACCGGGCGTACCTGGCCTCGAGCGCCGCGCCGATCGCGTGCCATCCGCGCCACGCCTCGACGAGCTCGTCGAACTTGCGGCTGGTCGCGAGCACCTTGCTGAGCTCATCGATGTGCAAGCAGGGCTCGGCCGGCGCCTTTCCTTTCTCGGCGGCGTGCGCGTACTTGCGTAGCGGCGAGGTCGCCGGAGGGCAGTACTGCCCCTTGCCGTAGGCGCTCGTCATCGCGGACTCGATCGTGGCGAGCTCCGCGCGCTTCGACGGGTCGGTCGGCGCGGGCACCGTCTGCGCGAACGAGAGGAGATACAGCTTGCGCGCCACGTCGGCGGGGAGCTGCGCACGGATCGGGTCGAAGCGCTTCGAGCGGCGGATCGCATCGCCCACGTACGCCGCCGTCGCGTCCTCGCCGGCGGCGGAGAGCGCCTCGGTGTCGTCGGTGATGAAATTCTGGCTCACCCACGCGGCCTGGTCGCGCGCCGCCCACAGCTGGTGAAGGCGCTCCTCGACGTCCGCGACGAACGCGCGCGCCTCGTCGACCGTGGGGGGCCCTGCGGTGGACGCGGCCGCCGGAGCGGCGACCTCCGTGGAAGCCGCCGGCATGGGCGCCGGCCTGGGGCACTCCGCCTCCTTGGTCGAGCCGCCGCATCCGGCGGCCAGGACGAGTACGAACGCTGCGAGGCCACGTCTCCGCCTTCGCCGCAGCGTGGCCGAAACCTGGGCGTGTCGAGTTCTCACGGCTCAAGCCTCCCGCGAGCGCTTGTAGCACCGGTCGCCTCCCGGCGGGCACGGTCGCTGCAGCAGCGCGGGGGCCATGAATGCCATCGCGCTCCTGAAGGCGGACCATCGCACGGTCCAGGATCTCTTCGACAAGCTCGACCAGCTCGAGGGGCAAGGCCGGGACAAGGCCAAGAAGGCTCTGGTGGAGAAGCTCGTTCGCGAGCTCTCCGTGCACTCCGCCATCGAGGAGGAACTCTTCTACCCCGAGGTGAAGTTGGGCATCCCGGACTGCGCCGGAGAGATCCTCAAGTCGCTGGAGGAACACGGCGTCATGAAGTGGGAGCTCTACGCCATCTCGTCCATGGAACCCGACGACGACCGGTACGACGCCAAGCTCGCCGTGCTCAGGGACGCGACCTTGCATCACATCGACGAGGAGGAGAACGAGCTCTTCCCCAGGGTGAAGGAGGCCTTCGACCTCGCGAAGCTCAACCAGCTGGGCGTCGCGCTCGAACGCGCCAAGAAGACCGCGCCGACCCGCGCGCACCCGCGTGCCCCCGACGAGCCGCCGGCGAATTTCGTCGCGAACCTCGGCGCCGGCGTGGTCGACCGCGCACGGGACGCCGCTCGAGCCATGATGCGCCGCGGAGAGAGGGGAGCGAGCGCGACCCGGACGTCGGGGACGCGCTCGACCGCAGCCCGACCGGAGCGGCCGGAGGCGGGGCGATCGACCGCCGGTGCCCGAAGGGAGCGGTCCGAGACAGGCGGCCGATCGCCTCGTGCAAAGGCGCCGCGCGCCACGGCCCGGCGCGCGAAAGGGGCGCACCGAGCGCCCGCCCGCTGACGCCGATCTCCACGCAACGCTTTGCGCAACGGACACGGCCGCGCTACATGGCGGCATCGTGAGCGAGCGCACGACGTCTTTCCCGAAAGACCGCATCAAGGTCCTGCTCCTCGAGAACGTCCACCCGAGCGCGCACGAGCTGTTCAAGTCCGAAGGCGTGCACCTGGAGACCGTCTCCGGCGCCGTCGGAGAAGAGGAGCTCGCGAAGCGCATCGAGGACGTGCACGTCCTCGGAATTCGAAGCAAGACGCGCGTCACCGAGCGCGCGCTCGCGAACGCGCGCCGGCTCCTCGCGCTCGGCTGCTTCTGCATCGGCACGAACCAGGTCGACCTCCGCGGAGCCAACCGGCGCGGCATCCCCGTGTTCAACGCGCCGTTCTCGAACACGCGCAGCGTGGCCGAGATGATCATGTCGCAGATCGTGATGCTGGCCCGGCGCCTCGGCGATCGCGCCCGCGAGATGCACGCGGGCCAGTGGCGAAAGGTGGCCACCGGCAGCTTCGAGGTCCGCTCGAAGACCCTCGGCATCGTCGGCTACGGCCACATCGGGCGGCAGATCGGCGTCATCGCCGAGGCGCTCGGCATGCGCGTCCTCTTCTTCGACGTCGCGGCGAAGCTCCCGATGGGGAACAACCACGCGACCAAGACGCTCGACGAGCTCCTCGCCGCGAGCGACTTCGTCACGCTCCACGTCCCCGAGACGCCGCAGACCAAGAACATGATGGGCGCGCGCCAGCTCGCGGCGATGCGCGCGGGCAGCTACCTCCTCAACGCGAGCCGCGGCACGGTCGTCGACATCGGCGCGCTGGCCGACGCGCTGAAGCGCGGCCACCTCGCGGGCGCCGCGATCGACGTCTTCCCCGAGGAGCCGGAGACCAACTCCGACGGCTTCGCCTCGCCGCTGCAAGGCCTCGCCAACGTCGTCATGACGCCGCACATCGGCGGCTCCACGGCCGAGGCGCAGGAGGCCATCGGCCGCGAGGTGGGCAGCGCGCTCATCAACTTCGTCAACGGCGGCGTGACGACGGGCGCCGTCAATTTTCCGCAGATCGACGCGCCGCTCACTCCCGGCAAGCACCGGATCCTCAACGTGCACAGGAACGTCCCCGGCGTCCTCCGCGACATCAACCGCATCGTCAGCGAGAAGGGCGCGAACATCGCCGCGCAGGTCCTCGCCACCGACCCGGACATCGGGTACCTGGTCATGGACCTCGACCAGGACGTCTCGAACGACGTGAAGAACGCCCTCGCCGTCCTCGAGACGAGCATCAAGACGCGCATTCTTTACTAGGGCGCCCCCGCGAATCGAGCACGCCGGGTCTCGTGGTCTCGGTCGAGGGGAGCGGCCGCGCCCCCCTCGAAGGAGAGGACGAGATCTGCGCGGTGTCGCGTCTCCGGCGTGAGGGGCCCACATGGGGCTGCGTCGCCACGGCGTTCATGTCGTGGCAAGACGCGGCGATCAGGCTCGTGTTCGCTGCGCCGCTCGGTCCAGCCGCGAAATCGCGGCTTTGTGCCCGCGGTATGGCGGTTGCGATAGCCTACGGTGGGAGGCTTTTGCGATGACGGCGAGACGTTGGGCGGGGGCGGGCGGCGGTGCGCTGGCTGTCGCCATCGCGGTCGGGTGCTCGCCGAACTCCACGGTCGGAGTGCTCGGCAACGGGCAGTTTCGGTATCTGTGCGGCACCTCGGGGACCGACAGCGCGTGCGACGGGATCGCGTCGGACACCGACCTTCCTGCGGCGATCGCCGTCGGCGCGACGTTCGACGTCGGTTACGCGCCGAATTCGTCGAACCACTCCGGAGCCACCGTGCAGGGCGCGACCGGATACGAGATCCTCGCGGCGTCCCCCGAGCTCGCGGCGGCGACAGGCACGACGCTCCGCGCGCTGCGCACCGGCTACGTCGCGCTCCTCGCGCAGCGCACCGGCAACGCGAACGTCGACGACTTCGTGCACCTGCGCTTCGAAGACATCCAGTCGCTCTCGGCGGAGCCCCCGTCGCTCGTGCTGACGCCCGGCGAGACGCAGACCGTGCGCCTCTCGGCCTTCGACGCGCTGTCGGCGCCGCTCGCGGGGCGGATTGCCTGCGAGTGGACGGCGACGAGCGGCGCGTCCAACGCCGTCGTGACGGCCATCGCGCCGGGCGCATCGGCGACCGTGCAAGGCGTCGCCGGAGGCGCGGCGACGGTGCACGCGACCTGCGGCGCGGCGGGACTGGACGTGACGGTCACGGTGAGCGGCCCCCCGCTCGCAGACGGAGGCACCCATGGCTAGGCGAATGATCACCGCGCTGGGCCTCTGCCTCGTTCTGGCCGGCTGCTCGGGGATCGATCACGCGACCCTCGACGGCGTGACCGCGATGCCGGACGACTCGTCCCTCTCGACCACCGGCGGCGCGATGCACACCGGCATCGCGACCGGCTTCAAGCCGCGCGTGTGGACGCACGACCTATGGGGGACGCACGAACAGTCGAGCGGCATCGCCGTGCAGACGTCCAATCCCAACGTCCTGCGCGTCGCTCCCGTCACCAACGACCCGCGCGTCGTCGTCTGGGCGGCCGGCCCGGGCGCGGCGACGATGACCGTCACGCTCAACGGAGAGACGGCCCTCGACGTGGCCGTCACCGTGACCGACCCGCCGAACTAGAGATGCGGGCGGATCTGCCGGCATTTCCTCGAGGGACGTGACGAGCGCCCAAATCGTGCGCATGCTTGCAGGCGTAGCCATGAAACCGAGCCGTTTTGCGTCGTTGTCTTTGGTCCTTCTCGCGCCCTGGCTCACCCAGTGCGAGGCCTCGCTCGAGGCGTCGGGGTCGGCGACGGCGCAGTCCCCTGCTTCCGTGGGCGCGTCCGCCGCGGCGACCGACCCGGAGCCGAACCCCGCGCCGCCGCCCGCTCCGCCCGGCGAGGCCACCGGCGACGACTCGGCCTACGCCTCCGGCGAATACGCCCTCGGCGAGGACCCGGACTCGTACGCGGACAACGACCCCTCGGCGCTCACCGACTTCCGCCAGCCGCTCGAACCGTACGGCACCTGGGTCGACGACCCGAAGTACGGCACCGTCTGGGTCCCCTCCCCCGGCGTCGTCGGCGCCGACTTCGTGCCGTACTCGACCGCGGGACACTGGACGTACGACAACGACTACGTCTGGGTGAGCGACTACGAATGGGGCTGGGCGCCGTTTCACTACGGCCGCTGGGTCTGGGTCGACGGGCGCGGCTGGGTGTGGATTCCCGGCCGGGTCTACCGCGGCGCGTGGGTCGCGTGGGGCGTCGACGACGGCTACGGATACGTCGGCTGGTACCCCATGGCTCCGAGTTACCTCTGGTGGGGCGGCGTCGCGGTGGCCTACCCCGTCTACGTCGGCCCGCGATGGGTGTACTGCCCGCGCGGCCAAGTGTTCTCGCCCGTCGTGGGGACGCGCGTCGTCACCGGCGCCGCCGCCGCACCCATCGCCGGTCGCGTGAGGCCGTTCGTGCCCGCAACGCCGGGCGTCTCCGCCGGCCCGCCGCCGCAGAAGCTCGGCTACGCGCTCAACCAGGTGCCGCATCCCACCGGCGCGGCCGCCGAACGGATCGCGCGCGCGCAGCAGTTCGGGCACCCGTCCACCGCGCTGGCGCTCGGCGCGCACCCGCCGACGCGCGTCGCGATGCCCACGCAGTCGTCGGCGGCGTATGCCGGCACGCACGGGTACTCGACGAACGGCTCGTTGCCGCATCCGGGCGCGGGGGCGGTCGCGCACCCGGCCCCGGGCCCGAGCGTCCCGGGAGCTCCCGGCGTCCTCCGCAAGCCCGGCGCCGCAGCGCCGCGCGTCGCTCCGGCGTTTCACCCGCCGACTCACGCGGGAGGCGGCGGCGGCCACCACCGCTGATTACGCGAGGAGCGCGCCGATGGGCGTGCCCCCGTCGGTGACCGCGACGGGTCGCCCGGCGGGCGACGTCTCCGTGTGGCTCGGGTCGAGCCCGAGCTGCGCGGCCATCGTCGCGAGCAGGTCCGGCACCCCCGTCGGCGGACCGGCGACCTTCGCGCCGTCCTCGTCGGTCGCGCCGTAGACGACGCCTCCGCGGACGCCGCCTCCCGCGAGCACCGCGCTCCACGCCTGCGGCCAGTGGTCGCGCCCGTCGTTCGCGTTGATGCGCGGCGTGCGCCCGAACTCGCCCATGCACGCCACGAGCGTCGACGCGAACATCCCGCGCGCCCCGAGGTCGTCGAGCAGCGACGCGAGCGCGGGGTCGAGCGTCCCCATCAAGGTCTTGGTCCGCTCGAAGTCGTCCTTGTGCGTGTCCCATCCGTCGAGGACCACCTCGACGAACTTCACGCCGCGCTCGACGAGCCGACGCGCCACCAGACACCCGCGCCCGAAGTCCGTATCGCCGTACGCTCTCTTCGTCGCCTCGCTCTCGCCGGAGAGATCGAACGCATCGAGCTTCGGCGCCTGCATCAGCCGCACGGCCTTCGCGTACACCTGACGGCGCCCCTCGACCTTCGCGTCGCCCGTCGCGCGCGCGAAGCGCTCGTCCATCTCGCCCAGCAGGGCGCGCCTCCGGTCGAATCGCTCACGGTCCACCCCGCCGGGCAGACGCACGTCCGCCGGCGGCGCACCCGCCCGCTGCAGGACGAACGGCCCGTTCTGGACGCCGAGAAATCCGGCGCCGAAGCTCGGCCCCGCGATGCTCACGAACGCCGGCAGCTCGCTCGCCGGGTCGCCGAGGCGCGCGCACACCCACCCGCCGAGCGACGGATGCACGACCGTCGGCGTCGGCGCGTACCCGGTTTGCACGAAGTACTGCGCGCGGGCGTGGTTCCCCTCCTTGCTGCTCATGCTGCGCACGATGGCCAGCTTGTCTCCGCGCTCGGCGAGGTGCGGCAGGTGCTCGCTCAGCGTCATGCCGGGCGCGCGCGCCTTGATGGCCTTGAAGGGACCGCCCGTCGCGCGTCCGGGCTTCGGGTCGAACGTATCGATGTGGCTCGGTCCGCCGTTCTGCCACACGAGGATGCACGCGCTCGCCTTCGCGCGCGCAGCCGGCGCCGCCGCAGCGGCGCGCGGCGCCAGCCATCGCGCCACCAGCGACCCGAAGACGGCGCTCGTGCCCACCCGGAGGAACGCGCGCCGATCGTGACGGCGCGTCTCCGGCTCCGCCGGAGCGTGGTCGAAACGAAAAGAGTCGGTCGTCATCGGCAGCCTCAGTGGTTGAGCACGAACTCGCTCGAATTGAGGAGCGACCAGAGGATGTCCTCCCACGCCCGCACGCGCGCGCTCGCCTGCGCGTTGCCGGCGCGGTCCGCCAGACCGCGCAGCGGGTCGGGCACGGGGGGCTTCGCGTTCTTCTGCGGACCGGGAGCTTTCGCCGGCTTCGGTCCGGGCGGCGGCGCCGGCGGCGCCGCGTTGCGCGGACTCTCTGCGTCCGCCAAAAACGCGAGCAGCCGCGCCGTCTCCTCCGGCGTCGGCAACCGCGACAGAACGCGCAAGTACAGCGCGTCGAGTCGAGCGCGACCACGCTCCGGCGGAGCCGGAGACGTGCCGTCTTGTGTGCGACCACGCTCCGGCGGAGCCGGAGACGTGCCGTCCTGCGCGCCGTCCTGCGACGCGTCCTCCGGCATCGCGAGCACCTCCGCCAGCGCGCTCCCCGGCAGGTCGCTCGCGCCGGTCGCCACGACGTTCCCGTTGAGGAGCGCCAGCCCCTGCGCGATCGTCCCCTCGTAGTCCGGCTCGTCCACCTGCTCGTCGACGTCGAACAGGAACCCGTAGCGCTGCTTCATCCGGAAGCGAACGTCCGCCAGGTCCAGCCGCCCGGTCGACCGCACGATCGCGTCGAGCCGCGTCGCCGCCACGAGCGCGTTCAGCAGCTCCTCCGGCCCGAGGGGCGTCACCCGGAAGCGTTCCCACAGCCTCGCGTCGGGGTCCGCCTTCGACGTCGCTTGCGGCAGCGTGACCGCCGCCAGCGCGTACGCCTGCGTGCCCGCGACGACGCGGACCAGATGCTTCAGGTCGTACCCGCTGCGGACGAAGTCCGCCGCCAGCGCATCGAGCAGCTCCGGGGCGACGGGGGGTTGTGACTCGCGAAAGTCGTCCACCGGATCGACGAACCCGCGCCCGAGGAAGTGCGCCCACACCCGGTTCACCGTCGCGCGCGCGAACCATGGGTTGTTCGGCGCGGTCACCCACCGCGCGAGCGCCGCCCGCACGTCCGTCCCCTCACCCAGCGGCGACCCGTCGAGCGACGCAGGCTTCGCCTTCGCGATGGGCGCCAGGTCGCCCATCTTCGCGAACCGCGGCGCCGGCCGCGCGAGGTCGCGCACGCGCACGCGCTTCACGGCGCCCATCGGCGGCCCCACGTCGATCGGCCGGCGTGCAGATGGCACGCCGGCACTCTCTCCCTGCGAGTCAATCGGCTCGAGCGCCGTGCGGACGAAGGCCGCCGCAAAGCCCTGGAAGTCGGCCTGCGTCCATTTCTCCGTCTTGTGGTCGTGGCACTGGGCGCACTGGATCTGCACGCCGAGCAGCGTGCGCGAAGCGTCGCCCGCCATGTCCTGCGGGTCGTTCCGATACTTCAGCGTCCAGTTCACGGCGCCGTTCACGCCGGGCGCGGCAGGCTCTTTGCCGTCGGCTTGCTCGGAGGCGCGGCGCGGGCGACCGTCGCTGTTCTGGCCGGTGGCCGTCAGAAGCTCCGTGACCACCACGTTCCAGGGCACGTTCCTCGCGAAGGCGTCGTGGAGCCACGAGCGGAAGGCGCCGCGATCGACGTCCGGCTCGCGCGGGCCTCGGCCCATCCAGAGGTCGTCGTAGTACGCCGTCCAGTAGTCGGCCCACGCCGGGGACGCCAGCAGCTCCTCGATCGCCTGCGCGCGGTCGCTGTCCTCGGGTCTCGACCCCGCTCCGGCAGAGCCGGAGACGTGCCGTCTCGCGAGGAACCGGGTCGTCACCTCCGGCGGCGGAATCGTCCCGACGACGTCGAGCCACAGGCGCCGCAGCCACGTCGCGTCGTTCGCCGCGGGCACGGGCGCGACCCCCGCGCGCTCCCACTCCGCGCGCAGCTTCTCGTCGACGTCCGCGGAAGTGAGCAGCACCGGTCCTGCTGGACGGCACGTCTGCGGCTGTGCCGGAGCGCCCTCGAGACAAGGAGGAGGCGCGGCCGCCGCCGGCCCGGGCGCCTTCGGGGCGCGCTGGGGCGGCGTCCTCGGACCGCACGCGGCGACCGCCACCCAGGCCACCGCCACACCCGCGACTCGCGCGCTCCGTCGCACCATGCCTGTCATCGTGTCTTCGGAAGACCCGCCGGCGCAACCGCGGATGCCCATCCGCGACGTAAACTTCCGTAAATCACGCCGACAGGCGCAGACCGGCGAGGACGGGCCCGACTTCCGCCCCGTTCCACACAATCGCGTTCAACGCTTGCAGAAGCGGCAGCTCGCCCACCGGCACGCCGCGCTCGCGCGCGAACCTCCACGCCGTCGCGATCGCCGGGTACCCCTCGGTCAGCTCGCCCGCCGCGAGCATCTCCGCAGCGACCTGCTTCGCCGGCTTGCCGCGACCGACGCGTTCGCCGAACGCGCGGTTGCGTCCCGCAGCGGCCGTCACGTGCAGGTCGCCGACGCCCGCCGGTCCGTGCACCGTCGCCGCTCGACCGCCGCCGGCGACCACGAGTCGCTCCATCTCGACGAGCGCTTGCGTGAAGCACGCCGCCCGCGCGTCGTGCGCGTCCGGGCCCACGTGACCGTCCCACAGGCCCAACCCGGTCGCGTACGCGTTCTTGAGCGCCGAGCACAGCTCTGCGCCCGCGACGTCGTCCGTCGTGCTCACGACGAGGCCGCCCCCGCCGAGCGCCGCCGCGCCCGCCGCAGCGTCGGCCGGCGCACCGCCGTAGATCATCCACGTCAGCACACCGCGCGCGATCTCCATCGCTTTCGCCGGCCCCGCCGCGTGCACGAAGCGCAGCGGCCGCCCGACGTGCTCGGAGACGACGACGTCGATGCGGTCCATTTGCCCGGTCCGCGGCGACTCGAGCAGCCCCTTGGTCACGCTCACGATGGGCACGTCCGGCAGGTGCGGCGCCGCGCGCGTCATCACCGGGACCGCGCCCTCCGAGTTGACCGCGTGCACGACGAGCTCCGCCCCGGCGAGCGCGCCCGCGAGGCCCGACGCCCTGACGAGCGCCATCCCCTCCAGCTTCAGCTTGAGCCGCGGGTGCGGCTCCCCGCGCTCGCACGCGTCGAGCAGCGCGTCGTCCAGCCACGTGCCCCACAGGCGCACTTCGTGCCCACGGCGCGCCGCGACCACCGCCATGGCGCTCCCCATGTACCCAGCCCCGAGTACGGCTATCCGCATCGGCCCCGCTTACAAGCACGTTCCCCGGGTTTCGACCAGGCTCCGGCGTGGCCGACGGCACGTCTCCGGCTTTGCCGGAGCGTGGTCGAGACCCGGGAGATTTGCCGCGCGCCCGCTTTGCACGACCGGCTGACGCGCAGTAGGTTGCCAGCCGGTTGCGCAACATCGTCTTCCACTTCGAGGACTCGCCCGCCTTCGCCCTCGCGCTCCGCGACGGCGACCAGGAGCTCTCCGTGCCCGAGGGAGAACGGGTCGGCGACGGCGAATGGGTGCTCGCGATCTTCGAGGTCGGCAAGAAGCGCCGCGCGACGGCAGCGGCCGCGCGCGGCCTTCTCAGCGAGACCGGCGAGGCGCCGCTCCTCGCCTTCGAGCGGCGCGACTGGGAGCGGCTCGTCCTCTTCGCCGAGGCCGGCAGCGTGAACCTGCGCGCCGCGCCCGTCTCGACGGCCCCGACGAGCGTCCCCCCCGCGCGGAGTTCGTCGGCGCGCGTCCCCGCGGCGTCGGCGTCTTCCTCGCGAATGCCGCCGTCGTCGTCGCGCATGCCGCCGTCGTCCTCGCGTATCCCGCCGTCGTCGTCGCGCAAACCTCCGGCGGCCAAGACACGCCGTTCGCGCGCCCCCGCCGCGTCACCGCCGGACGGCGCATGCGCCCCCCCGTCTTCTGCCAAGGTGCGGCCAGGCTCCGGCGAAGCCGACGGTGCGACTCCGACTTTGCCGGAGCGGGGTCGAAACCCGGGAGACGTGCCGTCCAAGTCCGCCGCGGCCAGCCCCGCGAAGACGCCGAGCTTCGCCCACTGGCGCGCCAGCGACCCGCTCGCTCAAGGGCCCAGCGCGCGCATCCTCGTCGTCGACGACGACCGCGACATCCGCGAAGTCGTCGGCGCGATGCTCGACGCCGTCGGCCTGACCGTCGAGTCCGCGATGAGCGCCGAAGAGGCCCTCGAGCGCGTCCGCGCCGACCGCTACGACCTCCTCGTCCTCGACTGGAACCTCCCCGGGATGACCGGCATCGAGCTCTGTCGCCTCATCCGGCGCGACCCCGAGCTATCGACGCTCCCGGTGCTGTTTCTGACCGCCCACGCCTCCTCGCGCGACGTCGTCGAGGCCTTCGCCGTCGGCGCGGACGACTACGTCGTCAAACCGTTCCGCGCGCCCGAGCTCGGGGCCCGCATCTTCGGGCTGCTGCGGCGCGCACGGATGGCTGCGCCCATCTCCTGAAACCATGTCCGACGACGCGATGTTGCCGGAGATGGACGAGGACACGCCGGAAGAAGGCGCGACCGGTACCGCGCGCTTCATCGCGGTCGGCGGCGGCCGCGGCGGCGTCGGCAAGAGCCTCATCGCGGTCAACCTCGCCGTGTACTTCGCCCAGCTCGGCAAGAACACCGTCCTCGTCGACGCCGACGGCGCCGGCGCGAACCTGCACTCGCACTTCGGCCTGAAGGCCGCGTGGACGGAGGCCGACCGCTCCGTCGGCATCGCCGAAGCGATGCGCCGCGGCCTCGTCAAGACGTCGGTCCCCGGCCTCTTGCTCCTCCCCGCCGCGCACGACGCCCTCACCCCGGGCCTCCCCTTGCGCGCCGGCCGCAAGACCCGCTGGCTCTCGGCGCTGCGCGAGCTCGCCGCCGACTACGTCGTCGTCGACGCCGGCCCCGGACACAGCGACCTCGCGCTCGACCTCTGCCTCACCGCCGACGTGGCCGTCGCCGTCACCGTCCCCGAGCCTCCCGCCATCGAGACGACGTACCGCTTCGTCCGCGCCGCGTTCCGCCGCCGCCTCCGCCGCGCCTTCGCCCGCGACAAGCTGCGCTCGTCGATGCTCGAGCGCGCGCTCGCCAGCCTCGGCCCCCTGCCCGCGCCCATCCAGCTCGTGCACCGCCTCGCCAAGTTCGACCCCGCCCTCGCCGACGCCGCGTGGCTCGAGGCGCAGGCGCTCCGCATCCAGCTCGTCGTCAACCAGACGCGCGTCCGGCAGGACCCCGAGCTCGGCGCCTGGATGAGCGGCCTCGTCTCGCGCCATTACGGCGTCGCCCTCGACGAGCTCGGCCACATCGAGCACGACGACACCGTCTGGCTCACCGTCCGCCGCAACAAGCCGCTGCTCGTCGACAGCCCCACGACGAAGAGCGCGCGCAACGTCGAGCGCATCGCGCGGCGCGTCCTCGCCCTCGCGACCGCCAAGCCGGGCGAGCGCACGACCCCCGTCCCCGCGCCCACCGAGGAGCCGACGCTCTACGCCGTCCTCGGCGTCACGCGCTCCGCCAGCGACGAGGAGATCCGCCGCGCCTACAAGCGCCAGCGCGAGATCTACGCGACCGGCGGGCTCGCCACGGTCTCCGTCCTCGACGGCGACCAGCTCGCCGCGGCCCAGCGCAAGCTCGACGAGGCGTACGACACGCTGCTCGATCCGGTGCGCCGCCGCGCGTACGACCTCTCGACGTTCCCGACGGCCGAACCGGACGGCGTCCTCTCGGCGCGCACCTCGCGCCCGGCCATCGCGGCCGAGCAGCTCATGCTGCAGCGCGACCTGCAGCGCGAGATCGGGCCCGACACCGAGTTCACCGGGTCGCTCCTGCGCAAGGTGCGCGAGTCGCTCGGGATGGAGATCGCCGAGATCGCCGCGAGGACGAAGATCGCGCGCGCGCACCTCGAGGCGATCGAAGAGGAGCGCTACCCCGAGCTTCCGGCGCTCGTCTACACGCGCGGCTTCCTCGGCGAGCTCGCCAAGCAGCTCCGCCTCGATCCCATGCAGGTGCAGAAGACGTACCTGCGGCGGTTCCGCGAGGACCTCGCGGCCAGGGGCAAGGAGCTCGGGTGACCGGCGCCGAGCCTGTGCATCGTCGTACCTGAAGTATTTTTCCCGGAGGAGGAAGGAAGGCGGTGTATTTCGGCCGAGACCGAGCGAGGCCAAGGAGGCGAGCGAGGCGTACTCCCGTACGCCGCAGCGAGCCGACGCCGGCATCGCGAAGGGATCGGCCGAAAGACGCCACCTTCCTAGACGATGCGCTCTTCGGGGCGGTGCTCTTCGCGGTGGCGCTGGCGCCCCGCCTCTACGTGGCGCTCGCGTGGGCGGGCGAGCCGGTGTGGGACGGGCACTACTACGACTTCGGCGCGCAACGAATCGCCGAGGGACACGGCTACTCGGACGATCTGTCGACGGCGACGGGCATCGTGTGGCACCCGTGGTGCCACTATCCCGTCGGGTACAGCGCCTTCCTCGCGGCGTTCTACCGCGTCTTCGGCGCGAGCCACGCCGTGGCCGGCGTCGCGAACGCCCTCGTCGGCGCCGCGCTCGCCGTCGTGACGTGGGCGCTCGCCGCGCAGGGCCTCTCGCGCGCGCGGGCGCGCGTCGCCGGCGCGCTGGTGGCGCTGCATCCGGGCCTCATCCTCTACTCGGCGCTCGTCATGACCGAGCCGCTCGCCGCGCTCCTCACGCTCGGCGCCTTCTGGGTCGCCGTGCGCGACATGCGTGCCTGGCGAGGCCTGGTGGCCGGAGCGGCGGTCCTCGGCGTCGCCGCGCTCGTCCGCCCGCAAGCCCTCCTCTGCGCCCCCTTCCTCGCCTGCGCGACGCACCTCCGAGGCGACCGGAAGCCGTCCGACCGTGCCGTCGTCGAGCGGGCGAAGAGGGCGGCGGTGGCGTGCGCGGTGGCGCTCGCGGTGGTGCTGCCGTGGACGGCGCGCAACTGCCGCGTGATGGATGGGTGCGCGCTGGTGAGTACGAACGCGGGGTGGAACCTCGCGATCGGGGCGTTTCCGCGCGCGACGGGGCGGTTCGAGACGCTGCGGTCGAGCGATGGGTGTCGCGAGGTGACCGGTCAGGTGCAGCAGGATCGCTGCTGGTTTCAGTACGGCGTCGCGCAGATTCGCGCGCGCCCCGGCCGCTGGCTGTCGCTCGTGCCGGCGAAGCTCGGCTTCACCTTCGACCACGAGTCGTTCGCCGTGGAGTACTTGCACGAGGCGCGACCGGCCGCGTGGCCCGAGGCGCGCCGCGTGGCCGCGCGCGACGTCCTCACGTTCGCCTTTCGCCTGCTCCTCGCCAGCGCGGCGCTCGGCTGCGTCGCCTTCCCGCTCGCGCGACGGCGGGCGACCCGCGCCATGCAGGGCGCGCTCCTCGCGCTGGTCGCGGCGCTCGTCGCGTTCGCGCTGGCCGGCGACCGGCCTGCCTTCTGGCCGCTCGCCGTCTTCGCGTCCGTGGTTCCGTGGCTCCCGCTGCGCGGTCGCCCGCCGCTGCCCGGCGCCATCCTCCTCGGCGTCGCCCTCCTCGCGACGACGGTCGTCACGCACGCCGTCTTCTTCGGCGAAGACCGCTACCACGTCGTCGTCACGCCGGTCCTCGTCATCCTCGCCGCCGCGGCGCTGCGCCGACCGGCCGCGGCGCCTGCCTCTTCGTCGCGAGAGGCGCCGCCTCGGACAACCTAGCGGCCGGTCGCCCCTTCTCGCACTCGCGTGCGCCGCGCGGAGCGGCAGGTCACTCCGCCCAGAGGGCGCCGAGCTCGAGCTCGATCGCGTCGAAAGGCTCCGCGCGCACGCGCGCGTCGCCCCTCCAGTTCCCCAGGCGTAGCCACTTGTCTCCCTCGAGGCGGAACACCTCGAGCAGCTTCGCCAGAGGGTCCACCAGCCAGGCGCACTGCACCCGCTCGCGCGCGTAGACGTCCATCTTCTCGCCTCGATCGAAGGCCTGCGTCGACGGCGAGACGACCTCGCAGAGCCAGTCCGGCGCCACCGTGACGAACGCACTCTCCATCGGAACGCGCGGCATCCGCTCGCGGCGCCATCCAGCCAGGTCGGGGACCACGATGTCTGGCTCCGCGCCGAGATGCAGCTCCGGCTCGTCGAGGATGACCCAGCCTCCGGGTCCGCCGCGCCCTTCGTCGAACGGGCCCAGGAGCCTCCCGCCGAGCCGCGACGACGCACGGGCATGCGGCATGGCCGGACGCGGTTGTGTGTGCAGCACGCCGGCAACCACCTCGGCCACGACGTGCGGCGGCGCGGCCAGTACGTCTTCGTAGGTGGCGCGGCGCTTCGCGGGGTCACCCATCGCGAGGAAGATAGCACGCGAGCGCGGGCCTCTCGCCGCGTCGCCAGGTCCTGCCGTGGCGCGAGGTGGCACAGCCGACGACGCGCAAACCACGCGAAAACGCGCGCCGTTCGCGTCCGCGACCGCGGCTCGCCCGTTGCTTGGGCCTGCGTGTCTTCGTGGAGCGGCGAGCGGAGGTGCACGAGTGAAAGGAAAGGTTCGCGAGCTTCGCGCGTGGCGCGGGGCGGCCCTCGCGGGTCTCGCGCTCGCGGCGGCGGGCCTCGGCGCGGCGTGCTCGAGCGCGCGCCGATCCGAGTTCATCGGCGAGCCGCTCACGGAGGCGGGGGCCTTCGGCGAGCAGGCAACCGGCGACGACGCGGGCGACGGCGGCCCCGAACCGGTGCTCGACGCGGGCAGCGCGTGGAGTCCGTGGTGCCCCGGGACCGCGCCCGAGGTCGACGCCTCGTGCGTGACGGCGCTCGGTTGGTCGCAGTCGTGCGAGTACGCGTACACGTGGTGGAGCGTCTCGTGCGCGAACGTGCTCGTCTGCCAGCAGGGCGCGTGGCAGAAGTCGCCGCCGACGTTCGGTCCGTGCACGCCGGCACCGCCGCCGAACGGCGCCGAATGCCCGGCCAGCGAAGCGCTCGTCAAAGGGCCGTGCGCGCCGGCCGGCGCCACGTGCAACTACCTGCAGGGCGTCGCCTGTACCTGCGCCGACGACGGCGACGGCGGCACCGCGTGGTCGTGCCTGCCCGAGCCCGGTTGCCCCATCACGCGCCCGCGCCTCGGCGCGCCTTGCGGATCGCCCGACGCGGCCACGCCGTACGGCGGGCAGACGTGCACCTACGAGAAGTGCCGCCTCGCGGTCGTCTGCGCGAACGGCGTGTGGCAGCCGACGATCCAGCCGTGTCCTTGAACTACCGCGGCACCGCGCCGTCGCGCATCGCGCGGTCGATCGCGTCGCGCATCGCCTTCACCTCGGGGGAGCGTTCGCCGTCGGGATCGGTCGCCCGGGCCCGGTCGAGGTCGAGCGCGCACTCGGCGTAGTCGCGTTCGGCGCACGCGCGGGACGCTTCGGCGCGGTACTCGGCTCCCAAGTTTCGACCACGCTCCGGCGGAGCCGACGGCACGTCTCCGGCTTTGCCGGAGCCTGGTCGCAACGCGGGAGACGCGCCGTCCGTCTGCGGCGCTGCGTAGGGATTGCCGTGCGTCACGCCTTCGGGTTGCTCGGGGCGCAACATCAAGAGGAGCACCGCGACCCCCGCGAGGCCCGCGGCGTACTTCGACCAGTGCTTGCGCAGGTGCTTGCGGACGCGATGAAGGCGGCTCTTGAGCGCCGCCACCGGGATGCCGTCGTCGGCCGCGATCTGCGCGAGCGTGTCGCCGTCGGCGAGGCGCCGGGCCCAGCGCAGGGCGGACGCGTCGACGCGCCCGGCGGCGACCTCCGCTTCGACGAACTCGAGCGCGCGCCGCCACTCGTCGCGCTCGACCACGCCGGCGATCTCCGCATCGAACGCGACCGCGTCGACGTCTGCGTCGGCGGCCGTCCGCCGTTCGCGGACGGCGCGCCGGCGATGAAAGTCGCGCACGAGGCCGCGCGCGACGCAGACGACGAGGCCGAGGAGCTCGTCGTCCTTCGCCGGCAGGTCCTTCATGAGGAGGAGCCGCAAGTACACCTGCTGCGCGACGTCGCCGCGATCGGACGGCGGCACGCGGTTGCCGACGACGTCGTCGATCTTCTTGCGCACCGCGTAGGACGCGACGCGCGCTGCGTGCGGAGACGGCGGTCCGTTGGCGGCCATCGGCGGCTCGCGAAGCTGACCCTCGCACCGTCACGCGGTCAAGCCTCGCCGAGTCGGCCCCCTGTCTCTTATACACATCTCCGAG
>CALKVG010000460.1 GCA_937998045.1 uncultured Myxococcales bacterium
GCGCACGCCGAGTGACCGCTCTTTCTGTCCCCATCTACGGAGTGGGCGCCCCGAACCGGCGAATCCCGCGCAGCGGAGCGGCTGGTGCGCTCCAGTCGATCGCAGGTGCGCACTTCGCGCGCGCTCGGGAGAGGGAACCCGGCAAGAGAGGAAGCCAGGATCGACCGAGGGATCTTCCCGATCTCTTCCCGCCTCCCGTCTCAACGCGATCGCCATCCACCCGGGGCATGTGCGTTGCAGCCGCCTCCACGTTCGTTCGGGGGGCCCTGCGACAGGAGCAACCGATGCCGAAGGTAGGGCGCGCGCGCTGGGTGTTCTACGCCTGTTCAGGGGCGGCGCTGGTGGGTGCCTGCGCCGCCGACGGCGGTACCGCGGGGACGTGGTCCATGGCGGGCGCGGACTCGGGTGCTCCGCGCGCGTCGAGCTCCGGGTCCCCGGGCTCCGGATCCACGAGCTCCGGGAACGGCTCGGGGGGCGAAAGTTCGGGAAGCACGCCTCCGGGCTGCGCTTCCGGCGATTCAGGCGATTCAGGGGGCCCCATCCTTCCGCCTACGTTCTCCCTTCTGTGCGGGGGCTGCCACAGCGCGTACGGCACGCCTGCGAACCCCGCGGTCCCAAACCTGTTCAAGTACGCGGCCAGTCCGCAGGCGACGGAGGCGGCGTTCCTCTCTCAGGTTCGGATGCCGCAGGGTGGCACGCTGATGCCACCCTTCACGCCCGCCCAGATCTCCGACGCCGATGTGCAGCAGATCTACGGCTACTTCAAGGCGGGAACTCCGGCCTCGTCGGGGGGCACGTGCCCGGGGCCCGACGGAGGGCAAACCGGGAGTCTCGGCAGCTGCTCCGGCCAGACCGTGTCGTACTCTCCGCTGTTCCCGCCGTCCGGACCGCCGGCGAACCCGATTTCGTACATCGACCCTGCGACCAAACACCTCATCTTCCGCGGGGCCGGTCGCGTGCGCTTCCGGCACGAGATGGAAGAGACATACGCCATTTACCACGACCACTACTTCGAAGATCGGACGTTTGGATACATCCTCGACGACAGCATCCCCGCGGGGGGTACGACCATCCAGGTGACGTTCCTGCCGGACGTGAACCAGTTTTATTCGAAGCAGGGAGTCAACCAGCAGGGGGGCGCTGACCTCAACATCCGGTACTGGAAGATCTACGGCGGTGTCGACGGGAACGTCTTCGCCGGCAACGCAGGCGGAGCGTCGAACAACGTGCTCCCGTACAACTGCGGCGATCCGACCAGCGCGCAGTGCAACACGCAGAAATGGACGTTCACGATTACGAGGAACGATCGAGCGAACCGTCCGATCCAGTTGGGTGACCAGCTCCAGGTGGAGTTCGGCATTTTCATCGCGCGCTACGGGAACGGTCAGGGGCCGCCCGTGGACAGCACCCACATTCGCAACATCCTCAACCCCGACGGCACCGTCCCGGCGGGGTGCACCCTGAACGGGCCGCCGTACACGAACGGCTGCTATACCCAGGCGAACTATTACTCCGACTCGTTCCGGTACGTCGTCGGCCAAGGCACGCTCACGCCCTACAACGAAGACTGCACGCTGACGGTGCCGCCCGAGTGGCAGGGGACCGCGATGGATTTCCCGCATCCCTACGACTGCTCGGCGAATGGGCCCATCGCCAAGGCCGTCGCCGCAGGGACGCTGTCCAACCGCATCGGCCCCGACGAGGCCGGGTGGTCCGGTGGTTCGGCGACGATCCCCTATCTGCGGTGGCGCCATGACCTCTACTACTCGCAGATGGCGCCCAACATCCTCATGGAGAACGCACCCAACTTCGTCCAGGGCCGGCGCCTGTTCCACACCGATTTCACCACGGGCGAGCACATCGAGGCGAACAACGAGATGACCCACGCGGAGAGCGCGGTCCACGCCGGCATTGCTGGGCCGCTCTACAACCAGGTCACCTGCGAGGGATGCCACGCGCACAACGGCCGCGGCGTTCCCCCCGCCGCCGGGATGCCGTTCGACTCGATCGTCGTCAAGACGGCGGGGATGGGCACGGCGCAGACCGGCGCGCCTGCACCCGACCCGAACTACGGTCATCAACTCCAGAACAAGGCGCTCGGCGGTGCGACGCCCGAGGGGACCGCGACGTTCGCATACCAGACGGTGAACGGACAGTTCGGCGACGGGACGGCGTACACTCTCTCGAAGCCGACGTCGACGTTCTCGAACCTCGCCGCCGGGAACCCCGTCGCGTACTCCGTTCGCCTCGCGCGGCCGCTCGTCGGGATGGGGCTGCTGGAGGCCATCCCCGAGTCGGACATCCTGGCGCACGCCGACCCGACCGACTGCAACGGCGACGGGATCAAGGGAATCCCCAACGTCGTTCTCGATCCCGAGGACGGTCAGATGCACATCGGGCGCTTCGGCTGGAAGGCGTCGAAGGCGAGCGTCCGCCACCAGATCGCCGAGGCGCTACTCCTCGACATCGGCGTGACGACGAGCGTCTTTCCGAAGCACGACTGCGGCGCAAACCAGGCGGCGTGCCAGGCGGCCGACGGGCCCAGCCCCGAGCTCTCCGACAGCGACCTCGCGACGATGGTCACGTACATGCGCGAGATCGCGGTGCCGCCTCGCCGCGATCTCGACCTCCCGCAGGTCCAGCGCGGCGAGGCGCTGTTCGCGCAGATGGGTTGCGTGAACTGCCACGTCCCCAACCAGCAGACCGGATCGACGAGTCCTTTCCTCGAGCTGCGGGATCAGGTCATTCATCCGTACACGGACCTTCTGTTACACGACATGGGGCCGGACCTGGCCGACGATAGCCAGGGCGAGTACGCCGCCTCGCCGACCATGTGGCGCACGCCGCCGCTCTGGGCGATTGGTCTGTGCGACGAAGTGGCCCAGGGCTACCAGGCCGACCCGACGCTGAATCCGGCACCGAACCTCGCTCCCTGCCACTACCTGCATGACGGCCGAGCCGCCTCGCCGCTCGAGGCCGTGCTCTGGCACGGCGGCGAAGCCCTGGCGGTGAAGAACAGGGTGCTCGCACTTTCCAGCGACGATCGCGACGCGCTCGTCGCCTTCTTGAAATCGCTGTGATCGACTCTTCGCGACCTCGCCGCAGAGCGTGGGCAATCGAGAGACGACCCCGATGACCGATCGCGCGCGTCAGCTGTTCGGCTGCATGCTCTCGGCATCGCTGCCGATGGCCTGCACGGCGACGGGCGCGAGCGCGCAGCCGACCACCGACGCGATGTCCGGCGCGCAGCCCGACGCGAGCGCGCTCGAAGCCGGCGAAGGTGCCTCCTCGGCATCGCCGGACGCCGACGCGAGCGCCGGCGAGGCACGCGCCTCCGATTCGGGGGAGGCGCCGGTGGGCACCGGTTGCTCCGCTGGGGTTGCGATTTGCTGGGGATTCGAGGAGGGGACGACGACTCCGCCCGGGTGGAGCGCCGGGCGCACGGACTACGGGGCCGTCGTCCTCGCCGACGGGGCTGCGGGGGACAACGGCCCGGCGCTCGTCGTGGACGAGACGCGACCGCACTGGGGGCGGTACTCGCTCCATGCACGCGGCTTCGTCGGCGGCACCCCCACCTCTCAGGGTGGGCCGAAGGCGACCATCGTGTACACGCTGCCGGTAGACTTCGGCGCCGTGCTCTGGGGGCGCGCGTTCGTCTACACGGATCCGGCAGCGCCGGACTCGCACGCCGGAATCTTCAATGCTCGCTACCCCAGGCCTGGCTCGACCGCGACGACCATGTCGGCGATGGACTGGTACGAGGTTGCCTCGTACACGCAGAAATACATGACGGTCTGGCACCCACCGGAGCCGCCGGGATATCCGGAAGACGTTCAAGTATCGAACCGTCCAGTCGCGCTCGATCGCTTCGCCTGCCTCGAGTGGCTGTTCGACGGCTCGAGCGGCGACGCCGGCGAAGCGGCGCAGCCGAGGATGTGGGTCGACGGAGCGGAGCTCTCGTGGCCGGGCTCGTTCACCTATCCGGACGGCTCGGCCTTCCCCCGTTCGTGAGCCGGTTTCCCACTTCGTCGAGCTCGAGACCGGCGTCTATCTCTATCAGGGCCTGACGACCGCCACGGATTGGTGGATCGACGACTTGGCCGTGTCACCGCAGCGCATCGGCTGCGATCCGTAAAAGGGGAAGAAGTAAAGGGGGCAACCGGAACAGTCGGTGCACTGACCCAGGCGCACGATGGCGGTCCTTGCGCTCCCGCTCGCGCCGACCCAGTCTGCGCAGCTCGCAGGTCTACGCTACGTCGACCCGGACAGCGTGGCCGGTCTCCGCCGCATCCGGCGAGGTCGCAAGAGCTTCTTCTACGTGGATGCGCGCGCGCGGCCCGTGCGCAACGCCGCCACGCTCGAGCGCATACGGAAGCTGGCCATCCCGCCGGCTTGGGAAGACGTGTGGATCAGCCCGACCGCCGACGCCCACATCCAGGCGGTAGGTAGGGACGCCCGCGGGCGCAAGCAGTATCGGTATCACCCCGGCTGGCGTGAGGTGCGGGATGCGACGAAGTACAACAAACTCATCGCCTTCCTCGATGCGTTGCCGCGCATCCGTGCGGCCTGCGATCGCGACCTGCGCCTGCGTGGTCTCCCGCGTCGGAAGGTGCTTGCGGCGGCAGTTCGGATCCTCGAGCAGACGCACATCCGGGTGGGCAACGAAGAGTATGCGCGGCAGAACCGATCTTACGGCCTGACGACGCTGCGCGACCGGCACGTGACCGTCGACGGCGCCGAGCTTCACTTCCGCTTCCGCGGCAAAGCGGGGAAGGTGCGCGAGGTCGGGCTGCGAGACCAGCGCCTCGCGCGTGTCGTTCGCGCATGCAGCGAGCTGCCCGGCCACGAGCTCTTCCAGTACGTCGATGACGATGGAGAGCTCCGGGCCATCGATTCGGGCGACGTCAACGAGTACATCCGCGCCACGGCGGGAGACGAGTTCACGGCAAAGGACTTCCGCACGTGGGCGGGAACGCTGCTCGCCCTTCGCGCGCTGCGCGAGGCCGCGCCGTGCACCCAGAGGACGCGAGCGAACAAGCAGGTGATCGCCTGCATCCGCACGGTTGCTTGTGCGCTGGGGAACACGCCATCGGTCTGCAAGCGCTGCTACGTACACCCCGCCGTACTGGACGCGTACCTCGAGGGCACCCTCGCCGAAGTGCGCGGTCGCGCCGAGGAGTCGATCCTCCGTACCGTTCTCGTGCGAGCGGCGCGGACCAGCAATACCCAGGGACTCGAGGCTTCGCTGCGCGCGAGCCTGCGAGCGGCTCGCGCCATCCGGAAGCAGCGTCAGTGACGCGGCGGCACACGCCTTGCGCGACACGACTTCATGGTCGCCGCGACGTCCCATCCGGAGAGCGCGCCGCGTGACGAGAGCACGCGGCAATCGTTCTTCTCGTTGCTGGGCGAGGCCGAAAAGCCGCTCGGAAGCTGGTTTAGTCGACTTGCCAGCTTCTACCTCTACCGGCGCGCGCGCGCCGCGTCACGGGTCGACGCCGCCGCGCGGCGCCCTGCCGGCGGCGAGGAAGAGTGGGCTCGAACCGTGATTCGTCGCGCCGCGCTTCGCTCGTGCGCCGCGGGCGCCGCTGCGGGCACCGTCTCGACCGGAGCGGCAGTCTCGATCGCGGAGCTGGGGCCGCTCGCGGCTCTCGGCGGCGTACCGGTCGCCGCCGCCGCCATCGGCGGTGAGATGCTCTATCGCGCGCTGGTCCACATCGAGATGTGCTGCGACCTGGGTGAGCTTTACGGCGTCGAGTTCCGCGCCGACGAGCCGTGGGACCTCTGGCGGCTGTACGCGCTCGCGTTCGAGTCCGGCCGCGGCGTCGTCGAGCGCCCCCGCTTCGAGGTGCGCCGCTTGGTACTGCACGAGGCGGAGGAGCCGAGCGACATCATAAGCTACGAGATCCTCGTCGAGAGCCTGCTGCGCAACGTCGTGCCGGGGATCAGCATCGGCGTCAGCGCGTGGCGCAACTGGCAGTTGACGCGGCAAGTCGGCGAGACGGTGCACCGTTACGTCCGGTTCCGCCGCAACCGCCGGGAGATGTTCGCCGCGCACGAGTCGGCGTGGCAATCCCACCTCGAGCTCATCATCGAGAGCTTCTGGCACGTGTTCACCGCCGACGGGCGGATCGCCGATGAAGAGGTGGCCATCCTCGCCAACTACCTCGAGCGACTCCCCTCCGACGCCCGCTCCCGCGTCCTCGAGCGCTTCGTGGACGATGAGTCCGGGTGGCTCCAGCGACTGGCGGCCGTCCCGCCCTCGGATCGTGAGGTGGTGATGCACGCCATGGAGCACGGTGCGACGGTGGACATGCGCGTCCTTCCGCCCGAGCGCAAGCTGCTGGAGCGCGCGGCTCGGGCCCTGGGCTGCAGCGTGGACCTGGAGCGGGTGCGCGACTTGATCCACGCGCTGATGTCCCGCTAGACGGGCGACCGGCACCCCGGTGCAGACCGCGCGACGGACTCGCTCAAACCATCTTTTCGAACTCGAGCGAAGTCATTGCCCTGGTCGCCTCCTCCGTCTCGAACTCCGTTACCTTCGGCTGGGCCTCGGCGCCCCAATCGCTGCCCTCGAGCTCCCGGACCTCGATGTCGTCGTCCCCCCGCGGCGCGATCACTGCGGCGAGCCAGCCAGCCAGGCGCCCGAGCGCGCGTCGGAGCGTCGTGTGCCTCGCGTCCATCATCGACCCCCCTGCAAGCAAGCTCCGGGCGCGTTGCGCTCAGTCCTCGGGCGGAATGCTGAGGTGCGACGCGCTCTCTGCGCCCTGGCGCGCGGGCAGGATGCCGATGCGCTCGTAGTGCGGCCTGGCGAGCTTTCGCAGCCGCGGAAGCGCGCGAGTGAAAGCGACCGCCCCCGCAATGCAGCATCCGCCGCCGAAGAGCAGCGTCTGCGGCGCGCCCGCCCGCTGGGCGACCGCGCCCGCGAGCAGGCTCCCGAACGGAGCCGTGCCCACGAACGCCATCGTATAAAAGCTCATCACGCGCCCGCGCTTGTCCTCCTCCACGATGGTCTGCAAAATCGTGTTGCTCGAGGCCATCTGGACCATCATCCCCATTCCTGTCAGGAGCATGAGGGGGAGCGACAGCGCGAGCCACCTCGACTGCGAGAACAGGACGAGGCCGATGCCGAAGACCGCGGCCGCGAGAGCGACGATGCGTCCGAGCCCGAGCACGCTGGAGCGAGAGGCCAGGTAGAGCGCGCCTATCAAGGCGCCTAGCCCCGAGGCGGCCATCAGGATCCCCAGCGTGTGCGGTCCGCCGAGGAGGACGGAGCTCGCGAATATGGGCATGAGCACCGTATACGGCATGCCCATCAAGCTCACGAGCGCGAGGAGCAAGAGCACCGAGCGGATGGGCGCCGAGTGCATGATGTACCGCAAGCCCTCGTGCAAGTCCGCCCAGACGTGCGTCTTGAGCTCCCGCCGGGGCAGAGGTGTCACCCGCATCGCGAGGAGAGACGCGATGACCGCCAGATAGCTGACCGCGTCGGTGAGGAAGCACCAGCCTTCGCCGACGGCCGCGATGAGCACCCCGCCCACGGACGGGCCGATGAGACGCGCGGCGTTCACCATGGACGAGTTGATGGCGATCGCGTTCGGGAGGTCGGCTCTGTCCTCGATCATCTGGACGACGAAGGCCTGACGCGCGGGCATGTCGAACGCATTGATGGCCCCTTGAAGCGTGCTGAGCGCCAGGACATCGAGGACGGTGATGGTGCCGCTGAGCGCAAAGAACGCGAGGAGCGCCGACTGCACCATCGCGAGCACCTGCGTCGCGACGAGGACGCGGTGGCGGTTCCATCGATCCACCCACACGCCGGCGAACGGTGCCAGGAGGAACGTCGGGATCTGGCCGGCGAAGCCCACCGTCCCGAGGAGGAGCGCGGAGTGCGTGAGTCGGTATACGAGCCAGCTCGTTGCGACCCGGGTCAACCACGTACCGATCAGCGAGATGCTCTGCCCGGCAAAGAAGAGACGATAGTTCCGGTGGCGGAGCGATCGCCCGAGCTCGCGTAAGGCCATTTCTCGGAAAGTAGTACAGCCCCGCGGCGGCTAATCCTTCCAGTATTTGTCCTTCATGCGCGCGGTGTACGCGACGACGTTCTTCTTGCCGGCGGCGTGCCTGCGCAGCTCGTGGTCGAACGCGGGACACAGCACGCCGAGAGCGAATGCGTAGACGGTCGCGTCGTACGTCGTGAGGTCGTCCCCGCAGAAATAGGGGTTCTCGCCGAGCTGCACCGAGAGCGCGTCGATGATCTTCGCGCAAGCGGCGACCACCTCGACGCGAGGCTTTCGCCCCAGGCCCTGGATTCGCGTGCGGTTGACCGTGTACTTGCGGGCGCTCTTGGCGACCATCCCGCGCATCACCGACGGGATGCCCATCGTGCCCAGCATCTCACGCAGGCTCGGCTCGAACACCGCCCAGCCCTCGTCGGTCGCCCAGCGCATGAAGAGCAACCCGAAGTAAAGGTGCTCTTCGAGCATCGACTTGAACGCGAGCGCGACGGCCTGCTGCTTCGCGTCGAGCCGGGCGTCCAGCCTCTGGGCGCGCGTCGATTCCAGGTGCTCGATGATGGCGGTGGAGTCCGGGATCAGCTTGCCGTCGACGTCCGCGACGGGGAGCTGCGAGCGCGGCGCCTTGCGAACGTCCCCCACGACGGTTTCGTACTTCTGCTCCGTCATCCGGAGGTACGTCTCGACCTTGCAGACAAAGGGGCTGGCGTCGGGCAGTCCGAACGCAGCGCCGAACTTGTGGACCTTGATCATTGCGCAAGGTTACGGGCTCGAGGGCGAGCCCGCCATGGGCGGATGGGGGCGACCCCGTTGCCGCGGTTGAAGAAACGAGGACCTCGGGTCGCGACGCAGGCGAAAGACGCCTGCTACGATGCAGCGCCGTCGATGAGCAAGCAGCGCCGGGTAAAGCCGATGTTCAGCCTGACGCCCGTGGTCTTCCGGGACAGTCCCATCGCCGGCAGAGGCGTCTTCGCGCGGCGCGCGTTCGCCCCCGGAGAGGTCATCGTCCCGTACGCTCCGAAGCAGAAGAAGGTGCACGTCCGCTCGGCGGAGGCCACGGCCGCAGCGGAGACCCGGCTGACGCTCCTCTCGGGCGATCAGGTCATCGTCCCGGACACCGGCGTCCCCGGCGGATGGCTATGCAATCACAGCTGCGATCCCAACGCGGCTCTCTACGCCAGCGGCGAGGGACGCATCCAATGCGCTCGTCCCATCCGTCCCGGCGAGGAGGTGACGATCTTTTACGGTTGGGTGAGCCACAACGAGCCCCACCGCGACCCGTGCCGCTGTGGGTCGCCGCGCTGCCGCGGGTACATCAACTTCGACGTCAGCGACGACGACGCCGAGCACGTGGAGATCCTCGACGATGGGCGCCTGGGGATGGACGAAGTCCTTCGGCGCAAGATCGGCGACTACGTCGACTACCTGCGCTCCATCGGCCAGGAACAAGTAAAAGAGGCGATCGCGAACACGCTCGTGCGCCTGAAGACGCGCGCGCCGGGCAGCGTGGTCTGCGCTTATTGACGCCGACTCCCGAGTCAAGAGCGCTTCACAGAAACTCGCACACGTACGCCGCGGGTTTTAGCGCGCGGACGTCGAAGCCGCTCTTGCCCGCGACCTCGAACGTCGTGCCTGCCGGGTAGGCGCGCCAGCCGCCGTCGGTCTTCACTTCGAGCTCGCCGCTCACGACCGTCATGCGTTCGGGAGCGTCCGTCCCGAAGTGGAACTCGCCTGGCGCGATCACGCCGGCCGTCATCCTGCGGCCGAGCCTCTCGAAGCCGATGCTCTGGACCTTCCCATCGAAGTACACGTTGTGTTTCAGCATTCTGGCCGTCCCCTCTAGCGCGGCTGGGCCGGCGGCGCGAGAGCGATGCTCTTGCGACGCCCGGACGCCCAGCCGCTGACCGGCGGCCGCTGCCCGCTGCGGGCTCAGAAGTCGCCGTTCGGATTGCCCGTGAGGAGGTCGTTCTCGGCGATCCCCAGCCAAGTCACCACCTGAATCATCGGGGTCGTGGGCTGGCTGTTTGCGAACGGCAGGGAGTTCTGGAAGGTCAGCTCCACCGTCTTCAGCGCAGTGATCGCGTTCGCCGTGGCCGAGCTGGTGAGCGACGGGGCGGTCAGAACGTTGATGGCGTTCTGGGTATCGGTGATGGCCTGATTCATGATGGTCGTCCCGCCCTGCGTCGCGTTGTTCTCGAGGTACGTGGCGCGCTTGCGCACCCGGGCGACGTTCTCGAGCGCGCCGAGGGTACGAAGGAATGCGGCGATGTTCTGAATGCTCGTAGTCGTGAGCTGCGGAATGGCGAACTGGGTGGCGGGAGAGCCCAGGAACTGAGGCGTCTGGTAGAAGGCGACGGCATCTTCGATCGTCGCCACCGCGTTGTTGTGGAAGAACGGCGGCGTGAGGGCGGCCTCGAAGAGCGGGGGCACGTTGAAACGCGTGCTCCCGAAACCGGTCGCCAGCGTGCCCGGTGCGGGGCCGAAGCCGCCGTCGCGTGGCATGTTCGTCGACGTGCGGAACGAGATGGCGAGGTTCTCGACGCCGGTGTTCAAGTTGAGATTCGACGCGGTGACCCCGCTGATCTCCTGATGGCACGCGAAGCAAACGCCCTCGGCGTTGGCGCTCGTCTTGCCCGCCTGGGCCGCGGGGTCACCGAACGTCAAGGCGCTCGTGACGGGGTTCTTCTGGCGTGCGCTGAAGAGCTGGAACGCCTCCAAGGCATCGAGCTCGCCTTGCGTCGGGATGCGGAAGTCGACCCCCGGCACGCGGTTGAGCGATCGCGCGTAGTGCTGGACGATCGCGCCGAAGGCGAACTCGTTCAGCGTGCCGCGTCCCGGCGCGCCGTCGCCGCTCCAGCCGGTGCGCTGATCCGGCGGGGGGCCGTCGATTCCCGAGCCGGAGTTGCCGCTCTGGCCGAGCGCCGTACCGACCTCGCCGATGGACGTGCTCATCGACAACGTATGGGGGACGGCTCGCTCGACGAATTTCGTCGTCGGCTGCTCGAAGCCGTCCACGTTCTCCCGGATCAGCCCGTGGGGCAGCATCGTGGGATCGTCGAGGCCGGCCGGGAACACGAAGAGGGGGTTGTTCGGCGGGAGCGACGCGACGAACGCCGGGTCGAGGGTCTGGTTGTTCGCGAGCGGGTGGCAAGTCTGGCATTGCCGGCCGTTGCCGTTGAATGTCTCGTTGACGAAGAGCTGCGCGCCGCGTTGCACCAGCGGATCGTTCGTTTCGACGAAATTGGCGAGGGTGCCCGTCACCGGGTCGAGGCTCGCCCCCGCTCGCTCGCGAAAGAACCGCTTCTCGAACAGTGTGCGTGCCCCGGTGGCGATTACGTTGCTCGTCGGCGACGCGCCGTGGAGCGTGATGACGACCATATCGAGGTCGAAATTCACGCCGGGCTGGGGGAACGGCGCGGTGCCGATCTTCACGTTTAATGTCTGCGTCGGCGAGTTCTGGTTGGTCACGAAACTTCCGACTTTGAAAATCGTGTCGACCGATTCGGGCTTTACCGTGCCCTGGGTGGTGTTGTTCTTTACGAAATATAGATCGTAGGTATTTCCGTCTTGCGGCGCGGTCAGACTTCCGCCCACCAGGCCCGTATCGAAGCTCACCGTGATTTGCCCGTTCACCGGGACGCCGTTGAACGCAATCTTCTGGGTGCTGAGACCCGGGTGATAACCGAACCCGATCACGTATCCGTGGTCCTGTCCGTTCTGTGTGAAGAGGGTCTCGAACACCCCGTACGCCTGCGCGAGACCGTCTTCGGTCGTCACGGCGCTCGCGGTCTGCGCAGTCTCCTCCGGCGCAATGCCCAGCCGCGCTTCGGGCGCGGCGCTCGAGCAGTTGGCCAGGGCCGCGCCGAGCGAAAGCACCGCGATAAAGCTCGCAGTACGGCCGTGCACATGGATATACGAAGCGCCCTCTCGGCCCGAACGTTGTCTACGCACCTGGATTCTCCTCGCTATGGACGCGCAAGACCGGCCCCCCGCGTGCTCGCCCCTGCGCTCGGCCGGAGCACGGCGCGACGCTTCATGCAATCGTGGTGCCCTCCTCACGCCGCGCCTGCGTATGCGATTCGACGGCCGGATTTCGTGCATCGAGTCCTACGGCCACGCGCGCCGTTGTGGGCTTTCGCTACAAACTGTGAGCCAAAAGGACAAGATGTCGGCGCATTTTGCGTGTCGCGAGCGAGGCGCCGCGCGCGCCTGCAACTCTCGACCGGAATCGGAACGTATTCACTTGGTGAAAGAGGGCATTGTCGACAACGACCCGGGTTGTCGTTCTTGCGTGGCCCGTTCCCCAGGCTCCGATGTTCGGTCGTAATTAGGAATGAAGGTGACCGTTCGATCGGTGCGACTGCCGATAAAGGACTGCTCGTTTGCAAGGCGAAAAGCGCGCGCTTGCGCCGTTCGGCTGGAGCCGGCGAATTGCGAGCGCGGCGAGGCGACGCCGGGCCGAGGAGCCCGACGCCGAGGGAAAGCGCGATGCGATTCGTGACTACGAAGAGACTGAGTACCACCGCACAGGCGGCAGGGGCCTCGGCGCGATGACGGCGGAAGGAACGGTTCTTCTCCGCCGCGGCAGAGCGGGCGCCCGTCGACCCGCAGAAACGACGAGCACGGCCGCCACGGGCTGCCCGACGACGACCGAGGGGTCCAGCCTGGCCGGGGACAGGACCGCAGACTTCGTGCGCCGGGGAGGGTCG
>CALKVG010000461.1 GCA_937998045.1 uncultured Myxococcales bacterium
GGCATACGAGTGTTCTGCCTGTCTCGTGGGCTCGGAGATGTGTATAAGAGACAGATCCAGAAGTTCCCCTCCTCGAGGTGCGGCATGAACTCGCCGCCGAGCATGTGAAACGCGACGATGCCGAGGACGACCGGCACGAGGCCGATGGCGAGAATGCGCCGGGGCCAGCGCAAGGCTGCCGCGAAGAGCGGCTTGTAGACGACGTGCATCGCGCGCATAACGAAGGGTTCTTTCTCCTCTGTCTGCGCGGGGACGAACTTGCCTGCGAGTACGGGCGTGAGCGTGAGCGCGAGCAAGATCGCGCCCCCGATCGCGAACGCGTACGTCATCGCCATCGGGGAAAAGATGACGCCCGCGACGCCGGTCATCGTGAAGAGCGGCAGGAAAGCAACGCCGATGATCAGCGTCGAGAACGTCATCGGACCGGCGACCTCACGCGAGGCCTGCAAGATGCGCTCTTGCATGTTGCCCCTCCCGTGCGGCCCGAGGTGTCGGAAGATGTTCTCCATCATGATGACGGTGGAGTCGACGACGATTCCGAAGTCGACGGCGCCGAGCGAGATGAGGTTGGCGGGCGTGTTGCTGCCGACCATTCCGCAGAACGCGATGAGCAACGCCAGCGGAATGTTGAGCGCCGTGATGATGGCGGCCCGGGTGTGCCCGAGAAAGAGAAAGAGGACGATCGAGACGAGCAGCATGCCCACGATGAGGTTCTCGAGCACCGTGTGCGTCGTCAGCTTCACCAGGTTGCCGCGGTCGTAATAGGGCACGATGTCCATGCCCGGCGGCAGGATGTGGTTCTGCCGTATGAAGTCGATTCGCTGGTGGATGCCCTCGAGCGTCGGCTGCGTCTGTCCGCCGTACCGCATGAGGACGACGCCCTGCACGATGTCGGGGTCGTCGTCGTGGCCGACGATCCCGAGGCGCGGCGCCGCGCCGATCGCCGTGTTCGCGACATCCTTAACGCGGATGGGTACCCCTTTCTGCTCGGCGACGACCACGTTCTCGATGTCGTGCACGTCGCGCAGAAGGCCGATGCCGCGCACGGTGTACGCCTGCTCGCCCATGACGAGCCGCTGACCGCCGACGTTCGTGTTCGCGCCCTGCACGGCCGAGATGAGCCCGCTCAGCTGGATTCCCTGCCCGCGCAGCCGGAACGGGTCGACGGCGACGTGGTACTGCTTCGTCTCGCCGCCGAAGCTGACGACGTCGATGACCCCCCGCACCTGCTTGAATTGCCGCTCGAGGATCCAGTCTTCGGCGGTCTTGAGGTCGCGCGTCGTGTACCCCCGGCCCTGCACCGAGTAGCGGAACACCTCCCCGATGGCGTTCCAGGGGGAAATGGTCGCCTGCATGTTCTGCGGCAGCTGCACGAAATTCAGGCGATTCAGGACCTCCTGCCGTGCCTTCTCGTACGTCGTCCCCCAGTCGAAGTAGCACTTGACGTCGCTCAGCCCGAAGAGCGACTGCGACCGCGTGTGCTCCAGGCCCTGCATCCCGGCCAGGCCAATCTCCAGAGGAATGGTCACGTAGCGTTCCACTTCCTCCGCGCTCCACCCGTCCGGCTGAGTGATGACCTCGACCAGGGGTGGTACGGGATTCGGGTACGCCTCGATGTCGAGCTTGGAGTAGGCGGTCAGCCCCGCGATGATCAGCACCGTCGCCGTCGCGAGGACGATGAACGGCATTTTCAGGGCGAAATCGACGAGGCGTTGGATCATCGGGACGGCGCGCAGCGTACGCCCACAAGCGCCGACCGATCCATCGGAGAAGAGGCCTCCGGCGCCCGACTCGACACCGGAGGGTCGAGCTCAGCGCGTTTGCGTGAGCTTGCGCACGCCGTCGTCCTCCGCCACGAGGACGACATCCGCCCGTCCCACGAAGAGGCCCGTCTCGACGACGCCGGGGACGCCGCGCAGCGCGACGTCCAGGGCGCTCGGGTCGGTGATGGGGCGAACGACCAGGTCGTAGAGGAGGTTGCCGCCGTCGGTTCGTACGGCGCCGCCGTCCCGCAGGCGCAGCCGAGGTTCGCCGTATCGCGACAGGTGGCCCGCGGTCGTGCGGTGGCCGAACGGGGTGACCTCAATCGGGACGGGGAATCGCTCCCCGAGGCGCGTGGACATCTTGCTGGCGTCGACGATGATCACGTTTCTTCGCGCGGCGAAGTTGACGATCTTCTCGCGGGCGTGCGCGCCGCCGCCGCCCTTGATGACATCGAGCGTCGCGCTCACCTCATCGGCGCCGTCGACGTTCACGTCGATGTCCCAGGGGCCCTCGTCGTCGAGGAGCGCGATTCCCAGGCGCGCCGCGAGGTCGCGCGTAGACTCGGACGAGGGAACGCCGCGAACATCCTGGATCGTGCCTGCGGCGATGAGGTGACGGGCCAGCTCTTCGACGAACAGGCGCGCCGTCGAACCACTGCCGAGTCCGATCACCTTCCCCTGAACCTCGGAGATCGCCGCGCGGGCCGCGCGGCGCTTGGCTTCATCGTTCATCGTCTCTCGCGTCCCGCACTATGTTGCGAGTGCATCTTGGCTCCGCGGCTGCATTTTCCGGGCGCACGGCCGCGCTCATTTTGATCCACCGCAACGCCGGGTCGCTTCTTCTGAGCTCGGGCATCTCCCGAGGTTGTACGGTCCGCGGCGCACTTGGAGGGAAGTCTCGCGCGCGATCCGTCCCACCGGGCGCGAGAGCAGGCAAGGAGTTCGGGGCACTTCAAAGGTCACTGAAAAAGTAAGTGTAAGGCATCGCGCGCGATTGCGCGGGCCGAATGAGTCGCGGATCCACCGTCCAGCGACTCACGAGCCGTCCATGCGTGGGCTAACGCGTGGGCTGTGGGGAATGGCTTCACCGGGATCAGGAGCGCTCATGCGAAGGTCAGTCGCCATCACGGCATTGTGCATGTCCTCGGCGGTCGTCGCCGGCGCCTCGTTCCTCGCAGGTTGCGAGGACGGGCCGAACCAGCCGTACACGCCCGCGACGGGCACGCTCTTCAACAACGGAAACCCGGACGCGTCCGCGGACCCGGGGACTACGTCGCTTGACGGCGGCTACGCGGGTCGCACGGTCCTAAACATCTGCACCGACGATTTGAAGCGGCAGCGGTGGGCAAAGATGCTCAACGAGCCGATCGTGCCTCCGGTTCAGTTCGCGGGCCTCGATCTGCGCGGCGACGCGGATTCGTGGCGTGGCCTCACGGTCGAGGAGGCGACCAAGGCGCCCGATCCGAGCACGCTCGAAGGCGGCAACTGCCAGGGCGTCGCCGATGGTATCGGCGGCTGCGGCGAGCAGCAGCAGTACAACTGCGGAAACATCCACTGGGGCGACAACGGCGAGGTGGGGTTCTCGTACTTGCAGAGCCTGCACATCATCGATCAGCTCACGTTGAACCTCGGTTACACGGGGCAGATGACCGCGTCCGACGCCGCGGGGCACATGTACGTCCTGCAGCTCGGACAGCCCATCCTGAAGGACGGCTCGCCGCTCGAGATCGACTGGAGCGCGAATCCCAGTTCGTCGGACCCGGCGCTCACCAACCTCTACAACGCGATCATGAATACGTTCGCCAAGCAGGTCGGCATCGCGAGCTACGGCGACGTCGCGAGCTGCACGGGCGCGGGCCTCTGTCTGAACACCGGAACCAACGGCGGCGACGGCATCTTCGGCGTCCGGCCGATGGGCTTCTACATGCAGTTTCACTCGCTCATCCCGAACCCGGGCGCGAGCATCCCGTACAACGTCTACGTCGACTACATCAAAACCACGCCGAGCTCTTCGATCCCGATGGTGCTCAGCCTGGCCCTGGGCGGCCCGTACTCGTACAGCAACACGACGCCCGGCTACGGCCTGCTGAATCCCGACGCCGGCGGCATGGGCAAGGTCTGCAAGCAGCAGATCGGGCAGACGTACGCCGACTACATCGCGAACTGCGTTGCCCCGTACGACGACACCGACCCGGTGGGCGCGCAGCTCAATACGGTTAACAAGGCGAAGCTCGTCGGCGCGCGAACGCACGACTTCGAGAACATCAACTTCGACGTGGTCGGCATCAACGGCGACTTCACGCACACTCCGGAGCTGTCGCCGACGCAGGTCGTCCAGGATACGGACGTCCCCGCCGACACCGACCAGCTGACCGACTGGTTCTTCGACGTCCGCGCGTACGGTGCAGTCGCGAACGACTCGAACGCGAAGACGTCGGGCGCCGGCACGGGGCTCGTCGTTCGCGAGTTCCAGAGGCTCGTGTCGCTGGATCTGGCGCGACAGGTCGGCAAGCTGCCGTCCCCGCCCGGTACGTGCACCGGAGCCAATCCGCAGCCGGTCGATGCGAGTCACGTATGCACCGGCATGGAGACGATGGCCATCCCCGGAATCATGAAAGATCCGACCACCGGGAAGGGGACCGGCCCCATCGTCTATCCGAGCGACACCGCGCTCGCGCAGACGTTCTTCGATCAGTGGGCCCAGTACGGCGGTCCCATCTTCTCGGGCGGCTATCTCGGTTCGGTGCTCAAGCCGCGCGACCACTACGCGCTCTTCTGTGTCGACCCCGGCAACCTCCAGTCCTGGGTTTATGCCAACGTCGGCGCGGGTGACTGCGCGTACCTGGCCTGGTGGTTCGCGTCGTACCAGTGGGTCACGCGCATCATGGGCCACGGCAACGTGAACAGTCTGCCGCTCTCAGCGCGTGATCGCCGTTACTACTACTACTGGTTCGGCGTCGCGATGACGAAGTACCTGAAGGCGTACGGGGCGCTCCTGGACGCCAACAAGGATCCGACCGATCCGACGCTGCTCACGCCGAACGTGGTCGCGGCGCAGCCGATCGACCTCGAGACGCTCTTCTTCGACAACGAACAGGGCGGCACCTTCGACTACTTCGAGTACATCGACCTCGAGAGCATCGTCGCGAATCCGCCGGCCGGTCAAGAGTACCTCAAGGTGCCGCTCGACTACTCGTACGGCAACGACGTCCTCGGCGGCAATCAGCGCTACACGAACTACTACCGGCGCCTCGACCGCGAGGAGAACGCGCTCTACACGGCGCTCGCCGAGAACAAGAGCGCCCCGCCGGCGGCCAACGCCAATCACGGCGTGAACCTGACGAACATGTTCGGCAGCCCGGTGCTCGTCAACGCGCCGATCAACAATCCCGGCTTCCCGGCGAACTACCAGTGCAACATCGAGATGTGGGCGGCCACCTCGCCGCAGGCGGCTCCCGCGGGCCTGTGCACCGAGGATCCGGTCAAGCTGACGTGGACCTGCCCGCTCTGCACGCAAATCAGTCCGACGCTCTACAGCTGCCCGCAGAGCCCCGCCGATTACGGCGGGGGTCCGGCGTGCGACGGGACGACGGGAACGGCGGGGGTGTGCTGTGGCTCGCCGCCGCCCACGCTCGACGCGAACGGCAACACCCTCATGGACAAGAACGGCCAGGCAGCCGCGTGGGACCCCACCGGGCATTACCAGGCCGCCGCCGACGGAAAGGCGCACCCCTGGCTCTGGCAGTATCCGGGAGTCTGGGGGAGCACCGTCTTCAGCAGGGGTCATAGCCCCATTCAGGTGCAGAAAGTCGATCGTAACCTCGAAGGCGCAACCGTCACCGTTCCCAACTTCGGCAACCCGTGGGCGGCGTGCGCGACCAAGCAGACCGACTCGATGGGCAATACCACCTGCGATCCCGCCGCATCGCCGCCCATCGGTCCGTTCATCATGCCGTGGGCGCCGCCCGAGCTCGGCGCCGGCTTCACCATTCCGATCAACGGGTCGAGCGACAAGCTCATCACCACGAACGAGCTGCAGTTCGAGGGGCAGCTCGAGACGTACACCGTCGACTACGTCGCGTACAAGGATCCGCTCCAGCCTAGCTGCGAGTTCACCGGAGGCACCTGCAACACGGGCTACAACTGCGTGAGCAACGCCTGCGTGGCCAGCGACAATTCGATCCAGATCCTCGCGCTCGAAGCGCACGATTTCCTCGGGCAGGTATTCCCCTGCCAGGACCAGGGCACCGGCGACATCCTCGCCGTGGGTATGTATGAGCCGGCGGCGACGGTCCTCGACTGGATCGCCAACCACCCCGGCGCTCCCCTCAACGGCGTTCCGAGCGCATCGGACAACTGCAACATCATCGTCCGGTACAGCGCCTTCAACAACTACCCCGACTACATCACGTCCCTCGCGAACGGGGTGAAGATGAGCATCAACCCGGGCCAGGGTTTGGGTCGCGTCGTCGACGCCACGCTCTTTGACCCCATCGTCGAGACGTACTGACCCTTACGAGTACGGGAGACAGCCAGTCATGAAGTCCACCATCTTTCGCGCTTTCGTGCTCACTGGAGCGCTCGCAACGCTCTGCGCGGCGTCGGGCTGCGTGGCGGATCGTCCGTCGCGTAACGGCGTTTTCAACGAGAACCAGTACGTCCGCAAGGACTTCCTGATCCGGCCGGGCGACTCGAACACGCCTGATCCCGGCTGGATCATGAAGACCACCATCACGGCCACGACGACGCCGAACCCCTTCGCGGCCCAGGGCCTCTTCGCGAGCGCCCAGGGCAGCGCGGGAGGCGTCGGCGGCGGTTCGTACGTCCGCTTCGATGTCACGCAAGACAAGCTGAACATGATCAACATGCGCCAGATCAGCGCCGACGCGGACGGCACGATCGCGGCGCAGGGGACCAACAACCCCGAGACGCTGAACGCGTGGCCGGTCACGAACGTCGATCTGAAGTACCGGGTGAACCTGGACGGCGAGAAGACGAACTTCTACGAGGAGAACCAGGAACTCGACTGGCAGCTCCGCCAGTGGGTGAAGATCAACTTCGCCAAGAACGACATGAGCGACGTCGCTCCGTTCGGGACGTTCGTGAACGAATACCTGGTGAAGTGCGGCGACACGCTGAACGCGTCCGCCACGCTGCACACGGGTTCGTTCTACGTCGACGAGCCGAACGACTACTGGCAGTTCGCGATCGATATCACCATCCCGATTGCCTACGACAACCTCCCGGCGACGAGCGTCGACCAGTCGACCGGTACGGCGACGACGACGGTCAACACGTTCTGCTCCGACTCGTTCGGTCAGGCCGGTATCGATTTCCGGAACCTGGGCCGGCAGAACGTCACACTTACGGTGATGTACTCGTTCGTTCGTGCGACGCCGGACAGCGAGGTCACGTACCAGCCGCTCGTCATTGAAGAGAAGGACCCGATCCAGCGCAAGTACGGGACCATTCCGATCATGACGCCGACGCGCGATCCCTCGACGGGACTCCTCGGCACGCGCGCCCTCGCGATGCGCTGGGATCCGCAGGCGCAGTACATCGACTACTACTTCGCGCCCGGTTACCCCGACCCGTACAAGAGCATCTTCCTCGATCCGCAGAGCGGTATCGTCACGCAGACGAACGCGCTCCTCGCGCAGTCCGGCGCGAAGACGAAGCTCCGCGTGCGCAACTTCGACGAAGGGCTCGCGCCGGGTCAGATGCCGCGCCAGGTCGGTGACGTTCGCTACAGCTTCATCCGCTTCATGAGCGACATCGACACCGACGCGCCGTTCGCCGGCGTCACGCAGTTCGTCCCTGACCCCCGGACCGGACAGATTCTCTCCGACTCCATCGATATCGCGAACTTCCCCTGGCAGGATTACTACTACGCCCGCCTCGATTATTACGAGCAGTCGATCGGCGCCGTGGACTGGACCAAGACCGGTCCCTGCCAGGAGGGGCAGACGATTCCGCTCGTTCCGGCGACCGTCGCCGCCAACCACAACGGCAAGTCGACGCTATTCACCAAGATGCAGCAGTTCCTGCAGCGTCCGGTGGCCCAGTACGGCCAGCTCGGCCCGCAAGACTTCATCGTCCAGCAGGACGACGATTTCTTCAAGGCGATGTACACAATCCTGCCCTACGAGGTCTTCGCCGATCCAGCGACCAACCCGTACGTCATTCCGTCCGGCTTCGGCGGTTACTACGGAACATCGTCGTCGCAGATCCAGGCCCTCGCGAATGAGGCGAACTTCCACGCCTTCATGGGCCAGATCGACCGCGGGTGGGCGCCGTTCGACGTCGGCGGCACCGACGCGTCGGGTGTCGCCGCGAGCCTCCAGTTCCTCAACGACTTCAAGACCGCCACGGTCAACCACAACGACGCGGTCTACGTGAAGGCCTTCCGCAATCCGACGATGCAGATGGACCCGCCAATCTACGACGACATCGGCCTCTTCCAGCGGGACGCGCGCCACTGCATCAACGGCCAGTGGGAGACGCGCGATCAATACGTTCAGAACCTGCTGACGAGCTTCTGGAACCTCGTCATCTGGCACGAGTTCGGCCACGCGATGGGTCTAGCTCACAACTTCATGGCGTCGGTCGATCGCAACAACTTCCCGCACTACACGGACGCCGCCGGCGACCACGTCGGGATGTATACGTCGTCGGTCATGGAGTACAACACGATCGCCGACCGCATGTCGTGGGGCAACGCCACGGGCAAGTACGGCTGGGGACCGTACGATCAGGCAGCGATCTCCTTCATCTACGCCAACAATCCGGCGATATGCCCCGCTGGAAAGATGCCGGACGGAACGTGCTGCGCGGCGAAGGGCATATGCAACATCCAGACGGCGGCCAAGCTGACCACGCAGAGCGGCCAGCCGACGCTCGTCGGGACGAGCTACTCCGGACAGAGCGGTGTCGATCTCAACGGATCCGGCACTGCCGTCTCGGCGTCCAACTCGCGCTGGAACGAGCCGCTCGGTTACAACATGGACCAGAGCGAGCACCAGTTCCTCTTCTGCGACGAGGCGCACATGAAGTACACGCCGTTCTGCCGACAGTTCGACTTCGGTACGACGCCGAGCGAAATCATCGCGCACGACATCGACAACTACGAGTGGCAGTACCTGTGGCGCAACTTCCGCCAGTACCACAAGTACTTCAACTTCTCGAACTACGCCGACGGGCCCACGCAGTTCTTCACCGAGCTCCGTCGCTTCCTCGCGGCCTGGGTCTACGATTGGTCGCAAGGAGAGCTCTCGGACACGCTCCGCAAGCTCGGGATCTCGCCGCCGGCGGGTGCCCCTGCGGCCACGTACTTCGACCAGCTGACGCAGAAGTTCCAGAAGGAGGCTTCCGCCGCCGGCCAGATGTACGCCGCGGTGTCGGAGGCCATCGTCCAGCAGTCCTCCGGCGAGCGCCCGTACGTCACGGACTTCGACCCGTATTACGGCGACACGACCCAGCAGGGCATCGCGATCGACAAACTGCAGGCGATCACGCAGTTCACGTCGCTCTGGCAGACTACCAACTAC
>CALKVG010000462.1 GCA_937998045.1 uncultured Myxococcales bacterium
GGATGCCCAGGCGGCTGCAGGGGTCGGCGGCTTGGCTTCGGGGGGGACGGGCAGGTCGAGGTGCGGGGGCACGAGCGCGGGCGCGGCGCCGCCGCAAGCGCAGCACGCCCACGCGAGGGCGATGAGGAGCATGGCCTTGGATCGCATCGGGGGCGCGAGTCTACCAGGTTGTGGTCCTCGCTCTCGCGTCGTCGCTTGGCCGCGCGAGCGCGCCGGGTGACCGGCTCGCTGTCAGGTTTGTCTTTTGGTGCCCCGGCCCCAAAAGGCTGGCCCCGGGTCAGTTCGCCGCCGCGGCGTCGGACTCGAGCTGCTGAAAGAGCGGGCCCAGCTCGGGTCGAGCGCGCAGGGGCTCGCAGAAGCGAGTCGCCAGCTTGAGCAGCTGGGCTTCAATGCGCTCGGCGCGCGCGTTGAGCTCGGAGACCCGCTTTTGCGCTGCGTCATGATCGTGGTCGAAGTCCTGCTCGTGCTTCGCGAGCGCCGCACGAAGCTGCGCGATCTGGTAGTCGAGATCGTTCACGGTGCGCTCGCGGCTGTCGATCGAGTTCTGCACCGCGCGCTCCTTTTTGCGGAGCGCCAGCCATTCCTCCACGGTCACGGCACATCGGCGATAGGCGTCGGCGAGCTGGGCATAGGGCTCCTGCAGACCGGACCGGCCTTCCCAGGTCACCACCTCGCGCTGAGCGTCGGCGTACGCCGATGCGGCGCGCTTGCACTCCTCCGCGACTCGCTCGATGGACGCCCGCGTCTCCCGGAGCTCGTCCTTCGCGCGCGACGAATCCAGGCCGAGGGCGTCGACCGCGAAGCCGAAGCGCTGACGCCCGTCGCGGCCTCGGGCGTCGATGTCCTCGAGCTTCCGCTGCTCCATCGATGCGGCGGCGCGCACCTCGGAGATCTCGCGAACGAGCTTGCTCATGTCTCCGAGGACGCCCTCCAGCTCCTTCGGGCGGCTGGCGCTCGACGAGCGCTCCAGCATGCGCTTGAAGACTTCGAGCCGCCGGTTCCACTGCTCGACGACGAGCGCCGGCAGGGTGCGGGCCGGGACGCGCGAGCTCGCCGGATCCTCCTCCGGCTCGGGCGGGACGCTCGCGTTGACCGATCGCGCGATCGCGATCAGGTCCTGCTGCACGCGATGGGCGTCCACGGGACGGGCCTTGGGGTCTTTCTCGAGGAGCTGAACGATGAGCGCGTCGAGCTTCTCGGGGATGCTCGGCTCGAACGACCGCGGCGCGGGCGCGCGCTCCTTCATGTGCTTGATGAGGAACGTCGTCGGGTCGCTCGCCTCGAAGGGGAGCTTGCTCGTCGTCATCTCGAAGAAGATGACCCCCAGCGCGTACAGGTCTACGTTCGGCCCGGTGTCCCCGCCCATGATGCGTTCGGGCGCCAGGTACTGAGGCGTTCCGAAGAGCTCCCCGGCGCTCGTCAGTCGCGTATCTCCGCGGGACCGAGCGATGCCGAAGTCCAGGATCTTGACGAGATCGCTGCCGTCCGCACGCCGGCAAAGGAAGATGTTCTCGGGCTTTAGATCGCGATGAACGACGCCGAGATCGTGCGCGCGCGCGATGCCGCGCGCAATCTGGATCATGATGGCGACGCCGCGCGCGGCCGGGAGAGGGCCGGCGGCGATGATGTCGGCGAGCGTTCGCCCGTCGAGGAGCTCCATCACGATGTAGGGCGTCCCGTCGGTCGTCTCTCCCTGGTCGAAGATCTCGATCACGTTGGGGTGCGCTATGACCTGAGCGCTCTTCGCTTCGCGGCGGAAGCGCTCACGAACCGTGGCGTCGGCGGCGAGGGCGGGGTTCATCACCTTGACGGCGCACGGCCGATCGACGAGCTTGTGGTGCGCGCGGTAAACCATCGCCATGCCGCCCTCTCCGAGGACGTCTTCGACGAGGTATCGCCCCGCGAGCGTGGCGCCGATCAGCGGATCGCGGATGCTCGTGAGCTCGGCGCCGTCCAAGAAGCAGTAAATGGCCTCCTGCGGGTACCGGAGCTGGCACTGAGGGCAGGCCTTCATGACGCGGAGGGCACCAGACAAAAGCCCACCCGATCGGCCGGATTTGTGCAAGGCCTCTGAGCCTTCGGGCTGATTTAGGCAAGTTGCCGCGCCCGCCGAGCCGAAGCCACGCGAATTTGACCCCCTCCGACGCGCGTGCGACCGTTCCGATCGATGGCGATTTTCCCACGGCCGCGGCCGCGGCCGCGGCGGCGGCTCGGGGCGGCGGGTGCGGGGTGCGCTCTTGTCCTCTCGCTCGCCCCGTTGTTTGCGTGTCGCCCCGCGCAGGCCGCCGACGTGCCGCATTCGAAGGCACCCACGGCGGCCAAGCACGACACGAAAGGCGCAAAACCGGCGCGCGGCTCCGACGCCGGCGCTCGGCGATCCATCGCGGGCGGTCCGACGGGCGACGATGTCACCATGGGGGCCGAGACCGCTGAGCTTCGCGCGCTCCGCGAGGCGGAGCGCGAGCTTTTCCCGCCGGCGTCGCCGGGCCCGGGCGGGGTCTGGCCGAGCGAGCTGACCCCAGTGCCGCCGGGTTTCGGCGCGCAGCCGACCGTCCACGCGTCCGGCCTTCCGCCGGCGAGCAACGGCTCCGGGCTTACTCCGTCGGTTGGCGTGCCGCCCACGACGTCCGACGGCGGCAAGGACCTGACGTGGCTCTCCCGACTTCAAATGCCGGACATCCCGGTGCGCTGGGACGATCGGGTCGTTCGGTACCTGGAGTTCTTCCGCGACGATCCGCGCGGGCATGCGATGTTCGCCAACCTGTTCCGGCACTCGGGACGCTACCGCGACATGATGCAGCGCACCCTCCGCCGCAAGTCGCTCCCCGACGATCTGGCCTGGGTGGCGATGGTCGAGAGCGGGTTCGATCCGACGGCCCGCTCGATGGCCGCCGCGGTGGGGCTCTGGCAGTTCACGGCGGAGACGGCGAAGATCTATGGCCTGACGGTGGATCGCTGGCTCGACCAGCGGATGGACGCTCAGGTCGAGACCGAAGCTGCGGTGGACCACCTCGGCGATCTCTACCGGCGGTTCGGAAGCTGGGAGATGGCTTTTGCGGCGTACGACATGGGTTACGCCGGGCTCTGGTCGGTCGTCCGCCGGTACAACACGAACGACTTCTGGTCCCTGTCGCGCACCGAGGGAACGCTCCCGTGGGAGACGACGCTCTACGTGCCGAAGGTCGTCGCCACCGCAATCGTGGCCAACAATCTGTCCGCCTTCAATTTCGGCGACCTCGCGATCGATCCACCGGTGACCACAGAGGAGGTCAACGTCGCGCCGGGCACTCCGGTGGCCGCCATCGCGCAAGCTGCCGGAATGACGGCGAAGGACATTCAGGCGCTGAACCCCGAGCTGCGCGCCGGGCGAACTCCGCCTCTAGCCGACGACGGCAGCGGCGCGTCACCCGGATATCCCGTGAAGGTACCCCCAGGAAAGGGAACGATCGTCCAACAAGCTCTCGCGAAGATGCGGCGTGACCAGGTGCCGATGGAGCGCTACGTCGTTCGATTCGGGGAGACGCTCGATCAGATCGCCGCCGCGCGGAAGACCACGACGCAAAAGCTCGTCGAGCTGAACGGGATCGCTCCGGGAGAGGCCGTCCGCGGCGGAACGGTGCTGCTCGTGCCGAAGGTCGACGGGTCTGCGGCGACGACTCCGTCCGCGTCGTTGGCGCCGGGCGCGGGCGGGACGAGGCCGACGGTCGTCGTCCCCGCCGACATGTTCGTCTATCCGGACCGGAGGCGGGTCTTCTATCGCGTGCAGGTCGGCGACACGCTCCGCGAGATCGCGAACGCGCTTCGGGTCGGGGTCGACGACCTCGATCGCTGGAACGACCTCGACCCCGCCGCGCGACTGCAAGAGGGGATGACGCTCCAGGCATTCGTGCCGAACGGGGCCGATCTATCGCACGTGGCCGTCGTCCCGGAGAATGAGGTATCCGTGCTCGCCGTCGGGTCCGAGGAGTTCTTCGCTGCGCTCGAGCGCGACAAGGGGTTCAGGCGCGTGACGGTCGTCGCGAAGGACGGAGATACGCTCGAAGGGATCGGGAAGCACTTCGGCGTGTCGATTCGAACGATGGAGCGGATCAACCGGCGCGCTCGCCGCGACGCGTTGAAGGCCGGTGACACGGTCGTCGTGTACGTGCCGACCGGCGGGACGCACGGGTCTCTCACCAGCGGCTCGGCCACTGCGGCGAACAGCGCGTTCGTCGCAGGTGGCTCTCCCGACAAGTCCGAGGGCTGGCCGACCCCGAACGGTCCTTTGCCCGAGCCTCCGCTGCCCGACCTCTTACCGTAGCCCCGCCCGATCGCCTTGCGGCTCTCGACTTCGCTGGCGCGAAGTCGAGATAGCGAGAAGAGGGACTCCCGTTGGCTAGAACACATACTGGAGGCCGACGCCCAGAACGTCCGCACGGGAGCTGTAGGACCCGCCGTTGACCGCTGGCGTTGCCGTCGGGTTTCCCTTCACGGGATTGACGCGCGGTACGGCGGCCTCTTGAGGCGAGACGGTCACATCGCTGGCGAACACGTGAGCGAGGACGCCATCGAACCGCCAATGCTTGCCCAGGTAGAGGCTTCCACCGATGGACGCGCTCCACTTGTCGCTGTCGATCGTGAGCGGAGACACGTAAGCCTGTTTTATCCCGCTGGTCTCGTAGGCGACACCGCCTCGCGCCTGCAGCTGGTAGCCGCTCAGGTCGAACTCGTACTCGCCTCCCAATCGTACCGAGTTGGAGTCCTGTCCGCCGCGGGGGACCGAGATCGGGGATACGCCGAACGGGCTCGGGAAACCCGTGATCCCGTAGATACGGATGTTCTCCGGAGTGATGTCGATCGACCGGTGCACCGACCAGAACTCGCGAACGTACGCGAGCTCAATGCGCAGATCGTGATCGAGGTCGAGCGGTCGAAGCTCGACGCCGACGCGGACGACCGGCGGCAGTTCGAACCCGACGTGCGCCTGGTTGCCCCGTTGTGTCGCGTTATCGAACTCGGGCGCCGTGGGAAGGCGCACATCGACGGTCGCCGGAGCGCCGACGAGGAAGGGCGCCTGCCCGCTCACCGCGAGGCGTACGAGGTGCGACGGCACCCAGGTGACGCCCGCATTCGCACTCGGGGCGAAGATCGGGCCCACGGTCAGCTGGCTGTAGGCGTCGTAGTTCGGGTCCTCTCCCGCGCACACCAGGTTGTCGGGCGGGCAGGCCGAGAAGTCGACGGTCGTCTTGAAGAAGCCCGTGAGCATCTGCACGCCCGCCCCGACCCGGATCTCGTCCGCCGGTCGATATGCGAACCATGCGCCGAGGACGACCAGCGCCGAACCGTCGAGCGAGATGAGCGAGTAGCGCTGCGGGGCGGGGCTCAGCGAGCCGTCGGGATTCGCGATCTGCTGCGGGTAGCTCGTCACCGCCGTGTAGGGCGCGTACATGCCGAACGCCACGGCGTATTGCTTCTGCTCTCCGAAGCGGAACGATCCCGCAATCGTCGGAATCGGAAGGACGGGAGTCGACCCATGGACCTCGGGGAAGCCCTGGACGAACGTCGTTCCGGTGGAGCTCGTCGTGAGCGCCCGGCGCGTGAAGTCGCTCGTGTAATGAAGCCAGGAGGCATCCAGCAGCAGGCTCGAAGGCGCGTCGACGATGCCGGAAGGGTTGTACCAGATGGCGCCGAGGTCGTCGGCGCCGGCGATGAACGCGCCGCCTCGCCCGAGCGGCCGGACGCCGCGGTCGGAGAAGTAGAGCCCAGCCGCCACGGACTCCTGGGCATGAGCGAGTATGGCGACGGCGAAGCACGAGGCCACGGCGGCGCCCGCGCGGCGGCGGAAGGCGCCGCCGCGAGAAACGGACTTCTGCATCAGTGAACGATCCCCTGACGAACGATCTCGTAAAACTGCTCGAGCCCTCGCTGCTGGTCGACGAGAAACTCGGCGAGCTCGTTGGCGGCGTTGGCGTAATCTTGGCCGTCGAGCTTCGCCGGGGACCCGGGCGCGGCGCGGTTGACGTCGGCGATCGCGTCCAGGATGACCTCCAGGGGAGTCTCGCTGGTTTGACCGTTGGCCCCGGTCATCGGGGTCACGAGATGCGCGAGGACGATGTTGATGACGTTGTTCGGGTCGAGCTCCCTCGCGCAGATCTCGTTTCCGCCGCTGTCGTACGCCCGCCCGGAGATGCGGGAAAGGAAGGCCGTGTTCGAGTCGATGACGCCGCGCTGCACCTGCCCCTGTCCGATGGTCTGCGTGGGCGCTGCGGCGGTGGAAAGCAGATGATAGAGGGGGACGAGGTTGGCGTCGTCGCGCATCACCTGGATGACGTCGTCGAAGGACGAGAGGAGCTCCGCCAGCGCGTCGTTGCTCGAAACGGCGTCGAGCAAATAAGAGAGCAGCTTCTCCGTCTCCGTGCGCGCGGGCACGTCCTGACGAATGGCCTCCTGCAGGTCCATGGCGGTGGCGAACGTCGGCCCGCCCATCGTCGTCGCCGCGTTCGTCCAGAGATCGTGACTCGCCCACGTGCACGACGTGTACGGCGGTGGACAGTGCGCCACGAGCTGCGCGCGCGCCGCGTCGATGAGGACGGGGAGAATTTTCGGAAGGGAGGGATCGGCGAAAGACTGGGTCGGAGTGTTCTCTCCGGTCACCGACAGGAACGCGTCGACGAGCTGCGACCGCGCCCTCCTCCACTGCGCCTGGCGACCTGCATCCTGCGGGTTCGCTCGGCCATATTGCGCGAAGGCTTGGTCCATCTCGTTGAGCGTCTCGAGGACCAGGTAAAGCGGCGTGACCTGCGGATTCGTCGTCCCGTCGTTGCGAGCCGCGGTAGCGTTGCCCCTGCGATCGACGAGGCCTGCGGCCTTGGAACGGACGGGGTCGACGAGGGCTCGCGTCGAGTTTGCGAGGACCGAGATCCCGTCGACCATGGGGCCCGCCTGCGTGCACCGGTGCGTTTGCGGGTCGGACTTCGCGCACGTCGGCACGGAGATGCCTTCGACGATCTTCACGAGGTCGTGGACGGCGGTGAACGTGTCCGACGAGAAGATCTGCGAGAGGAGCGGCTCGTAGCTGACGGCGCCGTCCTTCGTGCATGCGATCGGCTTGCCGCTTTGGGGGTCCACCCCGAGCAGGCACTCGTCCGCCATCCCGCTGGCGTCTTGCCAGTGCTTGTAGAGGACGTCCATCAGGCCGAGGAAGAGGTCCTCGCGGCGCCGCGGCTGGCCGGTCATCGGGTTGTTGTCCAGGACGAACGCCGTAACGAGGGGCTTGAGCGAGTTGTAGAAGCCGAAATCCTCCAGGACGAACAAGGCGTCGGGATCCCGCTGCACGAACCAGTCGCCATCGGTGCACGTCCGCAGGCCGTGCACCATGCCGTCGGGCGCGACGCCGGCCGCCTGGTTGGTGCCGCACTCGCCCGGGTTGTTTTTGCAAGGATCCGGAATGACTCGCTCGGGGCATACGGCCGTGCCCATGAAATGCGGGCCCTGCAAATCCGTCAGGAAGTGGTTCGTCAGGTAGTTCTGGCCGCTCGATGTGGGGCTGTCGTTGGCCAGGTCGAAGTAGACCTGGCGATTCAGCCAGCCCGGCTTGGGGCGGAAGGTCTTCGGCTGCGCGGTCGGGCCGTTCATCAGGTCCCAGAACCCGGGCTTGGCCAGGTCTGGCCCGTTGTACGTGTCGACGTCGTTCGCATCCCACCCGATGCCGCTCGACTGCTCGATGATCGAGATCGTCGACGCGCCGGCGCCGAGGAAGCCGTTCCGCAGAATGTCGGGACGGAAATACAGGTTGGCCAATCCGACCATCGAGTCCACGTAGAAGGCCGACAGATCGTCGATCTTGAAGATCTCGCACTCGGCGAAGGGATGGCCGCCGAGGAGGCAGGGGACGCCCGAAGGGGTGCTGCTGAGGGGGGGGGCCCCGGCACAAATGTCCGGGTTGAGGGGGATGCCGATGAGGGAGACGCCTTGCGTGTGCACGACCGCTTGATCCTTGTTGCACGCGGTCACGCCCGTCGTGTCGTGGACGGTCTGTATGAAGCGCTGAAACTCGCTCCGGTTGGCGCCCGTGTTGGCCTGGGATCGATCCACGGGAGTCTTCGGTTCCGAGCCGTCGTTCGTCGAGAAGTTGAACGTGGGACCGTTGAGGTTGTTGCGGTCGTACGAGATGTGGTCCTTGTTCGTCATGTAGGTGCCGAGCGACGCGGCGAGCGGAAGGACCGCGTCGTCGCCGAAGGCCCGGAGCACGTCCTCGAGCAAGCCGGGCTCCTGCGCGATCTGAACGGTGTTGTCGATGAGCTCGTCCCACAAAGTCGATGTCGGCGGGATCTTCGCGACGGTGTCCTTGTTCGCGAGGTCCTTGGCGTAGAGGCCGTCGCCCACGAGGCGCGCGACGTCGTTCGGGTGATCGCTGACGAGCGACTTGGCGAAGGTCAGCGTATCGTCCGTGGTCGGGTCGGCCATGATCTGGCCGAGCGCGTACAGCAGGTCGAGCACGGGTGAGGTGTCTGTGTGGAACGCGTTGTACGTCACGCTCGTCCCGTCGGCGTACGTCTTCGTGGTGCCGGCCGAGGCGTCGCGCGTTCCGAGCAGCACGCGCGCCCCCGCGAGAAGGTCCATGAGCGTCTCGTGGTTGTCGGCGGGGTTGGCGTCCACGAGCTTTGCGAGGTTGCGCACCAGCGAGGCCGTGTACGTGTGGCTCGTGTCGATGTACCCGAAGATCAACGGCCCGCCCAATGAGCCCAGCGCGCGCCCGAACGAGTCGCGCGCGAGCGCATCGGTTGCGCCGACGGCGAAGAACGGTGACGGGGCCGGCTTGCCGTCGCTCGTGACGAACTGCCCGAGCGGGTTCACGTCGGGTAGCCCGTCCCCGTTCGCATCCACGAACGGTGCGGGCAGCTTTCCGTTGACCGGAGGAACGACGACGTAGCCGCGGGGGTCGCGCTGCGCGATGTAGCGCGAGGCGCCGCCGCCGAACGCCGGGTCCCGCGCGTAGAGGAGCGACTGCAGGACCTCGAGATCGACGCGAGGACGCGACAGCACCGTGCGGCCGGTGATCGGATCGGCGGTGATCGCGAGCGGAGCGTCGGGCGGGTCGGCCGTCGAGTTGAGCAGCTCGGCGTGGGCGACCTCGAGCACCTTCGAGAGCTGTGGGTACGCGGCTCCAGGCACCGGGGTGCGGTTGCCCTGGCCGTCAACCGGTGCGTTCGGATCGTAGGGATTCGAGTCGGGCGAGAGCAGCTTCAACGTGGCGTTCGTGAAATCGCGCAGGCCGGAGTAAGCGACGACCGGCCGCGCCGCGCCGAGCGCGATGTCGATGGGCCGGTAACCAGCTCGGGCGTCGTAGACCGCCCACGCCGTCTGCGCGTCGGGCGCCGCCTTGAAGGCGTTCACGACGCGGGAGATGGACTCCGTCGTCTGCGGGATGGTGCCATCCGCGTAGAGGTCCTGAATGCGGCCGAGGAAGTTCGAGAGCTCGGTGTGGAGCGACCCCTCGCCGCTCGCGGCCGGAGCGGCGCACGACCTCGTGGGATCGGGGTTGGAGAGATCCTTGATGGGGATCGGGATGTCGGGGAACGTCGCGTCGAATGCCGCGATGAGGTCCGCTCGATGGCGAGCCATCGTCTCGACTCGAGCGACGCCGTACGCTCGATCGGCCTGCTGTTTGGCGAGCGGTACGGGCGTCCCGTTCACGTCGAGCTGCCCCTTGGCCATTGCCGGGAGCAGCGACTGGTCGACCTGATCCGCGTAGGTTCCGTCCGCGCGGGGATGGCACACGTCGCGGAAGGATCCACCCGTGAGATCCTCATGCAGGGCCTGAGCCCCGACGCGGTCGCAGATCACGCCGAAGAGCTCCCTGCCGAGCGTGCCCCGTTTGGGCGCGACCCGCGTCCCGTCAAAGTCGTCGCTGCACGACAGGGCGGCGCCCAACGCAAGCACCGGCACGCACGCGCCCAGCGATCGCCGGCCGGTACGGCCGGTCGCCCTCCCGTCCTTTCTCCTGGGCCGGTCCGAGGGTCGCGTCCGGCCCGGCTGGGCGGGCGAGCGCATCAACATGGGTCCTCCAAGCACGGGACGAGGTGGGCCACGACACAGGCTCGAGTCCGCGTGAGCATGCTTGCTACATTGCGGGTACAGGTCACGCTGCTAGCAGCTTGTCAGGGAGACGGCATGGAGACCACTTCTGCAATCGTGCTTGCCGCTGGGCAGGGTACCCGCATGAAGAGCGAGACACCCAAGGTGCTCCATCCGCTCGCCGGGGTGCCCATGGTGCACTTCGGGGTGCAGGCGGCGCTCGACGCCGGCTCTCGCGAGGTCGTCGTCGTCGTGGGGCATGGCCGCCAGCTCGTCGACGCATACCTCGCCCGAACCTTCGGCACCGACCGCGTCCGAACCGTCGTTCAAGAAGAACAGCGCGGCACCGGCGACGCTGCTCGCGTGGGCCTGACGGGACTGGGCGAGCACGCCACGCGGGCGCTCATTCTCTACGGCGATGTCCCTCTCGTCACCGGCGAAGACCTCCGCAAGGTGATGCGACCGCTCGACGAGGAGAAGTCTCCGGCAGCTCTCGCCATTGCGACGTGCGTCATCGCCGATCCGACCGGCTACGGGCGGGTTCTCCGGCGGGATGGAAAGCCCGCGCTTGTCCGTGAGCAACGCGACTTGCGCGACGATACCGAGCGCGCGGTGAACGAGATCAACGCCGGAATTTACGCGGCGAGGGTGCCGCTCCTCCGCGAGGGCCTGCGCACGCTGGTGCCGAACAACGCGCAGCGCGAGCTCTACCTCACCGACATCGTCGCGTTTGCCAGCGAGTCGTCGCAGAAGATCGACACCGTGGAGCTCGACGCCGACATCCTCGCCGGGGTCAACGACCGCGATCAACTCGCGCAGGTCGAGTGCGTTCTTCAGCGCCGCATCGTTCGGCGCTGGCGGCTAGCGGGAGCCACGGTGCGCGAGGGCGCGCGGGTCGAGATGGGGGTCGTTCTCGAGCCGGACGTGACGGTCGAGAACGGCGCCGTCCTCCGCGGGAAGACACACGTCCGGCGCGGCGCCATCGTGGATGTCGGTTGTGTGCTCTCGAACACCGACGTGGGCGAGGGCGCCATCGTGCGCGCCTATTCGGTTGCTACGGACGCGCAGATCGGTCCGCGGGCACAGATCGGTCCATTCGCCCATTTGCGTCCCGAAAGCGACATCGGCGAGGAGGCGCACGTCGGCAACTTCGTCGAAACGAAGAAGACGAAGATGGGCAAAGGGGCCAAGGCCAACCACCTCTCGTACGTCGGCGACGGAGTGATCGGCGAGCGGGCGAACATCGGCGCGGGCACGATCTTCTGCAACTACGACGGCTTTCAAAAGCACACGACCACCGTCGAGCAGGGGGCGTTCATCGGCAGCGACTCGCAGCTGGTCGCGCCCGTGACGGTCGGGGCAAATGCGTACGTGGCCACCGGCACGACCGTAACGCGGGACGTTCCAGTCGATGCGCTCGCGATCGGGCGAGCGCGGCAAGAGAACAAGGAAGGGTACGCGCCGAAGTTGCGGTCGCGTCTTCTCGCGGCCAAGCAGGCAAAGTTTGACGCGAAGGCGAGGGAGCCGAAGTAGCCTAGAGATCGGCCGAGGTCGGCGCCCGGCGCAACATGGCCTCTCTCCCGCGGCCGTGCCGCGAAGCCGTCGCGCGCTGGCGCCTGCCGCCGTGTCGCGCTGGCGCATGGCGCTGCTTCGCGTCGTCTTGCGGACGGGCGCTCCCCGCCAGCGTGCCGGTCGTGCGAAAGGCCGATCGCCCGAGCCCGCAGGGCCCGGCGGCCGCGACGCGGCGGCATGCCGGCTGCACCCGTCCGGGCCGTCTGAAGGCGTTCACGAGAACCGGCGGGGGGAAAAAGAAGAGGGACATCATGTCTCACCGGAGCCAATGGACGGGTGCCGTCCTCTCGCTGCTCATGGCGGCGGGAGGGATCGCGTGCGGTGGAACTCGTGCCGCGCCCAAGTCGCCCGGACCCGGCGCGGCCGAACGGACGCCGCCCGCCCCCGCTCCCGCCGCGACGGCGAGAGGCGGACCCTCGGCCGGACCGCCTGCGAGCGCAGAGCACAAGGGCGGAAGCGGAGAAGTGGGGCCCCGCGAGGGGCAGAACGATGCGGAGAGCGAGGACGACGCGGAGCTGATAGTCAGCCGTGACGTCGTCGCGGCGTGCCCCACGCTCCGGCTGGTCCGGCAACACATGAGCGAGCTCGACCAGGACATGGTCTGGCTCGCGGTTCTCGAATCGATCGGCGATTGCATGAGCGAGGGCGGCGCGATGGAGCGGCAGAACATCGGCGTGTCCGGGGACGAAGAACATCGGCACATCGTGCGCGAGGTCCTGGAAACGCACGGCGTCTCGCCGACACGCGTCGTCGCCAGGCCGCAGTCCGTGGAAGGGACGGCCGAATGCCAGGGTGGCATGTCTTGCGGGCGGCGGGTCGAGATCACCATCCTGGCCCCCTGAGCCGGACCGGCCCACGCATGAACGCCAGCCGAGTGCTCGTTGTCCAGCACCGCATCATCGGTGCTCTGTTCGACGACGTCGACCGCGGGCCGCGGCGCTTCCAGCGCGTCCGCGCGCTCTCACGGCTCGCCGAGGAGCTCGTAGCCCACATCGCCGCAGAGGAGGCGGTCTTCTATCCCGTGGCGCGCTCTCTGGCCCGGCGCGAACGCCGCTTCCCGCCTAGCGTCACGCGTCCGGGCAGGCAGCACGTTCGAATCCGAATGCTCCTGCGACGCGTTCTCGAGGTTCGCGTCGGGGACGCCACGTTTTCCGGCGCTCTCACCGAACTGCGGGCAGCCTTCGCGCGACACGCGTGGGCACAGGAATCCGCGCTGTTCCCCCTCGTGGAGGATGCGCTCGGCGAAGAGCAGCTGAAGACCCTCGATTCGGAAATCCTCGCCGCACGCCCTGCCGTCTGGTTGGTTACTACCGAGGGAGGCGCGTTCGACAGCTCGCTCGAGGAATGGGGGGTTCGCAGTCGAATCAGCTTGCCTGCCCCCGCGGCCCGCGGCTGAGCCGTTCTCCCCGTGGGCGCCCTTCGGCGGCCGTGAATCCGGCGAAAGCTGCGCGACCTTCGCTGCGCCCTTGGCCGCCTGAGCAATTTGGTGCAAAAACCGTCATCGATGGACGCCATTCGCATTCGCGGGGGAGCGCCGCTACGCGGCACCGTCCGCATAAGCGGGGCCAAGAACGCCGCGCTTCCCATTCTGTGTGCCAGCCTGCTCTCCGACGGAGGTAGCCGCCTCCGGAATGTCCCCGCCCTGCGGGACATCGACACCACCGCGGCGCTCCTGAGATTCCTGGGCCGCGACGTGACCGTCGAGGCGCCGGTCGTGGACGTCGCCCCTGGCTCGAGCGTTCGACCGGAAGCACCGTACGAGCTCGTCAAGCAAATGCGCGCCAGCGTTCTGGTCCTCGGTCCGCTCGTCGCGCGCTTCGGGAGGGCGAAGGTCTCTCTGCCTGGTGGGTGCCAGATCGGTGCACGTCCGATCGACCAGCACCTCAAGGGCCTGGAGGCGATGGGGTGCAGCATTCATCTCGAGCGCGGCTACGTGATCGCCGAAGGGCCAGGAGGCGGCGGGCGCCTGCATGGCAGCGAAGTGTACTTCGACATTCCAACTGTCACCGGGACCGAGAACCTGATGATGGCAGCCGCGCTCGCGAAGGGCAGGACGACGCTCGTCAACTGCGCGCGCGAGCCGGAGGTCGAGGAGCTGGGCCGCGTGCTCAACAAGATGGGGGCCGAGGTGGACGGCGCCGGGACGGACGTCATTCACGTCCGCGGGTCCGACCGGGGTGAGCTGGCACCGTTCGACCACGCGATCATCGCCGACCGCATCGAGGCAGGCACGTACATGGTGGCGGCCGCAATCGCCGAAGGTGGCGACGTCGGTCTCGAGGGCGCCGAGCTCTCGGACATGGAGGCCCTGATCGTGAAGATGCGGGCCGCCGGGGTGGACGTCGCGAGCGAGGGTCGCGTCGTCCGCGTGCGGCGAACCGGGCCCCTACGCGCCGTGAACGTCACGACGGCGCCGCACCCTGGCTTCCCGACGGATATGCAGGCTCAGTTCCTCGTTCTGATGTGCTTTGCGCGCGGAGAGAGCGTGATCAGCGAGACCATCTTCGAGAATCGATTCATGCACGTCCCGGAGCTCCAGCGAATGGGGGCCAGCGTGGCTCTGCGGGGGAACACCGCAGTCGTACAGGGTGTGGACAAGCTTTACGGTGCAAGCGTCATGGCTACCGACCTGCGGGCCAGCGCCTCGCTCGTGATTGCAGGGCTCGTGGCGGAAGACGAGACCGAAGTCCGCCGCGTGTACCACATCGATCGCGGGTACGAGCGCATCGAGGACAAGCTGCGAGGCCTGGGAGCCGACATCAAGCGCGTGAAAGGAGCCGAGTCATGAGCGGCCCGCTAACTCTGGCCCTGCCGAAGGGCCGCGTCCTGCGTGCGGTTGCGCCCCTGCTCGCGCGCGCGGGCGTCGATGCAAATACGTTGCTCGCGGACGACCGTTCCCTCGTCCGCGAGGCCAGAGCGGCGGGTCTGCGGTTCCTCTTGCTCAAGCCCGATGACGTTCCCACGTACGTGGAGTACGGAGCGGCCGACGTGGGCATTTGCGGGCGCGACGTCTTGATGGAGCGGGCGTGCGACCTGTACCAACCGCTCGACTTGGGGATTGGCAAGTGCCGTATGGTGGTGGCGGGGCTCGTCGGTCGCCCGCTCCCCGAGGGGGTCCCTCGCGTCGCAACGAAGTTTCCGCGCTGCGCCGCAGAGCACTTCGCGCGACGGGGGATCCAGGCCGAGGTCGTGTACGTGCAGGGATCCGTCGAGCTCGCACCGGTAGTCGGCCTGTCCGATCTCATCGTCGACCTCGTCGAGACCGGGAGCACGCTCGCGCAGAACGGGCTCCATGTTATCGACGAGGTCGCGCCCATCTCGAGCGTGCTGGTCGCGAACCGCGCCGCCTATCGCCTGAAACAGGACCAGGTGAGCGCCCTCATCGAATCGCTGCGCCCCCCGCATCCGGGGAAGGAGGCGGGTCGAGGCGAACGAGCGGACGCAGGCGTTTGAGCGTCGCGCGGCCAATCCCTTTCACCTTGAGCAAGTCCTCGATCGCGCGGAAGCGACCCAGGTGGGCGCGCAACGCGACGATGGCATCGGCGCGTTTCTGCCCGACTCCTGGGAGGCGCCGGAGGTCGTCGGTGCTCGCCGTGTTGAGGAAGACGGGATCGTCGGGCGAGGCGTGTGCATGCGTCGGCGAAGTGGCAGTAGCGGTAGCCGTCGCTGATGCCGGTGGCCCCAGGGTCGGCCCCGCGGCCGATGCCGTCGCCGAGGTGCTGGTGGGGGGGAACGTCGACGATGCGCCCGCGGGCGAGCCCGCGGCCTGCCCACCGCCCGCAATGGCCGTACTCCCGATGAGCGCGAGGAGAGCGAGGCCTGCCGCGGCCAACATGACGCGCGCGAGCGGCTTCGCGAAAGGAGAGCCGATCGTGCGCGTCACGAAGCGCGACAGTACCTCCCGGAATGCGGGAAGCATGGTTTGGGGTCCTCTTACTCAGATGATCGATTCGCCACCGGGCTGCGGTCGCTGCCTCGGGCGCGAGCCCGCATCCACCGCGTCGGCCCGACGCTCGTAGGGCTCCCACTCGCGCACCTGCAGCGTGCCGCTGATCGGTACGCAGTCCAGCTTCAAAGTGATCGAGCCGTCCTTGTTCACGAAGCCGGTGCCCACCCGCGTCCAGTACGACTTGGTCATTCCGTTGCTCGTGCCGCGCTCGACGATCGTGAACACGGCCTTCATTGTCCGAGATTGCTCTTCCATGGGTTCTCTCCGTAAGCGTGGCGTTCGTGCCGCGCGCCGGTCCCCACTGCGACCCGTATGCCGCGCCGCTTGCGCTGCAAATTCGCGGGGGGAGGGGTCCGCGCCGCCTGGCCGGGACGAAATCGAGGGTGTCCGCGGACACTGGTGTCCGGAGCACGCCGGTGCGACAATTGGGATACTGGCATGCCCGGAACGAAATGCATCGACTGCCAGAAGTCCGCTCCGCACACGGAGACGCAGTACACGCTCATTTCGAAGCATCGGTGGCGTGTAACGCGCATCCGCGCGCCAGGGAGGCGGGCGTTCGAATGGCGGTGCCCCGCCTGCTGGGCGGCCTACAAGGCACGCAGGCCACAGGCTTCCTCGCAGCCCCCCGCGGGCGCCTCGCGACCCCCGGACGCGCCTTCGCAGCCGCCGGACGCGCCTTCGCAGCCGCCGGACGCGCCTTCGCAGCCGCCGTCCGTCTCCTCGCTTCCGCATGCGTCTTCACCCCCGCATGCGTCCTCGTCCCGGCATCCGTCCTCGTCCCGGCATGCGTCCTCGCCCCCGCACGCGTCCTCGTCCTCCTCTTTCCGCGTCTCGGCGCACCTTCGTGCGTCCTCCTCCGTGCCGCAGACTCCCTCGTCCGCTCCGCCGGCCCCCGGAGCGCATTCGACTTCGTTGCCGGTGAGTGTGCCGTCGCGCGAGTCCGCGAACCGTCTGCAGGGCGCGCCTCCGGCCAAGAGCAAGCCGCCCGGCAAGGGCGCGCCGTAGCGGCCGGCAGACGTGTGCCTTGGCCGCGTGGTACGTGAAGGTGTACGGAGGATTCCCATGGGCGCCGCGCTCGCTTCGGAAGAGAGGCTCGTTGAGGACCGCATCCAGGAGGGCGCCGGCGCGTCGCGTCGCGCGTTCTTGGGGGGAGCAGCCGCGTTCGCGACGCTGCTCGGCCCTCGCATCGCGTCGGCGGGGCCCGCGTCTGCACTCGCGGCGCAGCCGCCGGCGGGCTTCGTCCCGTTCTCGGCGCCTGGATGCGTCGTTCGAATCAAGAAGAGTGGCTGTCTCGAAGCGAACGGCGTCTACCCCAAGCCGGACGACGCCAAGGAGATGCTGCGTCGCGCCATGCAGGAGCTCACCGGCAAGAGCGACCTGGTCGAGGCGACGAAGCTCTTCGTGCACCCTGAAGACAGGGTGTGCGTGAAGGTGAACGGCATCGCCCAGCAAAACATGGCGACGAACAAGGAGCTGGTGGTTCCCTTCGTGGAGGCCATGGTCGCCGCTGGCGTGCCCCCGACGAACATCACGCTTCTCGAGCAGTATCCCGGCTTCATGAACGCCACCAGGATTCACGCGAAGGACGTCCCCCCCGGCGTCAGCATCGTGTGGCATTCGAACAACGACGCCACGATGGACTGGCGAACGATTCCCGGAACCGGCCGCCGGGCGAAGTTCGTGCGTGCCCTCACGGAGTCGACCGCCCTGGTGAACTTCGCGCTGGTCAAGGACCATTCCATCTGCGGGTATACGGGCGCTCTGAAGAACATGACGCACGGTTGCAACGTAAACCCGCAGGATTTTCACGACCACCACGCCAGCCCGCAGATTGCTTTGCTGGCGGCACAGGACGTCGTCCGGACGCGAGCGCGCCTGCACATCATCGACGGCTTCAAGCTCATGGCGAACGGTGGTCCTCTCTACAAGCAGCCGCGGTACGTCATCCCGCACGAGGCGGTGTACGCGTCGACCGACCCGGTGGCGGTGGACGCCATCGGCTGGGGAGAGGTCGAGAAGGCCCGCACGGGCTTCGGTCTGAAGTCTCTCACCGACGAGGGGCGGCCGCCTGCATACATCGCCGCAGCTGCGGACCTGGGGCTGGGCGTCGCCGATCCCAAGAAGATCACGCTGCGCGACGTCGCGCTGTAACATCAAGAGGTGGTGCAGCGGGACTCGGAGCGAACGCGCGTCACGCGCATTCAGCAGGGCCCCGGTAGCGGCGGTCCCGGCGGGTCACGGGCAGGGGATGCGTGCATCATCGTCATCTATGGGCCTGAGCTGGGCAAACGCGTACAGCTTGGTACCGCGCCGTTCGAGATCGGTCGGTCGTCGAAGAACGACCTCTTTCTCGACCAGGAGAGCATCAGCCGTCATCACGCGCGGATCACGTTCGACGGCACGCAGTACTGGGTTCAGGACCTCAGCTCGACCAATGGGACGTTCGTGAACGACACACTCGTGAAGGAACAGCTCCTCCGCGACGGCGATCAGATCCGCATCGGTCGGTCGATCTTGAAGTTCATGACCGGCGAGAACATCGAGGTGCACTACCACGAGGAGATCTACCGCCTCATGACGGTGGACGGCCTGACGCAGGTCTTCAACCGCCGCTACTTCAACGAGGCGCTCGAGCGCGAGTTCAATCGGTCCAAGCGGTACGGGCGTGGCCTCTCCCTCATCGCGTTCGACATCGACCACTTCAAGCGCGTCAACGACACCTACGGCCACCTCGCCGGAGACAACCTGCTGCGGTCGATCTCCTCGGCCGTGAAGCCGCGGCTCCGCCGCGAAGATATCCTCGCCCGGACGGGCGGCGAAGAGTTCGGGATCCTCCTCCCGGAAATTGGTCTGGACGGGGCCAGGACGACCGCCGAGAAGGTGCGACGCATCGTCGAGACCACGCCCCTTCGGTTCGAGGAGCGGGTCATCGGGTGCACGGTAAGTCTGGGCGTGGCGACGATCGACGAGCGCGACGCATCGCCCGAGGATCTTTACAGGCGGGCTGACGAGCGACTCTACGAGGCAAAGCAAGGCGGTCGGAACCGCGTCTCGGGGTAGCGGGTCACGGAACGCAGGCGCCGCACGTCGCAGGCACAAGCGGCGTGCCCCCAGCACGCGGCTGGCCGATCCAGCGGCTCACGAGCTCGAGCTCGTCCACCGTGAGGGCACGCGTGTTCTGGTTCAACGGGGCACTCACGTTGGTGGGGAAGGGCATCTCGCGACCGGGCACCAGGTTCGCAAGTCTGGCGCGTTCGTCGTCCGACAGGGGCTGCCACGCGATCGAATGCATCGGTCCCATCGTCGGTGGCGCCGGCATTCCTCCGTCGCAATACGGCGGCTGCGTGATCGTCGCTTGCGCCGTCGGCGCCGCCATGAGCAGCTTGTACAGCATCCAGCTGTCCGCAGGATCGCCGGCGGCCGGGGCGCCTGCGCCCGGATCCAGGATGGGCATGTCGATGCCGAAGATCAGCCCCGGCGGTTGTGCGACCGCTCGCGGGCCGGTGTTGGCCTCCTGGGAGACGCGGCCGACCGCCGTGGCGGCGATGGTCTGCGGCGTGCTGAGAATCAGACCGGCAGCCGACTGCACGCCGCCCGCGTGACAGCCCGCGCCGTTGCAGTTGCTGAAGAGCGGCAGGATGTCCTTGCAGAAGTCGACCGTCGGCGGCACCGGCTGCATCGGCGCATTCGCCGCCGCTTGGAACACAATCTTTGGGTTGACGGATGGATCCAGGGTTGCGCCGTCGATGGCGCGGAGCCCGTTCATGTCCGTCGGGCTCTGCGGAGCCGCGATCAGGAGCTGGTAGAACTGCTGGTCCTGGAGCTGCTTGTCCGGCGTGATCGTCACCACGCGGGCCACAGGGTCGTATTCGACTGCGGGGGCAAAGAAGGTCCCTCGCTTGTCCGTGAGGACGAACGTCTGCCGTGTGATGCTGAGCGGCGCAAGCAACCGATCGAACGCGAGCTCGATGCGCCCCGCGGTGGGCAGGTTGGAGCCGGTGATGTTGGAGGCCACGAGCTTCACCGGCGGCCCCTGCACCGCCTGATCGTCCTGATGGCCCTGGTCGCACCCGACGGCCAGCGCGCACGCCGCGATGCAGGCGATCGCGCGCGCTGCCACCCTCCGGCTCCTCAGCTCTCGGAGTAGAGCTGAAGCTGCTCGCGCACCACCTCTTCGTTGACGCCCGAGCGCAGGTGATCCTTCAGACAGTCGGCCAAGGTCAGCAGGAGCTCGTCGACGCCCTTGTCCTCGATGAGCTTTTGCAGGAGCTGCCTCGCCTCGCGGCTGTCGTCTGTGCGCAGGAACTGGCGCACGGTCTCCAGAGAGATCTCGCCCTGGAAATCCAGGTACATGTTCTCCAAGAGATAGCGCACGAGCTCTTTCACCGTCGTCCTCCACATTTCGACCGCGCGCCAGCGATGCCGGAGCCGGGCCGTCCAAGCCACGCCGCGGCCAAGCCGCGGGCGTGCCGTTCGTCGTCGCCGCCCAAGGTTCCCAAGGGCTTTCACAAGGGGAATTGTCATATCCCCCGGCGGCGCACCGGTGCAAGGTTTTCCGTGTCACGGTCAGCGACATTGTGCGAGCACCGCGTCTGTAGGCTCGTGGCAGGTGAAGCACGGCCGGGGGTTTCTTCGGTACTGCGTGGAGCATCCGCCGAGGAAGCCGTTTTTGTGCGGATCGAAGCCGGCGCCCACGCCGATGGCGCCGTGGCAGGCGACGCAATCGCGCTCCGTGTGGCAGCTCACGCACGCGTTCAAGTTGCGCTCCGCCTCGAAGGCATGGTGGCCCGGCTTTCTGGGGGGATCGCTCCAGATGCTCTTCGGTGGGTGGAATCGACCGCTGTCCTTGCTGTTCGGTGGGCTCGACTCCGCCACGCCGACACGGAGGTGGCACGTCACGCAGAAGCTCTGGTCGCGATGGCAACTCGCGCAGCGCTCGGTTGCCATGCGCGCCTCGATGGCGTGCATGTTCAGGTAGTCGTTGGGGTGGATGTTCCGCGGCCGAACTCGGCCGTCGTGGCAGTCCGTGCAGAAGTCCTCGCGGTGGCAGTTCGAGCAGAACTGCGAGTCGTCGGCGGCCACCCACTTGTGACGCTCGACGAAGTCCGACGTGTGCTCGGAGTTGTGGAGCCATCGGGGCGGGAGCAGCGTGCCGCTCGCGAACATCGTCCGGATGACCGTCCCGCGGTCACCGCGCAGGTGACAGGTATCGCACGCGCTCTGCGCTTCCCCGCGTGAGGCGGAGTCGGGAGCCTGGTGGCAGTGAAAGCAGCCGCGCATGCGAGGAAGCTGATCTCGCGTGGCCAGCTCGAGTTGATCCACCGGGCCGTGACACTGGGCGCAACCGATGTTCCGGTCGGCGTGGACCTTGTGGTTGAAGAGCATGTTGGCGCGCGGAATTCCGAGCTCGGCTACGGCGTTGCCGTCCTCTGGCTTGTAGCCGAGGTGGCAGAAGTCGCATTTGCCCATGGCCTCGTCGCCGGGCGTGACCTTCGCCTTGTTCGTATGGTCCGTGGAATGGCACGCGTCGCACGTCGTTCCCGCAGGAATGAGCGAGTCGCCTGCGTTCGTGCTCTGGAGTCCGCCGGGGTGGCACGTCTTGCACGTCAGGCCCATGTCCTTCGTCATGTGCTTGGCATGGTTGAAGCGCAGCGTGAGGCGCTGCAGCGGATAGATGACGTCGCTCGGCCCGGTGTCGGGGTCGAACGAACCGGGCGGTAAGAGCTTCGCGGGCACCTTCTGGTCGTCCGGCAGGGGCGCCAGGCCGTGCACCGCCGGCGGGGCGCTCGCCACGGCGAACGGCACGATCGCGACGATCGCCAGTAGCGGGAGGAGCGCGATCGCCAAGCGCTCCCAAGCCCGCGCACGCGCACCCCGAGTCGCCACGACCGCCGCGCTCATTTGGTCACCGCCAACGTCAGCCACATCATCAATCGGAAGCGCTGGCCCACCAGCCGGTTCATGTCGTGCTCCCACTCGACCCTGGCCTCGGCGCGCGGCGCGAAGCGGTAACCGAGGCCCGCGACGTAGTTGAAGCTCGTCGCGTCGCGATCTGGGCGCAGCTTGTCATCCCACTGCCAGACGCCCGTCCTGAGGGTCGCGACGTAGCGGTTCTCGAACACCTGCTGGCCCGACACATCGCCGCCGACCCGATTGCCTTCGTCTCCCCAGTTGCCGCTCCCGCGCAAACTGAGGAGCGTCCCGCCATGACGCCAGCGGGCCGAGAGGTCGCCGCCTTCGTCGAACGGATGCCCGTTCGTCGGAAAATAGTCGAGCCCCGCCGCGTAGTACGGGTACGGCGTGTATGCCGCGCCGTTGCCGGGGTCGAACGGCGCAGTTTGAACGCTGTAAATGCGGACGTGCCCGCCCCCGGCCAGGCTGAGTCGATCGTCGAAGTCGACGTTGGCGCGCAGGCCCACATCGTTCATGGGCTCGCCCGCGAAGAAGTTCCAGATGCTGTCCCCGTCGAAGACGGGCACGTAGTAGTCGTAGTCGGCGCTCACGGTCAGGTGCCGCCCGAGGTACGCGTCGAGCGAGCCGTAGATCGACGTCACCTCGGCCCGGTACAGGTCGTAGATGAATCCCGCCTTGGCGCCGCCGTGATCGGCCCACGTCGCGTCGAGGGCATAACCAACCCGCTCCGACGAGATGCGTGCGCTATCGTACGCCGCCGGGCCCGAAGTCGCGCTCGCGAATTCGCTGACGTTCGCGGCGCCCGTGTCGTAGACCCGCCGGTACGTCAGCCTGCCGTGAATCCATGTCACGCCGGTGGACTCCAGCGCCACGCCAATCGCCGGCGCCAAACCCGCGGGCTGAAAGGCCGGATAGAGCGACGGGTCGAACCCCGAGCGGTCCCCGCGCCACACGCCGTCGCTCTCGAAGCGCGGCGTACTCAGGGGAAAGCCGCCGCGTTGCTCGAGGCCGCCATACACCTCTGCCTTGAGGAAGTACGGCGTCGTCACGGTCGCCTCGCCACCGTCGAACGACCACCACCCGAGCGCGTCCACCACGTACTGGCGGCCGAGCTTGAACCCGAGCCAGCCGTTCAAGAGGCGGCGTCCCTCGATGTATGCGTACATCAGATCGAGCGGCCCCTGGGAGAAGCCAGGTACGTAGCTGCTGAATTGCGTCCGGTCGGCCGTCGCGCCGTCGGCGCCGTAGTCGGCGTCGTAACGAAGTCGCGCACGGAACGTGATCTCGGGCGCTCGCGGGTCCCCCGGCGGCGACCCGAGCAGGTTGTATGCAGCCGCTCCGAGCGTGGACGTGAGTCTGCGCCGCGAGAGGATCACCTCCCCCGTCGGCGAGCGAACGTCGTAGAACTGCGCGGCGGTGTCGCTCGTCACCTCGACGTCCGTCGCCGCGGCGGGTGCAGCGGGGGCGTCGCCGGCGCGCGCGTCTTCCGCGGCCAGTGCAAGAGAAAGCGGTGCTGCAAGGAAAGCGACCGGGCGCGCGCGCATATGCGGTGCTTATGCCTTGTTCGCTCCGAAGTCTTTCGCGAGCTTGTCGTCGAACGTGTCGGCCACGGCGGCCAGGTGGCGGATCATCTGTTCGACCTCCTCGGCGCCGAGTCCCTCGACGGGGCGCTCGCTAACGGCCAACACGCGATCGCCCGCCAGGCCGAAGGCCGCGTTGGCCAGTCCGGCGGCGTTCAGCTCGAGGAGCTTGCGCATGCACGCCGTCTGCTTGCCGGCGTCCTCCGGCAGAACGATGATCGGCGACGCTGCCCGAAGGTACGTCGTCTTGTCCTGATCGTACCGCGTGACGGTGACGAGCACGGACGCGCTCCCTCGTTTGAGCGTCCAGGAGGTGTTCGAGCCCTGAACTGCCCCGGCCGCAGACGCGCGGCAGCCGCCGGGGTCTAGGCCGAGTTTGCGGATCGTCTGCTCGACGAGGGCGACGGCGTTTTCAAAGTCGGTCGGAGCGGGTGCGGCAGGCGTGGCCGGTGACACGTCGGGGCATTCCTTCCAGCGCAGCTTCGCGCGGGGAGCGAGGATGGTTTCGCCGGTGCTCCATGTCAATGATAAGTGAGCGCGTCGGGCGTCGCGGAGCGGGACACAGGTATGCGCGCGCGCGGCAAACGTCCGGCAAACATGGCAGAAGGGGCGGGAAACGCCGGCAATCGTGGGCGATTGCGCTGCTTGACCCTGCGTCCGGCAGGATGGCACCTTATAGAGGGGCAGCCGCGCACACCCACATGTCCGAAAGCCAGCAACGATATCGCGTCGTCGAGAAGCTCGAGTCCGGGGGCATGGCGGAGGTGTTTCGCGCCGAGAGCGAGGGCTTGCAGGGTTTCCGCAAGCAGGTCGCGATCAAGCGCGTCCTTCCGCACCTCTCCTCGAAGAAGAAGTTCATCTCGATGTTCCTCGACGAGGCGCGCCTCTCGGCGCAGCTCTCGCATTCGAACTGCGTCCAGGTCTTCGACATCGGCGTCGGCGACAACGCATTCTTCATCGTCATGGAGTTCGTCGACGGGGCGAACCTCAAGGCAATCATCGAGCACCTGAAGAAGCACGGGCGGGACTTCCCCGTCGAGGCCGCTGTCTTCATCGCACTCGAGCTGTGCAAGGGCCTGGCGTACGCCCACGAGCTCACCGACCACGGCGGTACGCCTCTACACATCGTCCACCGCGACATGTCGCCGCCGAACGTCCTCATCACGAAGAACGGCGAGGTGAAGATCGTGGACTTCGGCCTGGCCAAGGCGAACAGCCAGCTCGAAAAGAGCGAGCCGGGCATCATCAAGGGCAAATTCTCCTACCTCTCGCCGGAGGCCGCCGTTGGACAAGAGGTGGACGCGCGCACGGACGTGTTTGCCGTGGGGATCATCCTGTGGGAGCTCCTAGCGGGGCAACGACTCTTTCTCGGAGAGACGGACTTCCAGACCGTGAAGAAGGTGCAGGCCGCGAACGTGCCCGCGGTCTCGTCGATCAACAAGAAGGTGCCCCAGGACCTCGAGCGCATCATCGCGAAATCGCTCGCACGGGATCCGGCGCAGCGTTACGGGGCGGCGCGAGCCCTCGGCGCCGAGCTGTCCAAGTTCATGTTCAAGTATGGCGTGCCCGTGAGCACGTTCGATATCGCCACCCTCGTCCAGGGCGCGATGAAAGAGCGCCAACGGCGCGTCCCCCAGCAGGCGAGCATCATCGACAAGCTGATTGAGGAGGCGCTCCTCGAGTTCACCTCGCTCACGGACGACAAGGGTCCTCCTGGTGGCGCCAAGCCCATCGATATGCGCGCGCAGAAACCGCAGTCGGCGTCCGGCGGATACGTCGACGTGGGGTCGTGGATCGATGAGCTCGGCGGGCCGAAGCCGGAGAACCACGCGCTCCGCGCCGTCCTGCCATCGGGGATCACCGAAGGCAACCTCGCGGCCTTGGAGGAGGACGACCCCTCCACACCGGGCGCGCCTGGCGGCGCGCGTGCGCCGATGCCGTCACCCTCCAGTCCGCCGTCGTCGCCGGTCGCGCATGCGGGAAGCTCCCGCGCGCCGCTGCCGCCGTCGCCCGAGTCTGCTTCGTCGGTCGCGGAGCGAGGCAAGTCGACGCCGGCGACGAGGGTGGGGGTCCTCGTCGCGCTCGTGGTCGTGATGGCCGCCGGCGCAGCCGCTTGGTTCACGCATCTGATCCCGCATAGCCCCTGACGTTGCCGCCTCGCCTCGTCCGCTCCCTCCACGTGCCCCTCCTGCTCGCGTGCACTGCGGCGTGCGGACACGCGAACGCACCGAAGCCGGCGCCCTGCCTGGAAGGGATGGCGCTCGTCGAGGGGCGGTTCTGCATCGATCGCTGGGAAGCGTCCCTCGTCGAGGTCACGCCGGACGGGGAGCGCCCGTTCTCCCCCTACGAGTCGCCCGAGGGGAAGGTCGTGCGGGCGGTTTCCCGCGACGGGGGCGTGCCGCAGGGATACGTGTCGCGCAACCAGGCGGAGCTCGCATGCAAGAGCGCGGGCAAGCGCCTTTGCGCGGAAGACGAGTGGGCGACCGCCTGCCGGGGCGATCCGCCGCACGCATTTCCGTACGGAGACGTGCGCGAGAAAGGCGCGTGCAACGACTCGGGCGTCTCGCCGCTGCAGGTGCATTACCACGGCGCCCCCGACATGTACCAGCCCGGCCCGATGAACGACCCGCGCCTCAACCAGACGGCGGGAACGGTCGCGAACGGCGGCAACTTCGCGCGCTGTACGAACTCCTTCGGCGTGTTCGACATGGTGGGAAACCTGCACGAGTGGGTCATGTCGCCCCGCCCCACCTTCCGAGGCGGCTACTACCTCGACACGCACCTCAACGGCGACGGCTGCGCCTACCGAACGACCGCGCACGGGGCCGGCTATCACGACTATTCCACCGGCTTTCGCTGCTGCGCCGAGCCCCGCCGTTGACGCACGTCTCCGGCTGCGCCGGAGCGTGGTCGAACCCTGGGACCTGGCGTTTACGTCGCGAGGTGCGCTCGTGCGCTGGCCGCTGCGCCTTCCCCGTGGCTAAATGGGATCGCTATGAATCGAACGTACGCAGCAACCAGCCTGGCCACGGCGATTGCTCTCGTCCTCGGCGCGTGCGGCGACGACAACAGCGGGGGGTACTCCTACGGGTACGGCTCCGCGACGAGCTGCGCGCAGTACACGACTTGCGGCACGTGCACCCCGGTGTCCGGCTGCGGCTGGTGCTTCGACTCCAAGGGGGGCGTCTGCACCACCGACCCCAACGAATGCGCCCAGGTGGTGAGCGAGTTCACGTGGACCTGGGATCCTAGCGGTTGCCCCGACGCCGACGCGAGCGTCGCGCCTGTAGACGCGAGCCCTCGCGCGAGCGACGGGTCTGCCCCGCAAGCCGACGCGGTCACGCCGGAAGACGTTGCAGCGCCCAGGGGCGACTCGGCGCCGCCGGTGCAGATCGACGCAGGCGCACCTGCGGTCGAAGCTGGTGGCGGGCTCCCGACGCCAGAGGACGCCGCGTCGGCACCAGAGGCCGCTGGCGGCGGCGCGATGTAGTAGTCGGACGGCCGCGCCGCGAGGGCCGCCGGGAATGGCGCTCGCTCCGACGACGGAGCGCGGCGTGGCCCGAGCACGCCGGCTTCGCGCTCGTGCCGGCGGGCGCCATCGGCAACGCTGCCGACCGCTCGGTGCCCGGATTCGTCGTCGACTTCGTCCACGTGCGCTACGGGGCCGATTTCATGTCGCGGACGTATTCGTCATGGCCGGAGTTCTCGCGCTACTTGCGTGGCGCGCTAGGGCGTCCGCTGCGCAGGGCTCAGGTCGTGCCCATCGAACGGGACGCAGTGCGTCAGCTCGATGAGGCGCTCTACCGACCCTTCGAACTCGCGTTCGTCGATGCCCTCCTCGAGCCTCTCGAGCAGCGCGCGCCCGGCCCGGACCGCCTCGGACCCGGCCGTCTCCGTCGCGAGTTCGTCGATGACTTCGGCGAGCAGGGGTCGCCGCGCGTACCTCTCGGCGAGGAGCGTGTTGAGGAGCAGCTCGATGCGTCGGGATCGCGGAACGGTCTTCGTCATGGGTCGCGGGCGGCGGCGTGCATCGCCCGTACCCTTGAGGCGCGATCCGCAAGCCACCGAAAATCCGTGCACCGAAGTTGCGTGCGCTGGTGCAACTCCGCCACGCGCGCCGCGGAAGCGCCTCACCGCACACCCGCACCGCGTTCTCACGCGGTCCTACACGAATCGTAAGTTCGAGCTTGCGAGCCCTCGGAGAGCGTCAATCGCAGAAGAGCTCGTTGCCGTCGAGGCGGCAGTCGTTGTGGTGGCACTCGCGCTTCTTCGCGTATTTCCCCGAGGTGCACACGAGCTCCGCCTTGCGGTCGACCGAGCAGGCGATGCGCTTGGGTTGGTCGCACGCGTCGCCCTCTTCCGCGACGCTGTCGTCGCAGTCGACCTTTCGCGTATCGCGCTGGGTATGGCAGCCCTCTGGCCCGCGGCACGATGACGCTGCGGCCAGGCTGGTGCCGTCGCAGATGAGCATCGTCTTGCGATCGACCGAGCAGGCGTACGTTCCGTGCTGTGCACAAGGGTCGCCCACTTCGCCGAGCGACGTATCGCAGCGAATGTTGCGCCCGTCGGACACCTGGCACCCCTCGGGGCCGCGGCAGTCGCGCCAGAGGGCGAAGGAGCCGTCTTTGCACACGAGGGCCTTCGTACGGTCGGCGGTGCACGCGTAATCGAGCGGTGGGTTGCGTGGGCAACGGTCCCCCGCCACGGCGACGGTGTCATCGCAGTCATCGGAGTCCCCGTGGTGGGTGCAACCGCGCTGGCCCTTGCAGGGGACCTCGACCCACGCGCCGGTCGTGCACACGAGCGCGCTTGCCTGTTGAGAACAGACCAGCTGGTCAGCCACGCGACAGCTGGCGCCGACGGACGGACGCGTCCGGCACGCACCGAACGCCAGCGCCAGGAGAACCGCGCATCTCAGCGGGCGCTCCATGCCGACCATCCGATCGAATCCCACGCGGAACACGCGGCGCACAGTCACGTGATCAATCGCACCAGATCTCGCGGCCCTTGACCTTGCAGCCCCCGCGCTTGCAGTCGCGTGCCCTCGTCCACTTTCTCTGGGCGGAGCATTTCAGGGCACTCCGCGCATCCTCGCTGCACGCAAGATTGTCGACGGGGTCGCACGGGTCGTTCTCGCGCGCGAAAGAATAGTCGCAGTGGACGAGGTCTCCCTCGATCCAACACCCCTTGGGTCCACGGCACCCGTTCGAGGCAACGAACTTGCTGGTCGCAGCGTCGCACTGCACTTGCGTCTTCTTGTCGGTGCTGCACCCGAAATTCTTGTCGCCAGCCTCCACGAGGCAAGGGTCGCCGATCTCGGCCAGACTGTCGTCGCAATCGATTGTGCTCCCCGTAACGCTGCACTTCTTGGGTCCGCGGCAGGTGCTCGCCATCTGGAACTTGCCGTCTTTGCAGACGAGCTCCTTGGAGTGGTCGGTGCTGCAAGAGTAGTTCTCGTTCAGCGTCTGCTGGCATGCATCGCCCTCCATTGCGAGGTCGTCATCGCACGTCGACGAGGCCCCCTGGCCCTGACATCCGTGCGGCCCCCGGCAGGGCAGTGTCACGATGACGTTGTTCTGGCACAGGAAGCCGCTTACTGCGTCCGTGCACTGAATCTTGCCGTTGCTCGTGCATGCACCCCCCGGCGCGAGCAGCTTGCAGTCTCCGAGCGCCGCGACGAGCACGACGCAGAAGACGCCGGCGGCGAATCGTGCCCACACGCGAGCCATCGAGCCTCCTCGACCATGGATGCAGCGAGACTCGCACGATGAAACCGGAGTTTTTTCGCCAGGTAAAGGAGAAGGCGCGCAGGGCTTGCCTAAACCGCGGCGCGTGCCCCCTTGTGGTCGCGATACGAAAGGAGCCGCGGCTAGAGCGCCATACGCGCTGCCTCGAGCAGCTCGATGCCTTTGAGCATGGCGTCGTGCCTCGACGCTAGGCAGAAGAAGGGGTTGGGGGACGGTTGCAGCCAGAAGACGGCCGTAATGAGTCCGCGGAGAATGGCCGACGGCGTTACGGTCGCTCCTCCGACCGAGGCGACCCGCGCCAGCGGAGAGACGTGCTTCAGCCACTCCGCCGAGAGCTGCCGCTGGCTTGCGGGCGCTAACTGGCGCATGCGCGCAATGTCGGTAATCAGAAACAGCCTCTCACTGGTCCGGCGGCCGTCGAGCATCACGCTCGCGGGGCCCACCCGGTCCTGGCTCCTCTACCGGCGATACTCGACAGGCCACGCCGCTGGCACGGGACACCCGCAAAACTGGCCAAGACGTTCGTCAGCCGCCCGAAGTGCGCGAAACCAAGGGCGCCCCGCCGGGCACGCCGCTCGCTCAGGCGAAGTGCACGCATGCTCGCCACCGCGCTCAGCGCAACGCTCGTCGGTCTTCAGTCGCATCTCGTCCGCGTCGAGGTCGAAGCGATGCGGGGGCCGCCCTACTTCGATCTCGTTGGTCTGGCCGAGGCGTCCGTTCGTGAGAGTCGTGTCCGCATCAAGAGCGCGCTTTCGCAGCTCGGCGTCGACATCGCCGAGTGTCGGCTGGTCGTGAATCTCGCGCCGGCCGATGTGAAGAAGACCGGCAGCGGCTTCGATCTTGCCATTGCCGTGGCGGCCCTTGGCGCGCTCGGCGTCGTCCCTCGCGACGACCTCTCTGGAATCCTGTTCGCAGGAGAGCTCTCGCTCGAGGGTACCGTGCAGCCGCTGCGGGGCGTCCTTCCGCAGCTGCTAGGCGCCCGCGCTCGTCGCGTGAAGCGCGCGATCGTGCCCCGCGCAAACGCGGCGGAGGCCGCACTCGTCGCGGGAATGGACGTTCGAACCGTGGGGTCGCTGGGCGAGCTGGTCGCCGCCCTGCGCGAGGGTTCCGAGCTGCCGCGGGCGCAGCACGCGCCGGAGGCCGTCGAGGTGGCGCTCGACGACATGTCCGACGTACGCGGCCAGGCCGGCGCTCGCCGCGCCATCGAGGTCGCCGCCGCAGGCGCGCACAACGTCCTCATGATTGGTCCGCCCGGCGCGGGAAAGACGATGCTCGCGCGTCGGCTACCGAGCATCCTTCCACCCCTCTCGAGCGAAGAGGCGCTCGAGGTGACGGCGATCCATAGCGTGGCGGGGCTCCTTTCGGCCTCGCGAGGTCTGTCCCGCGCCCGCCCGTTTCGCGCACCCCACCATACCGTCAGCGAGGTCGGGCTGGTCGGTGGAGGCGACGGACCCCGGCCCGGCGAAGTGAGCCTGGCGCATCAGGGCGTGCTCTTTCTCGACGAGCTGCCCGAGTTTCGTCGAGCGGCGCTCGAGGCGTTGCGTCAACCGCTGGAGGACGGCGTGGTGACCGTCTCGCGGGCTCGAGGCAAGGCCACCTTCCCCGCGCGTCTGCTCCTCGTCTGCGCGATGAATCCTTGTGCGTGCGGGTGGTACGGCGATCGAAGCGGCCGTTGCGCGTGCTCTCCCGAACGCTTGCGCGGGTACCGTGCCCGGCTGAGCGGGCCCCTTCTCGACCGGATCGACGTGCACGTCGCGCTCCCGCCGGTCGAAGTGGCTTCGCTGCAGGCGGTCGCGTGCGGCGAGCCGAGCCGGAGCGTGCGCGCTCGTGTGGAGGCGGCGAGAGCCGTGCAACGGGAGCGGCAGTCGAAGAAGGAGGTTGCCGCGCCGACAAACGCGTCGCTCGCTCAGCGCGACGTCGAGCGCGTTGCCCAGCCGTGCGACGTCGGCTTGCGGATGCTCCGCGCCGCCGTCGACCGGCTCGCGCTCTCGGCGCGCGCGTACGGGAAGGTGCTACGGGTCGCGCGTACCATCGCGGACCTCGACGGCTCGGTAGCGCTTCGCCCTGCGCACATCGCCGAGGCGATCGGCCTGCGCGTGCTGGACCGGGGCTCGGTCGGACCCTCGGTCGCCTCGGAGGTCTCCTCCGCCACCGGATAGGGACTGCGTCAAGGCGCGCGACCGTCGCCCCGCGGTTGCGTGCGTTCAACCGTGGGGCACACGAAGGAGAACAGTCACATGATCGAGCAGCTCGCGGAAAAGATGCGCGCCCTGAAGGGCGTCATTGTTGCGGTAGAAAAACAGTTCGGAAAGGGCGCAGTCATGACGCTCGGGGACGATGAAGACCCCGAGCCCGTCGCGACGATCCCAACCGGGTCTCTGGCTCTCGACCTCGCGACCGGCGTTGGCGGGTATCCGCGAGGCCGGGTCGTCGAGATCTACGGGCCGGAGTCCAGCGGGAAGACGACGCTCGCTCTGCACGCGATCGCCGAGGCGCAAAAGGCCGACGGTGTCGCGGCGTTCATCGACGCCGAGCATGCCCTCGACGTCGGCTACGCTCGCAGCATCGGCGTGCAGACCGAGAAGGTCCTCATCTCGCAGCCGGATACCGGCGAACAGGCGCTCGACATCACCGAGATGCTCGTTCGCTCTGGTGCGGTCGACCTCGTCGTGATCGACTCGGTCGCCGCCCTTACTCCCAAGGCGGAGCTCGAAGGAGACATGGGCGACGCGCACATGGGGCTTCAGGCCCGGTTGATGAGCCAGGCGCTCCGCAAGCTCACGGCGGCGGCCTATCGAGCGGGCACGACGCTCATGTTCCTGAACCAGCTCCGGCAGAAGATCGGCGTTACGTTCGGCTCGCCGGAGACGACGACAGGAGGCAACGCGCTCAAGTTCTACGCTTCGATGCGCTTCGACGTCCGGCGCATCGGCCAGGTGAAGGTGGGCGACGAACTCGTGGGCGGCCGCACGCGGGTCAAGATCGCCAAGAACAAGTGCGCGCCGCCGTTCACGGAGGCCGAGTTCGAAATCCGGTGGGGCGACGGAATCGACCCGGTTACCGAACTGCTGGACCTGGGCGTCGCGCGCGGGCTCATCGACAAGTCGGGAGCGCATCTGTCGTTCGCGGGCGCTCCCCTCGGGAACGGGAAGGAGCGCGCACGGGAAGCGCTCGCGGCGAGCGGGGATTTGCAAAGCACGCTCCGCCAGGCCATCGTCGCCACCGGCGTCGTGCGGCCCGGTCGCCACCGCGCCGTCGAGGCAGAGGCCTGAGACCGACCGCTCGGAGCGGGGACGCAGGGCGGGCGGGTCCTGCCCTGCGTCTCTACCTCCTCCAGCGATCGCGCAAGTAGGGGAGAAGGGTTTCCGCCATGGCCTTGATGTGGTCTATGTGATCCTTGGCCGTGGTACCCTCGTAGCCCTCGACGTGGAAGTCGCCCTGGTGGCTCGCGTAGATCGCGCGCATGCCGCGCGGGCCCGTCGCGTCCGTCGGGACCTTCTCTACGGACGTGAGCTTCAGTAGCTCGCCGACGGTCTCCGTGGTGCTGGGGTACCCGACAGTCGGGATCGACGAGTGCGTGAGGGCGAAGAGCTTCTCACCGCGCATCGCGTCTTCGGCGACCCGCGTCCACTTCTCGATCGCTGCGTCGTTCACCCGATGAGGCGCGACGTAGTTTGCGTGGGGACCGTCGGCCAGAAGGACGGCGTCGATGCGGTCGAAGACACCGGGCTGTCCAAGAATGGCGCCCACCGACGCAAACCCTGCGCTCCAGGCAGAAAGCGCGACCCGGCCCAGACGGGCGCCGCCGAGTCGTCCCGTCGCTGCGAGCGCGCGATGCGTTTGCGCGAGCAGCTCGTCGAACGTCCCGGGCGCGCGGAACGCGTTCGCATAGGCGTCCGACGCAACACCCAGGTTCACGCTCACGACCGCCGCGTTGACGTGAGCTCGTTCGAAGTTGTCTTCCTGCAGCGAGGAGGTGCCATGGAAATGCACGACGACGTCGTAGGTGCCGTCGACGGGATGGAAGAACGTCGGAACGTACAGGTCTGCGTGGCCGAAGCGCGCGCGCGACGCCTCGCCCGCGATGGAGCCGGCGGCTGCGCTGTCGGCCGCTCGGAGAACGGCAGCCTGCGCAGCCGCGGCACGCGGCCCTGCGGCGTCGCCTCGAGCCGTGCCTGCAGCAAGGGTCGCGGCCAGCACCGAGGCGAACGTGTATCGGGTGGGCGGAGCGCAGCGGACCATGGTTCCTCCGTGGCGACGTTCGTCCTCTTCAAGCCACGGGCCGCATGGCTCAAGCACTCGACAGCGTTGGCGTTTGGCTCGAGGGCAACATCACGAAGACTGAGCTGGGAAGACCGCAAACTGCGGCTTTGCGGCATCAGGCAGGCGCGTTTGGCAGCACGTTTCCACTGCGAAAATGTGCGGATCGCCGACGAAGGCGGCCTCGGCACCGGCCTTGCTCGAGACTCAGGCGATGTCCGCGCAACGGTTCACGTGTGGAGCCGTGCTCGAGAGAGCCAGCCCGGTGCTCACGTTCTCGACGGAGGCCGCCGCTGCGAGACAGCCCGCCGGCCCGACGCGCAAGCGCGCGGACCCGGCTACGCCTCTGCCGGTCGCGCGACCCAACCGGCATCCCTCGAAGAATTGCGCCCTGCCTGTCATCCCCCGCATCGTGCGGCGCACGATCATGGATGGCGACGGCGCGGTTTTCCGCACGGTCGCTCGGGCGGTGCGAGCGGCGCACCGGAGCGTCCTCGGGAGCATGGCGGGGGTTGCCCTTCTCTTGGCGGCGCTGGGCGCATCCGCGGGAGCTGCGCTCAAGTCTCTGTCGGATCCGTGGCAAGCCGCCACGCCGCCCGTGGCCTCTCTATCGGATGCCACCGCGAGCGAGCGCCTCCTCGCGCACGCCGTCGACCCCCCGCGCGTCGAGAGGCGCGTCGAGACAGCGGACGTGCCCGCGAACGATATCTCCTCGCCTCCTTCGTCCGAGCGCGATGCATCGACTGCCCCGGCGCCGGAGGGCCGAGTCGCACTGCGCTCCGCAATTCCCGGCGCGGGAGCAGCGCCGCATGCTCGCGCCGGCCGGCCCGCTCGCGGCAACACCCCGCGGGTGGGTCGCAGCGCCCCGCGACAACGCGGCGGACATCCTACCTCGTCTCGTGCAAGCGCACGCCGTGCGACGGCCGAGAAGGGCAAACTCGCCAAACCCAGCTAAGCGAAGCCGAAGCCGGTGTGATCGGGGGTCGCGCGAAGGGCCCCGTGGGTGCCATACTCTGGGACTGCGTGAGCAACCCTCGCCGTCCCATACCTCCGCCGCAGCCCACGCCTCCTAGGCCGCCTGCACGTTCCTCCCCACCACCGGGCGATTCGCCGCCGTCCTCCTCGCCGCGGACGCCGCCTCTTCCTGGCGCTCGCGGCTCGCAGCCGATGGTCGGAATCGAGATCCCGGGGACCGCGCCGAAACCCCCGTCGCTGTATCCCTCGGCCCCGGACGGCCCCCCCACGATGCTGCGGCGGGACGAGCAGAGCGTAGCCACGGTGCGGCAGCTCATCGATACCGTCGCGATCCCGCGCCTGTCGTTGACCGTGGAGCGAGAGGCGGGCAAGGCGACGTCCCGTATGGTGCTCTACGACGGAGACCTGTGCCGTGTAGGCACGCACTCCTCGAACGATCTGGTCGTCCAGGACCCTGCCGTGTCGCGTTTCCACTGCCGCCTGGTGCGGGAAGAGGGAGCGTGGCGCGTGCGCGACTGGGGCTCGCTGAACGGCACGAGGCTCGAGGGGGTGCGCATTCGCGACGCCGACCTGCCGGCCGACGCAACACTTGCGCTCGGCGACTCGATCGTTCGAGTACGGGCGGTGGCGCCTGCAGGTCAGGCCGTCGTGCCGATGATCCCGGCCTTCGGACAGCTTGCCGGGACGAGCGTCCCGATGCGAAAGCTCTTCGCGCTGCTCGAGAAAGTGGCTCCGAGCGACATCAACGTCCTCATCGAGGGCGAGAGCGGCACGGGCAAGGAGCTGGTCGCCAACGAGATCGTGCAGCGGAGTCCGCGCGCGGACAAGCCGTTCGTCGTCGTCGATTGCGGTGCGATCAGTCCGAACCTCGTCGAGTCCGAGCTTTTCGGTCACTTGCGCGGGAGCTTCACCGGCGCAGACCGCGATCGCGTTGGCGCGTTCGAGGCCGCGGATGGCGGGACGGTGTTCCTCGACGAGGTAGGAGAACTGCCGGTGGAGCTGCAGCCGAAGCTCCTGCGAGCGATCGAGGCCCGCGAGATTCGCCGCGTCGGGGAGACGCGGCCGCGCAAGGTGAACGTACGCGTGATCAGCGCGACCAACCGGGACCTCGAGCGGGAGGTGAACCGGGGGCGTTTCCGGGAGGACTTGTACTTTCGTCTCGCGGTGATGACCGTGCGGGTCCCCCCGCTGCACGAGCGGCTCGACGACCTGCTCATCCTGATTCGTGTCTTCTTGCAGGCGCTAGGCGTGCCGGATCAAGAGCGCCTGTTTACGCCTCAGGTGCTCGCGGAGATGGCCCGTCACGACTGGCCGGGCAACGTGCGCGAGCTGCGCAACTACGTGGAGCGAAGCATCGTCCTGCAGAAGGCCGGGCCCACGATCCGCCGCTCGACCCCCGGCGTGCCGACGGCGACGGCCGCCCCGGTGGACATCACCGTTCCGTTCAAGATCGCGAAGGACGGGGCCATCGACCTCTTCGAACGCGCGTATCTCACTGCGTTGCTGGAGGCCGCCGGGAACAACATGAGCAAGGCGGCGCGTATGGCCGGGATGGACCGGATGTACCTTCACCGTCTCGTGCAGAAGCACGGACTGCGGGGAGGGGGAACTGCTGGGGGCGCCCCGTCGATCGGCGGGCCTCCATCGTCTGCCGGAGGTTGACGACCCTCGCTGGCAGGTGGGTATGCGTTCCGGTTCTCGAGCTCAGACGCGTCCCGCGGGATGGATCACGAGCGCCGGCGCGCGAGCGACCGCACCATCGCGAGGTCCTCGCCGCCGATCTCGCGCGTTAGCACCAGCAGCCCGACGTACGCGAGCCCTACGAACGCGGCCAGCACGGGCGTCGCGAGACGGCCGACGCGCGGCAGGACCGACCCGGCGGCCAGACAGGCGCCGAGCGCGAGCGCTACGCGGAACGCCGTCGGTGCGGGAACGAACGCGCCCGTGCGGCGGTGGACGACGACGGCAGCGACGAGCAGCGTCGCGAGCAGGGCGCCGCCGCACGCCTGCGTCGACCGCAGCAGCTGGGGACCGCCGAAATCGGCCTGCGGGACGAGGGCTGCGCATGCGGCGCCCACCGTCACGACCGCTGCAAACGTGATGAACGCCGCCGTCCGCTCGCGCCCGACGCTCGTGAGTACGGTGGTCGCGATGCCGAGCATCGCGAACGCGGCCTGGGCGAGCGCCATCGCGCGCAGGACGCCCGCTCCTTTCGCGGCGTCAGCCGCGCCGTACGCGAACGCGAGCAGCGACTGCGGCATTGCGACGACCACGCCAACGAGCAGCCCACCGAAGATGGCGGCGAGCCTGGCGCCGCGCGCGACGTATGCGCGGACAGCCGCCGGGTCCCCTTCTGCGTTCGCGCGGGCCAGCATCGGAAACAGCACGAGCGTGATGCTGAAGAGGAGCTGGTACGGCAGGAAGGCGAAGGTCTGGCACTCCTTGTAGATCGCGAGCCACTGCTTCACCGCCTCGCGTCGCGCCTCGGCGGCGAGGCCCTGGCTGGCTGCCGCTTCGCTGAGAAAGCGCCCGAGGAGGGCAATGTCGATCTGCATGAGCGCGTTCGTACACACTTGCGCGCCGGCGATCGGCGCGAGGATCGCAAGGTACCCCCCGGTCGTCGGCACCGAGGCGGGGCGGGGAGCGGCTGCGGGAAGCCGCGTTCCGAGCCCGGTCGAGCGCGCCGCGAGGGGGACGATGAGCGCCGCTGCCCAGACCCAGCCCAGCGTCGTGCCGAGCACCCCCGAGAGGCCATGCTTGACGAACTCGAATCCGAAGCCGACGAGCCCGAGGGTGCGCAGCGTGGCGAACGTCACGTCGAGGAGTGCCTGACGTCCGAAGCGGTTGCGGCCGTTCAGATAGCCGATGAGAGGTGCGTACAGGCCGTAAAGCAGCGCGACGCCAGCCAGAACCAGCAGGGGCGCGACGACGTCCTGCGCCTGCTCGAAGCGCGCATAGAGCGGAGTCGCCGCGGACATCGCCGCTGCGATGAGAACCGCCAGCGGAACGTGAACCTTCAGGACGGCGCGCAGCGCCTCGTCTTCGCGACCTTTCGCGCCTGCGACGACCCGGCTCACCCCCTGCGTGCCGCTCGCCACGACGACGTTGTTGACGGTGTTCGCGACGACCAGCGCCTGCGCGAGGCCTCCAAAGTCGCTCAGCCCCACCGCGCGGCGCAGCAGCGGCTGCTGCACGAAGCCTACGACGAGGAAGAAGAGCTTCGCGCCGAGCACGGCGATGCCGCCGCGCCCGGCCGTGCGCGCTCGATCTTCGGTGCCGGCGGCCCCCCCGGGCGGCGAAGCGCTGGCAACGTCCTGGCTCAGAAGCCCATCCCCCAGCGACCGCGTAGCTGATCATCGATGGTCGAGAAGATCGCGACGAGCGAGAGGAGGAGGCCGACGCTCCCGCAGACGATGCCCGCGATGGCCATTCCGCCCCCCGACCACGCTTGCGGGTTGCTGCGGATCTTGCCCAGGCCGACGATGCCGAGCTCGGCATCGTCGGCCTGGGCAAGATC
>CALKVG010000463.1 GCA_937998045.1 uncultured Myxococcales bacterium
GCCGGTGACGTCGACCATGCGCGCCGCAGAGCCGAGCTGCGCGTCCACGACGACCGTGAACCACTGATTGAGCGGGAACCCCGTTCGGAGCGGATGCGCGCTGGTCGCGGTAGCTCCGCCGTCGGAACCGACGGTCAGCTCGATCAAGTCGGCGCCGGGCAGCCCGTTGGCCGGCGCGGCGGCGTAGAGGGCGATCGCATAGTCCGGGAAAAAGAACCCGAGGGGCGTTACCGAGTCCGCGCCGAGTGCGCACTGCGTGGCGATCCGCAGGTCCGCCTGCACAACGATGCGCGAGCCGTCGCGCGTCGTGAACGACTTCGAGAGCAGCGCGGTCGCCGACGAGTTCGTGGCGGCGGCCAGCGGCGTAGCGGCGAGGAGCGCGTTGGGCGGTGATTGGAAAACGGTGTTGTCGTAGGAGAGGACGCCGTTTCCGCTCGTGTTCACCTTCGTGAAATTCGACGGAAGAGGCAGCGTGTCGAAGTCGTCGCAGAAGAAGTGGTTCGTCTGCGTCGAGCACCAGGTACTGGAGCCGCGGCCCTCACCCGCGGGCGCGTCCTCGGTCGACGCCTCGACTCCGCCGTCGGTGCCCGGCGGAGGCCCCCCGTCCGCCGCCGCACTGAACGCCGGCCCGCCGCAGCCCAGGCCAACCAGGCCAAGCGCGGGCGCGAGGAGGCGGGCGAGGTCTCGAGCGGCTCGCCCCGCGCCCCGACCGAGCGTGCCCCGAGCCCCTGACCCCGCGACCATGCGTTCATTTCATACCATCGGGCGCAGCCTTGAGGTGGCCTCGCTGCGCGCGTGTCCATGACTCGTGCGGCGTGCCGCACCCGACCTACGACTCGTCCTCGACTCTTTGGGCTCGGCCGTGCGACAATCATTTCAAAGCCATGGCCGATAACGAGCGGAAGAGCTCCACAGACGTCTCCAAGAGCGACAAGCGAAAGCAGAGCCTCTACTTCCCGGAGGCGATGCTCGACGAGATTCAGAAGGAAGCCCAGCGACTGCAGCGCTCGATGTCGTGGGTCGTGCAGCGCGCGTGGAAGCACGCGCGCAAGGAAATCAAAGGCATCCCCGGCTCCAACGAGCCCGGGGGCTGAGCTTTCCTTCACGTCGTCCCACAAACGACTGACGCACGCTGGATTCTCACGCTATCAGTGCACGCGCTCGATCGGAGCCTGGTGCGGAGCGCCGCCTCCAGGAGGGGGCTTTCCGTGGACGATCCAGTAACCCGTGAGGGCCGACAGGAGGACGCCGGTCAGTACGATGAGTAGGACGGCGACCGGATCGGGTCGAGTCCGCTCGACGAGCATGCGGGCTGCGCCGCGCACTTCAGGGCTGCGCTCGGATGCGGCGATCTTGGGAGCTTCCGCCCGCACTCGCGCGTAGTCGCCTCGAGCGAAGGCCTCCACCAGCGGATCGAGCGCCTCGTCCGGCGGGAAATCGCGAGCGAACGAGGGGCGGCGCGGGGGCATCGACGGCATCGGGCCAGCGCTATCCCTAGCACGCGAGGTTGCCTCGGGGCCGGACGAGCTCCATGCGGCGCCTTCGTTGCATGCCCCCGTCGGGACTGGAGGTTGCGATGAGAACTGCTGGTTATTTCCTCGGTGCAGTGCTCGCTGCCGCTGTCGGCGCATGCGCGCACCACAACGTGCAAGGCGGCGGTGCCCAGGCGGCTCAGGGGCCGGGGGCTGCGACCGCCTGCCCTCTGGCGCAACTGCAGGGCGTGCACGCCACCGTGGCAGACATTCGCGACGGCGTGGCGATCACGTTCACCGGGCCGGCGGGAGCGCTGGATCAGCTTCGGGACAACGTGCATGCAATGGCTGACGCGAACGACAAGCAAGGCGACGCGTTCTCCGCGTGTCCTTGCGCTCAGCGGGTGCCGCTGGGCTCCGCCGAGAGCATGCCGTCGAGCGAGGCGCCGACGGGGACTTCGAATCCCGGGTCGCAGGGCATGAACGTCCGGCCGCTCGCGAATGCAAAGGTCGACGAGATTGCGACCGGCGCGGTGCTCAAGCTGACGGCCAAGGACACCAGGGACCTCAACGCGCTGCGCGCCGCGGTTCGCGACGACGTGCGCGCTCTGAAGAAGAACTGTATGGGTCGAGCGCCGGGGCAACAGGGCACTTCGACGGAGCCGCAGGGAACGGCCCCGTAACGGTCGCAGCGCCGGGGGGTCTCGCGCGCGCGGCGGTTGCGGGTTCGCGATTTTCGCGCGCATCCCGGAAATCCGCGCGCGCGAGGAGGGAGGAGGGCCCAAGTTGCGTCTCCGGGCCCTCGTCGCGTGAAGCAGGACGTTCGGTTCGGCGGTATGGTGCGTTCCGCCAGCCCCGAACGGAGCCTGCTGCATGCGGACCGCCTCTTCCTGGTTCTCTTGGGTCATCTTTGCTCTCGCTTTGACGGCGAGCGGTGCACATTGCGGAACGTCCAGCAACGACGCCCCGGAGGCGAGCGCGTCCGGGAGCAGCTCGGGCGCCGGCACTGATGGTTCGACCGGGGACGACGCGGCGGCGCCCGTGACGGTGACCCCGTTCGACCAGACGCTGTTTGCGTTCAACGGGGCCGCCGGAGGAGCGCGCCGTACCACGGCGCAGGCCTCCTTCCCCACGGGGACCTTCCAGCGCATCGATCTCGAAATTCGGCTGGAGTGTCCGACCGGCGGCTGTGACCACTACGATAGGACCGGTTCGCTCGGCGTCGTCACCGAGCCGGCCGTCGATGGCGGCACTCACGGTGCGGTCGTGGAGGTCGCCCGCTTTGTCACACCATTCGGCGTCGGGGCGGGCCCCTGGAAGTACGACGTCACCGATCTCGCGCCGCTCTTGAGCGGGACCGTGATGCTGCAGGGCTTCATCGATACGTGGTCGCCGCAGGGGCAGCCCCAGGCCAACGGCGCGGGCTGGTTGTTGACGGCGACGTTTACTTTCACGCCGGGCACTCCTGCCAAGACTCCGATCGCGAACCTCCCCCTCTGGCCGTGGCCTGCGGACAACGATCCGTCGTCGGTCCCTTACGGCGATTCCAACAAGCCTCTCTCCGCGTACATGAAGCCGCAGACGATCGCGCTGCCTCCGGGGGCCTCGTGGTATTCGCTGCGGACGTTCGTCACCGGCCACGGTCAGGGCAACACGGACAACTGCGCCGAGTTCTGCGAGGCGACGCACACCATCACGGTGGGGTCGATGCCCTTCAAGAAGACGCCCTGGCGAACGTGCTGCACTCCCGACCCCACGTGCGAGGCCATGGCGAACCCGACGCCGGCGTCCGGCGTCGCTCCTGGCCAGCGCGGCACGTACATGTACCCGAGAGCGGGCTGGTGCCCGGGGGCGAGCGTCCAGGATTGGACCCAAGACGTGACCGCCGCGGTCGGGTCGGGCTCGACGGCGATGATCGCCTGGGGCCTCGATTCGTACAGGAACCTGTGCCGGGACGACTTTCCGGACGCAGGTGCCGACGGAGCGGCGGACGCCCCGTCGTGGGACGGAGCGGCGGACGCCGGGTGGGACGGAGCGGCGGACGCCGCGTCCTGGGACGGAGCGGCGGACGCCGCGTCGGACGGAGCGGCCGATGCCGGGACGGGCGCCGGCTCGGACGGAGGGTTCGACGCAGCCGGGTCGAACGCGGGCATGTGCTCGTGCGACCAGGGCGACACGTGCGCGTACGACGGCGCAGGCCATACCGAGCCGATCTTCTACATCTCGAGCTTGCTCATCGCGTACAAGTGACCGTCCGCGACGGACGCCCGTCAGGGCGCGAGTACGTCGCACTGGGCGAGCGAACCCTGCGGAGGGGCATCGTCGTGGCAGAGGACGAAGCGCCCGTTGGAGCCTCCGGTGCCCCTCACCAGGGCCACGGTCACGAGGCTGCCCGGCGCCCAGGACGCGTTCGAACCCGTCGCGAGGTCGGTGCCGCCGCTGATGATGGACGACGGCGGCCCCGGGTTGGCCAGTGTGCCGTTGACAGAGGACGTGCTCGTGTTCGACGAGATGTCAAACTCGCCGCTTGGTGCGTGAGCGCTGAGGGTGGTATCCGAGAGCGGGCCGAGGAGCATGTAGCTGTTGCCGTCGGCCATGCCTCCGTCGGGTAGGGCCGCAGAGACCGTACCGAACGGAACGCTGGGTGTCAGAGCGGAGAAACTGAGGTCGGCCATCTTGCCGACCCCGAAGACGACCGAAGACGCGCCCGGCATCGCGTCGATGAACCGAACCGCGGCTTGCGTCGTCGGCGGCGCGGTGTCGTCTGCGAACGAGACGACCTTGGCCGCCTGGTCGTTGCCGCTCGGCGAGAGATCCCCGACGATCGCCGCCGTGATGCGCGCGTTCACGCCGAGCGGCGCAAGCTGGATCGTCGGCGCGACCGCGGTGCCGCAGGCCCCGCCCGGTGCGACGACCTCCAATTCGTAGGTGCCTGCCGCGACGGCGATGTAACGACCCACGTTCGGGAATGCCACCCCCGCGCCCCCGAGGAGCGGGCCGGTCCACGCGGTGCCGCTCCCGTCTTGAGGCATGACGCATACGTCGAAGCCGGGGCCTGGCGCGTCCGGAGCCCAGTCCGCCAGCCGGATGAAGCCCGTGGGTCCCGACATGCCCGCCTGGCCGGACTGGGCGCCGCTCGGGTTGTAGCTGCCTCCGTCGACTCCGTTCGTGCCGGTCGCGATTGCTGCGTCGCCGGCCGCGTCACTTGCGGGATGTCCGGTGGACTGCGCGTCGCTCGTCGACCCATCGAGAGTCGCCGGCAACGTCGCGACGCCGCTCCGGCCTCCGCACGCGATCGGTAGTACGACGGCGGTCGCCGTGCCCCCGAGAATGCCCAGGACGCCAAGACCAAAAGAGGTGGTGCTGCGTTGGCTCATGCCCGGTCGACCAGGCACGAACGGCGCCGGTCTCATGGTCCAGCCATCGACCGTGGCGCGCCGTCACGACGCACGCCGGACTCGCCCGACTACGACATTGGGCCGGCGCGGTCAGCGCGTGTTCTCGGTGAGATCGATTTCCACGATACGCGCGCCGTCGGCGCCGCGAAAATCGCTATATCGCGCCCAGGTGGGGCGCACGCGCACGTAGGCAATGCCCTTCCACGACTGGCGCTCGATCCCGTCGGGGTAGGCGCGGAAGTAGACCTCTGTCAGTCGCTCGAGATCCTTGCCGTGGGGTTCGTCGGCGATGCCCTCGATCTGCGCGGTCTGCTCTTGGTCCCAGCCGATCACGAGCGCCACGCGCGGATCGCGTCGGAGGTTCTCGACCTTGCGTGTCGTGCCCAGCGTGTCGAAGACGATCTCCAGGTCGTCGGTCACGGCGATCCCGACGACCGCCGCCTGGGGGGGCCCCGCGGGCGAAGTGGTCGATTGCACCGCGATCCGGTGCGCGCGAACGAAGGCGAGGAGCTCTGCCCGGGTGAGCGGCCCCGTCCGCCTCGGCTCGTAGTACTCCGTCATGAGCTGCGTCGCCCACGCAGGCTGCGCCACGCCTCCCCGCGGGCCGAACTCGCGCATGTAGGGCTTGATGTCCAGGACCGGCGTACCATCGATCGCGTCCAGCCCCTCGACGTGGAGTCGCCGGCCCTCGACCCGCAGGAGCCTGCAGCGCGAGACACCCATCCGGTTCGGCCGCGCCTTCCCACGCTGCGCGAAGATCCCTACGAGGGGCCAGTCGGTGCGTTCGCGCGGGTGGCGAGCGCCGACTTCGATCGCCGCCTGCGGCACGCGGTCGAACACGTAGATGACCTCGAGGTGCGAGAACGCGTCGATCCCCGCGAGGGCGTCCTGTCCGAAGCGTGCGTCCAGCTCGATCACCGCTCGCTCTTGCGCCCAGCGATCGTCGCGCGGCGCCGTTCGACCGCCCCGGACGAAGCCTACGGGCGTCATGGTCGTCGCGCTGCTCATGACGCGAGCATAGCGGTCACGCCTCGGCCTTGAGGCGGTAGCCGACACCCGGCTCGGTGACCAGGAACTTCGGTCGGGCCGGATCCTGCTCCAGCTTGTGGCGGAGCTGCGTCATGTAGACGCGCAGGTACTGCATCTGGTGGGCGTGACCTGGCCCCCAGACTCGGTCGAGCAGATGGCGATGCGTGATGACCATCCCGGCGTGCTTCACGAGCTCGGCGAGCAGCTTGTATTCGATGGGAGTCAGGTGCACCTCCTCGCCCCGGACGTGCACGACGCGCTTCGCCAGATCGACGCGCACGTCCTCGCCGATGTTCACCACCGCGCTGGCCGTCTCGCGCGACCGCGCCGCATGGCGCAGCGCGACCCGAATGCGCGCGAGGAGCTCGGCGGCTCCGAACGGCTTCGTCAGGTAATCGTCGGCGCCCTCGTCGAGCGCCTTCACCTTGCTGTCCTCGTGCCCGCGGGCGCTGATGACGAGGATCGGCACCGGACTCCACTCGCGCAGGCGGCGCGTCACATCCATGCCGTCGCCGTCGGGCAGTCCGAGATCGAGGAGCACCAGGTCCGGCGTGTACATGCTCGCTTGCTGGATGCCCTCCGCCGCGGAGGCCGCCTCGATGACACGGTAATCGTGAGACTCGAGGGCGATCCGCACGAACTTGCGCATCTGCGGCTCGTCCTCGACGACGAGCACGAGCGGCTTCTGCTCGGTCACGACAGCACCCGCTCGCGCGACATCTGCGGTAAAGCGTCCTCGCCTTCCGACGGCGGAACGGCGCCGGCGCCCCCGCTCTCCAGCGGCAGCGTGAAACGAAAGAGCGCGCCCCCGCCCGGCCGGGGCTCGACCCAGATGCGTCCGCCATGGGCGCTCACAATCCCGCGGCAGATCGTCAAGCCGAGCCCCACCCCGCCTCCTTCACCCTCCCGGACGCGATAGAACTTGTCGAACACGCGCTCGACGTTCTCCGGCGACACCCCCGGACCGCGATCGGAGACCTCCACGCGGACCTCGCTTTCGGTGCCCTCGACCGAGACGTCGATGGGGCTGCCCGCGGGAGTGTACTTCGTCGCGTTCTCCAGCAGGTTGACGAGCACTTGCTCGATGAGCGCCGAATCGAAGGGCACGAGCGGCAAGTCGCGAGGCACCGACGTTCGTACTTCGCGACCGCGCAGCCTATCTTCCATCCGATTGAGCGCCGCGCCGACGACCTCCTCGATCGGCTGCGGCTCCTTGCGGACCTTGAGCGCCCCCGCCTCGAGGCGGGTCATGTCCAGCAAGTTGCCCACGAGGCGGTTCAGCCGCTCGGCCTCCTGACGGGCGGTCTCGAGCAGTTCGCGGCGAGACCTCTCGTCGCGCGGACCGCCGGCATCGAGCAGGGCGGTCGTCGCGCCGGTTACGACGGCCAGAGGCGTCCGCAGATCGTGCGATACCGAGCTGAGGAGCGCGTTGCGCAGCTGCTCGGTCTCCGCTCGGAGGGTCGCGCGACGCGCCTCCTCGGCGAGCTGCGTTCGCTCGATCGCCGATCCAATGAGGCCGGCGAACGCGTTCAGCAGGTGCTGCTCCTCGGGGTCGCCGAGGCGGGAGGTCGCCGAGGCGTAGAGCGCCACGACGCCCACGCGCCCGCGGGATCCGCGAAGCGGAAGGAACAGGGCCCCGGAGAGGGGCAGCGTATCGGTGCCCGCGCCCGCCGGTTGCTGGTGGAGCCACGCCCACTCCGCGACGCCGAGGTCCTTGTCCCCCTCGCCGAGCGTCCCCTCGTCCGCGAACCCCGGCTCGAGCATCCCGTCCTCCACAGGAAGCAGAATCGCGACCTTCACGGCGAAGACCTCGCGCAGGTGGCGCGCGGCCGACTCGAGGAGCCGTGCGGGCGAGTGGGTCACGCCGAGCTCGCGGCTGATCGCGTACAGGCTGGCGGTCCGCCGCTCGCGCTCGCGCGCGCTGTCGGCCTGGTCGCGTACGCGCTTCGTGAGATTGCTCACGACGACGGCCACCACGAAGAGGACCGCGAAGGTGAGGACGTGGCTCAGGTCCGAGACCGCGAAGCTGTAGTACGGCGGGACGAAGAAGAAATCGAACGCGAGGACGCTCAGAACGGCGGCCAGGAGCGCGGCGGAATACGAGAACCGCAGCGATACGATCATGACGCCGAGCAGGTAGAGCATCGCGACGTCCGCGAGCTTGTCCCGCCCGAACCCGAAGTGCGAGAGGAGCGTCGTCGCGACGACGATGGCCGTCGTCCCCAGGGCCTGGCCTGCGGTGAGCAGCGGACGCCCTTGCGCGCCTCGTCGGGGCGCGGGTGGGGCGTCGCTGCTCCGGCCGGGGGCGCCGGAAATGACATATACGTCGATCTCCCGGCTCTTGCGGACGACGTCGTCGAGAAACGACGGCCTCAGGATGTCGCGCCAGCGCGCGTGCGTGGGTTTACCGACGACGATCTTCGTCACGTTGCGCTTTCGCGCGTACGCCACTGTCTCCGCCGCGGCGTCGTCGCCGCGCAGCGTGACCGCCTCGCCGCCCAGGGACTCCACCAACCGCAGGTTCTGCGCGAGCCGTTCGCGGTCGGCCGCCGATATGCGCAGCGCGACCGGCGTCTCCACGTAGAGGCCGACGAGCTCACCGTGCAGGCTCGTGGCCATCCGCCGCGCCGCGCGAACCAGGTGGGCCGAGTGCGGGCTGGGCGAAATGCACACGAGGACCCTCTCTCCCGTATGCCACGTCTCCTCGATACCGTGCGCGGCCTTGTAGCCGCGCATCTTGGCGTCCACCCGCTCCGCAGTCCGCCTCAGAGCGAGCTCGCGAAGCGCGATGAGGTTGCCTTCGCGGAAGAAGTTCTGCACCGCGTACGCGGCCTGCGCCGGCACGTAGACCTTGCCTTCGTGCAGCCGCTCGAGGAGCTCGTCGACGGGAAGGTCGACGACGCGGACCTCGTACGCCTTGTCGAAGACCGCGTCGGGAACCGTCTCGCGCACGACGATCCCCGTGATCTGGGCGACCACGTCGTTGAGGCTCTCGAGGTGCTGGACGTTGAGCGTCGTGAAGACGTCGATACCGGCGTCGAGCAACTCCTCCACGTCCTGCCAGCGCTTCGGGTGCCGCATCTCCGGGGCGTTCGTATGCGCGAGCTCGTCGACGAGGATCAGTTGTGGGCGACGGGCCAGCGCGGCGTCCAGGTCGAGCTCCTCGAGCTTGATGCCCCTATGCTCGACCTGGCGCCGCCCGAGGAGCTCCAGGCCGATGAGGAGCGCCCCGGTGTCGTAGCGCCCGTGCGTCTCGACGATGCCCACCACCATGTCGCGCTTCTGGTCTTCGACCTCCCGCCGCGCGGCCTCCAGCATGGAGTACGTCTTCCCCACGCCCGGAGCGGCGCCGAAGAAGATCGTGAGCTTGCCGCGCGCCGACACCTTCTCCTCCTCGCGAACCCTCGCGAGAAGCTCGTCGGGGTCCGGGCGCCGGTCGGTCATACGCCTACTTTAGAGCGTCGAGCGCGAGATTCAGCTCCAGGACGTTCACGCGGGGCTCCCCCAGGAAGCCGAGCTGCCGCCCCTCCACATGCGCTTCCACGAGCGACCGCACCCGAGGCTCCGGAAGCTCGCGCGACCGCGCCACGCGGCGCACCTGGAAAAACGCCGCGGCGGGTGAGATGTCCGGGTCGAGGCCGCTGCCTGACGAGGTCACGAGGTCCGCCGGAACGGGCTCGAGCGCACTGTCCGGGTCGCTCTGGCGGAGCGCCTCGAGCCGGCCCCTGACCTCGTCGAGCAGCGCCGGGTTGCTCGGCCCCAGGTTGGAACCGACCGACGCTGCGCCGTTGTACGCGAGCGGCTTGGCGTTCGCGTCCGCCGTCGCCGAGAGGCGGCCCCAGAAGTGGCGCGGATCGTCGAACGGCTGCCCGATGAGGCGCGATCCCATCGGCTTGCCGTCCCGTACGACAAGGCTTCCGTTCGCCTCGTGCCGGAACGCCGCCTGGGCGATGCCCGTCACGAGCAGGGGATAGGCGACTCCCGTGACGATGGTGAGGACCACGAGGGAGACGACGGCGGCGCGCAGTTGCGAGAGCATGGGCGGTTTCCCGTTCAGGCGAGGTGCAGGGCGTCGAGGATCATGTCGATGACCTTGATGCCGACGAAGGGTGCCACGATCCCGCCGAGCCCGTATACGAGCAGGTGATCGCGCAGCAGGCGCGAAGCACCCACCGCGCGGTACTTGATTCCGCGAAGGGCCAGCGGAATGAGCGCGATGATGATGAGCGCGTTGAAGATGACGGCGCTCAGGATGGCGCTCTGGGGCGTCGCCAGGTGCATCACGTTCAGCTGGCCGAGGGCAGGGTAGGTCGTCGCGAAGGCGGCAGGGATGATGGCGAAGTACTTCGCGACGTCGTTCGCGATGCTGAACGTCGTGAGCGCGCCGCGGGTCATGAGGAGCTGCTTGCCGATCTCGACGACCTCGATCAGCTTGGTCGGGTTCGAGTCGAGGTCGACCATGTTGCCGGCCTCCTTCGCGGCCTGCGTCCCGGTGTTCATCGCGACGGCCACGTCGGCCTGGGCGAGCGCAGGCGCGTCGTTGGTGCCGTCCCCGGTCATCGCCACCAGTCGTCCCCCCTTCTGGTGATCGCGGATGAGCGCCAGCTTGGTCTCCGGCGTCGCCTGCGCGAGGTAGTCGTCGACCCCCGCTTCGGCAGCGATGGCCGCCGCCGTCATCGGGTTGTCCCCGGTGATCATCACCGTCTTGATCCCCATGCGGCGCAGCTCGGCGAAGCGCTCCTTGATCCCGCCCTTGACGATGTCCTTGAGCTGCACGATGCCCAGCACTCTCGGCCCTTCCGCGACGGCGAGCGGAGTGCCTCCCTGCTTTGCGATCGAATTCACCGTGGCGCGGACGTCGGGCGGAAACGAACCGCCCTTGCTCCCCACGTACTGCTCGATGGCGTCCGCCGCTCCCTTGCGGATCTCGCGGCCCTCCAGGTCCACTCCGCTCATCCGCGTGTGCGCCGTGAAGGGCACGAACACTGCGCCCAGCGCGTGCACGTCTCGTTCGCGGATGCCGTACCGGTCCTTGGCGAGGACGACGATGCTTCGGCCCTCCGGCGTCTCGTCGGCGAGCGAGGAGAGCTGCGCGATGTCCGCGAGCCGCTCGGTGGTGCAGCCGGGCGCGGGCAGGAACGCGGTTGCCTGACGATTCCCGAGCGTGATGGTCCCCGTCTTGTCGAGGAGCAAGACGTCGACGTCGCCGGCCGCTTCCACGGCGCGTCCGCTCGTCGCGATGATGTTCGCCTGGATCATCCGGTCCATCCCGGCGATGCCGATGGCCGAGAGGAGGCCCCCGATGGTCGTCGGGATGAGGCACACCAGCAGGGCGACGAGGACGGTGATGGTCACCGGCGTCCCTTGCTTGGCCGCCTCGACGCTGTACATCGAATAGGGGAGCAGCGTCACCGTCGCGAGGAGAAAGACGATCGTCAGGGCCGCGAGCAGGATGTCGAGCGCGATCTCGTTCGGAGTCTTCTGGCGCTTGGCGCCCTCGACCATCGCGATCATGCGGTCGAGGAAGGTTTCGCCCGGGTTCGTCGTGATGCGGACGATGAGCCAGTCGGAGAGCACGCGCGTGCCTCCGGTCACCGCGCTGCGATCGCCGCCGCTCTCGCGGATCACGGGCGCGCTCTCTCCGGTGATGGCGCTCTCGTCGACCGAGGCGACGCCCTCGACGATCTCGCCGTCGCCCGGGACGAAGCCCCCGGCCTCGACGAGCACGAGGTCGTCCTTCCGGAGGGTGGACGCCGCGACCGACCGGGTCCAGGCATCGCGCCGCGCTGCCTCGAGCTTCGTGGCGAGGACGTCCTTGCGGGCCTTGCGCAGCGAATCCGCCTGCGCCTTGCCACGCCCCTCCGCCATCGCCTCGGCAAAATTGGCGAAGAGCACGGTGAACCACAGCCAGAGGGATATCGCGAGAATGAACCGGGCGGGCGCCTCTCCTCTTCCGGCGATCGCCTGCACGAAAAGGGCTGTCGTCAGGACGCTCCCGACCTCCACCACGAACATGACGGGGTTTCGCACCTGATGGCGCGGGTCGAGCTTGCGGAAACTCTCGACCACGGCGCGTCGCAGGATGGACGGCTCCAAGAGGGGCCGCGGCTGGCCTCGTCCGGTCGCGCGCTGACGTCCGCTCTCGACGACGGCCGCAGGTAGCTGCGGCTTCGACGGGGGAGGGGGTGCCGCGAGCGCCGAGGGCTGGGCCGCAGAAGCCATTGCGACGTCCTTGTTCAGGTCCATGGGATGGTCCTCAGGATCGAGCGAGCATGAGTTGCTCGACGATGGGGCCCAGCGCCAGCGCCGGGACGAAGGTCAGCGCGCCCACGATGAGTATGACGCCGACGAGCATCGCCACGAAAAGGGGGGTGTGCGTCGGGAGGGTGCCGCCCCCCGGGGGCACGAGCTTCTTGGCCGCGAGGGAGCCCGCGATCGCGAGGACGGGTACTTTGATGAAGAACCGGCCGAAGTACATCGCGAGGCCGAGAGTCGTATTGTAAAAAGGGGTATTCCCGCTCAGGCCGCCGAAAGCGCTTCCGTTGTTTCCCGTGGCCGACGAGTAGGCGTAGAGAATCTCGCTGAATCCGTGCGCCCCCGGGTTCGACGCGCCCTTCTTTCCCGCTTCGACGACGACGGCGACGGCGGTGAAGACGAGGATCGACATCGCCGGGACGAGAATGGTGAGCGAGGCCATCTTCATTTCTTTGGCCTCGATCTTCTTGCCCAGGTACTCCGGGGTACGCCCCACCATGAGTCCGGCGACGAACACCGCGACGACGGCGAACATGAGGATCCCGTACATCCCGGCGCCGACACCGCCGAAGACGATTTCGCCGAGCTGAATCAGGAACAGCGGCACGAGGCCACCCATCGGCGATAACGAGTCGTGCATCCCGTTGACGGCGCCACACGACACCGCCGTCGTCGCCGTGGCGTACAGCCCGCTCCCGGAGATGCCGAAGCGGACCTCCTTGCCTTCCATGTTGCCGCCGGCCTGGAGCGCGCTCGGAAGCTGGTCGATGTGCAGCCCCGCGAACGCCGGATTGCCCGCCTGCTCCCGGCTGACGCACAGCCACAGCAGCGGAAGGAAGATCGCGAACATGGCCGCGAGAAGAGCCCAGCCCTGGCGCGGATCTTTCACCATCTTGCCGAAGGTGTGCGTCAGCGCGGCCGGAATGACGAGCAACCCGTAGATCTGGAAGAAGTTGCTGAGCGGCGTCGGGTTCTCGAAGGGATGGGCGGCGTTGACGTTGAAGAAACCGCCGCCGTTCGTGCCCAGTTGCTTGATGGCCTCCTGCGAGGCGACGGGGCCGACCGCGAGGACCTGGTCGCTCACGGCGTTGCCGCTCGCGTCCTTCGTCGCCTGCAGTAGCGGCACGTGCAGCGCCGAGGAGAACGTCTGCACGACGCCCTGGGACACGAAGATCAGAGCGAGAACGATCGAGAGAGGCAAAAGGACGTAGAGAGTGCTGCGCGTCAGGTCGACCCAGAAGTTGCCGAGCGTCGAGGTGGTCTTCCGCGCGAAGCCGCGAACCAGCGCGACCATGACGGCCATACCCGATGCGGCGCAGACGAAGTTCTGCACGGCGAGCGCAGTCATCTGCGTGAAGTAACTCATCGTGGTCTCGCCGCCGTAGTTCTGCCAGTTCGTGTTGGTCACGAAGCTGACCGCGGTGTTCCACGACAAGTCCGGCGAGACCGCGCCCATACCATCGGGATTGAGGGGCAACTGATCCTGCAGCCGCTGAATGGCATACACGACGACGATGCCCACGCCATTGAAGAGGAGCATCGCTCCGGCGTACGTCGTCCACTTCATTTCGCGGCTCTCGTTGTCCCGCGGCAATCCGCACAAGCGGTACACGAGGCGTTCCAGCCATCCGAGCGCGCGCTCCAGCAGGATGGGTTCGCCTTCGTACACGCGCGCCATGTACGCTCCGAGCGGCCTCGCCGATGCTACGACCGCAACGAGAATCGCGGCGATCTGGGCGTACCCCTGCCAGCTCACGAGAAGGCCTCCGGCTTGAGCAGCGCCACGAAGAGATACGCGAGCAGCCCGAGCGAAACGATGCCTCCGACGACGTACAGGACGGTCATTAGCTTTCTCCTCAGACGCGCTCGCAGAGACGCACGAGACCCCACGACAGCGCGAGGAGGGCGGCACTAAGCGCGAGATAGGCGAGATCCATCATTGAAGTCGAACCCCCGCGGCGTGCCGCTGGATGAGCGTAATTCGGCCCACGTTAAGGTGGCGTAAAGAGAAAGCTCGGTCCGATAAAGAAAGGGTTAGGAAAGCGGCTCGCGCACGCGAGAGGCGACGGCGGATGCTCGCGCCAGCTTGAGGTGCGGCCTAGCGGCAGCGCTCGCTCATTGGGCCGCGCGGTCCTCGCTTCGAACGTATGCGCGCGGAGTCAGTTCGATCACCGCGCACGCCTGCTGGAAGCGGCGCGCTTCACCGTCCACGAAGTTCAGCGCGGCGATGAGCGTGGTGAAGATGCCGCCGATCTCCTGGCCGCTGCTTTCCTGCACGACCACCCAGGACCCTCGTTCGCGATGAATGCGGAAGGACACATGGCCCATGAATTGCTCTCCTTCGACCCTTGGGCAGCGGCTGCTTCGGCCTCCTCGGTCTCGCTCTCCGCGAGCACGTGGGGCGCGGCTGCCGATCGCTCCTGGATGGCTCCGACTAGGCAGCGAGGCCTTTGCGGAAGGTCGCTGTCGGCGCGACGGGGCGCCGACGAAGGGCGGCGAACCGTCCCCTCGCGTCGGCCAGGTGGCGTTCGAGGAGCGCGTCGATCATGCTCGTCGGTGCACCCACCGGGCAGCGTCCTCGCTGCTCGTAGCGAGCGATGCGCGTCTCTTCGATGCCCACCATCGCTGCGATGACCGCCTCGTCGCGGTCCAGCGCCCCAATCACCAGCGCGTCGCGCACCAGGAACTGCGGTTCGTCGGGCACCGTGCGACGGGGCTCTGCCGCGCGCACTAGTTGCGCGAGCTCGGTCGCATGGCGGTCGTGCTCGCGAAGGTGCTCGCCGAAGAGCGCGATGTCCTCGCCGCGCGTCATCCGAAGGATGGCGAGCTTCGCCGCCCACGCGGCATCCCGCGCGTACGCGATCCACGTCAGGAGTTCGCGGATCGTCGATTCTGGTACCGGATCCCTGCTGTCCTTGCTGGTTTCCATGCGCCGCGTAACCGTAGGCACCGGCGCGTAAAGCCGCGATAAAGATACGGCGCGCGGCGATAAGGAAATCGTAAGGGCGGCAGGACCTCGACGGGCAGCCGGCGACAGCCCGTCGCCACAGCCGCCGCCAGACCCCCGGAGCCCGGTCGATTCCGCCGACACGAATGGCCCACCGTGTCAATCGAGATGGGCGCTACGCCTGAGCACGAAACGATCGGGAAACACATGGAGTGCTAAAAAATTCCCCCCGCCATCGGAGGGAATCATGACACCGAAAGAAGTGCTCGAACTGGCCAAGAAGAACGAGGTCAAATTCGTCGACCTCAAATTCATCGACTTTCCGGGCGTGTGGCAGCACACCACGATCCCGGCCACACGCCTGAACGAGGCCTTGTTCGAGGACGGCCTCGCGTTCGACGGCTCCTCCATCCGCGGTTGGCAGCCGATCAACGCCTCGGACATGGTGATGACGCCGGATCCGGAGACGGCCAAGATCGATCCCTTCTACGCGATCCCGACCTTGAGCCTAATCTGCTCGATTTTCGACCCGATCACGAAGCAGCCCTACTCGCGCGATCCGCGCCACATCGCCAAGAAGGCCGAGGCGTACCTGCGCCAGACCGGCATCGGCGATACGTCGTTCATGGGCCCCGAGGCGGAGTTCTTCCTCTTCGATGACGTCCGGTTCGACCAGTCGCAGCCCAACTGCGGCTACTACTACCTCGACAGCGTCGAGGGCATCTGGAACACCGGCCGCGAGGAGTCGCCGAACCTGGGGTACAAGCCGCGGCACAAGGAGGGCTACTTCCCCGTCCCGCCGACGGACTCCCTCGCGGAGATCCGTCAGGCAATCATGACCACGCTGATGGAGTCGGGGATCGAGGTGGAGGTTGGTCACCACGAGGTCGCCACCGGCGGTCAGTGCGAGATCGGCATGAAATTCAATCGCCTGACCTCGTGCGCCGATCAGCTGATGTGGTTCAAGTACGTCGTGAAGAACGTGGCGCGGAAGTACAAGAAGACCGCCACCTTCATGCCGAAGCCGATGTTCGGCGACAACGGCAGCGGTATGCACACGCACCAGTCGATCTGGAAGGAGGGGAAGCCCCTCTTCGCCGGCGACGGATACGCGGGACTGAGCGACACGGCGCTCCATTACATCGGGGGGATCATCAAGCACGCCAAGTCCATTGCCGCGCTCACGAACCCGACGACCAACTCGTATCGCCGCCTCGTCCCCGGCTTCGAGGCGCCGGTGAATCTGGCCTATTCGAGCCGTAACCGCTCGGCCAGTGTGCGCATCCCCATCACCGGGCCGAACCCCAAGGCGCGGCGCATCGAGGTGCGTTTCCCGGATCCCAGCTGCAACCCGTACCTCGCGTTCACCGCGATGCTCATGGCCGGCATCGACGGGATCCAGAACAAGATCAACCCGGGAGATCCGCTCGACAAGGACATCTACGCGCTCTCGTCGGAGGAGCTCAAGAACGTCCCGCAGATGCCCGGCAGCCTCGAGGAGTCGCTGAACACGCTCGAGCGCGATCACGAGTTCTTGCTGCGAGGCGACGTCTTCACCAAGGACGCCCTGCACGAGTGGCTCGATTTCAAGCGGAACAAGGAGCTCAACCCGATCCGCATGCGTCCGACCCCCTACGAGTTCTACCTGTACTTCGACATCTGAAGTCCGTTCCCTGCCTCGCCGACGGCAGACGGCAGGCGACCCGGGCCGGAGGGCTCTCGCTCTCCGGCCCGTTCTTTGTCGGCCGCCGCCCGTTCTCGAGAGATCCTGGCAAAGAGCCTGGCGATGCTCGCGGCGAGGGGACCGAAAACGAAATTCATGCAGCAGAGCAGTGCTGCGACAATCAGCAGAACGACGTTCTCTTTCGACATGGCGCCGCCACCTCCCTCCGACACAAGCTGGAAACCATAAGCGCGCGCCATTTCGCCGCGGTTTCCTCTTTCTGACGCGACGATATTTCTCACTCCCGCGGATCGGATGTGCGTCCTTACACGCGCGACGTCGTCACACGCGACGTAGTCGCGGCGCCTGACGGACCGGCGGAGCCGGCGTCCGCCGACCGACCTCTGCGCGATCGCCTATTCGCGCGGATAGGCGCTGGACCCCATTTCGAGTTCGTCCAGGCCGGTCCACTCGACCTCGGCGGCGACCCGATTTCCGACGAGTCGGTTGCTCGCGCGGAAGAAGAGATACGCGAGCCCGAAGACCACCCCCACGTTGACTACGGCGCCCACAGCTTGTGCGGCCAGCTGGCCTCCGTCTCCGAATAGGAGGCCGCGGACGGGGCCCGCGACGCCGTTGAAGCCCTCGCCGTACGTGCCGTCTGCGAAGATTCCGACAGCCAGAGTACCCCACGCGCCGCAGAGCCCGTGCACGCTGATTGCGCCGACGGGGTCGTCCACGCGCCACTTCCGCTCGATTGCCCCTACCCCCCAGCCGACGAGGAGACCCGCGATCACGCCGATGAGCGCCGCCGCCGGCGGCGCGACGAATGCGCAAGGCGCCGTTATCGCGACCAGGCCGCCGAGAAGCCCGTTGCACGAGAGGGAGACGTCGGCGCGCCGATGCCGTAGCCAGACGAAGACGAGCGCCGTGAGGGCGCCCGCGGCCGAGGAGATCGCCGTGTTCACGGCGATCTCGGCGATTCGAGGCTCGGAAGCGGCGAGCGTCGACCCCGCGTTGAAGCCGAACCAGCCGAACGCGAGGACGAACGTCCCCATGACGGCCATCGGCAAGTTGTGGCCGGGGAACAGCGCGATCGTCCCATCCTTGCGGAATTTGCCGAGCCGAGGGCCGAGCACGATCGCTCCCGCAAGGCCGGTCACCCCTCCGGTCATGTGGACGACCGACGAGCCGGCGAAGTCCACGACGCCGTGGCCCAGCCCGAAGTTCACGCCGAGGGACGACAGCCAACCGCCGCCCCATACCCAGTTCGCGAAGATCGGATACAGCACCATCGACATGAAGGCGCCGTAGAGGGCGAAGGCAACGAATCGCCAGCGCTCGGCGAGCGCTCCAGTGGGGATCGTGGCCGCCGTGTCCATGAAGACCGTCGCGAAGAGGAACATGGCGAGGCTCGGCGGATCGTGGGCGACGCTCACGAGCGCGAACTTGGACCCGCCGAGCAGCCCGAAGAAACGCGAGCCCACGTGGAACCCGAGCTCGGCGTGTCCGACGTTCGATGGACCGAGCGACGGCCATCCCGGCACTCCTCCCAGCGCGACGCCGTAGCCCACCAGCCAGAACCCGATCACCCCGAGGGGATAGATGACGAAGTTCATAGCCATCGTGTGGACCGCGTTCTTCGCCCGCGTGAACCCCGTCTCGACCATCGCGAAGCCGAGCTGCATGAACATCACGAGAAACGCGCTCAGGAGCAGCCACGCGAGGTTGAGTGAGTAAGTGGACGTCATGAAGGCGCGGCGGTGGGTGCGATCGGGCTCGACTCTTGCGGCGGAGCGTGCCGCGGGCCCGAGTGTCCCACGATCCACGTCAACGACAAGAGGGCCGAGACGACGATGACCAGCAAGGCAGGCCCGACGGCCCGCCTGGGGATGTGGAGCCGCTGCAAGAGAGGCGGCTGACGGGTCGAGCGATCGCGCAGCTCGACATGCGAAGGATCCTCGAGGTCCGCAAGCATCTCCTTCGCCGTCCCGTACCGCTCCCGCGGCGATCGCTCGATCGCGCGCAGGATGATCTCCTCGACCTTGGGGTCGAGCGTCGGCACGAGCTCGCGGGGCGGGCGAGGATCCGCCTCGAGCTTCGCGCGCATCATCGCATGGGCGTTTCCGGCGACGAACGGCGTCTCGCCGGTCAAGAGTTCGTACAGGATGGTGCCGAGCGCGTAGATGTCCGTCCGCGCGTCGCCACGTTTGCCCCGCACCTGCTCTGGTGCCATGTAGTCGGGAGTGCCAATCGGAGGCGAGAGGCCGAACCACGTCAGCCGCCGAGCGGCTTCGTCCATCGCGATGCCAAAATCGAGCAGCTTGATGCGCCCCTCCGCGTTCACGAGAACGTTGTCCGGCTTGAGATCGCGATGGACGACGCCGTGCTCGTGCATGTAGACGAGCGCGCTCCCGATCTGGCGCGCGATGGCGAGCGCCTCTTCCTGCGGGAGCTTGCGGCGGTTGCCGAGGAGGGCACGAAGCGAACGGCCCTCGGCGAACTCCATGACGAGATACATCCTGCTGCGCTCTTCCGACGGAAGGACGCGGACGATGTTCGGATGCTCGAGCTTCTGGCCGATCTGCTCTTCCCGACGAAAGCGTTCGAAGAAGCCGACGTCGCTTTCGTATTGCATGTGGGGGACCTTGAGCGCCACCGTTTCGCCCGACCGGCTGTCCACGGCTCGAAAAATGGACGCCATCCCGCTGCGCGCCAGGAGATCGGTGAGCTCGTAGTGATCGAGGCGTTCCCCCGCGATGACGTCGCGCATCCGGCGAGCGTCTAGCACCAGGTTCTTTGCTCAGGTAGCGGGAGCCGTCACTCCGGCGGAATCTTAATGGATTCCTAACCTACAAGGTGAGTGCGTCGTTGTAGCCTCGGCGCCGCCGAATGACGCGCTTTATCCCTGTGGCTGCGATGCTGGTCGCCGCGGTTCTGGAAGTAGGAGGAGACGCGATGATTCGCGCCGGCCTCCGCTCACGCGGGTGGTTTCTCGTGGCCCTCGGCGCTCTCGTCCTGGGGGCCTATGGGGTCGTCCTGAATCTCCTGCCCATCGACTTCTCGAAGTTGCTCGGCGCCTACGTTGCGTTTTTCGCGCTGGCCGGCATCGCAGTTGGACGGATTGCCTTTCGCGAGCAGATCTCTGCGTCGACGTGGATCGGCGTCACCGTCGTCTTCGTGGGAAGCGCGATTGTTCAGTACGGTGCGAGGTAGCGCTGCGGAGCGGCCGTGTCGCGGTGAGTCTCTGCAAACGCCGGCGCGCGATTGAGGACTTTCAGGTTCTTCGAAACGCTGTCCGAACGGAGGGTCACCGCGAAGTTCCCCGCCTCGGGCGTCACGTCGATGTCCACCCAGGCGTCGGGGAGCCAGTAAGGGTCGTCGGGCAGCTGCGATCGGTCGACCTCGCCGAGCAACGCTCGCGCGCTATGGCACTGCAGCACGAGTCCCAGCCGATCCGCGCTGATTCCGGCCGGGGGCCGGATCAGCAGCTTGGCCCCGCTGACGCGGTCCTCATCGTTGCCGTTCGTGTGGACCCGCGAGTAGATCGGTTCCGCCTTCAGGACGGTCGTCCCTCGAGCAGACGAAGATCGCCCTGCGCCGTCGCGCCGGGACACTGCGCGTGCTCGACGTGAGCGGCTCGAGCGGTTGGAGGTACGTTCACCGTGCATCCGGCTACGCCGGCCGCGATGAGCGCACAGAGGAATCGGGTCATGGGTACCTCCGCGACGTGTCCGCTCACAAGAAGTGGGCCATGCGCCCGCCTGGGCGAAACAATCGAGAAACATTACGGCGCGGTGAGGGTGCTGTCCAGGGTGCGAGGGCCAAATGACGCGGCGCCGCCGCAGGATGAGACCCGTCCCGGCCGCGCCCCCGCCTGGGTAGCGGCGTTCTGCGAGAATTTTCGCTAGAACCGCAAGAGTAGCGCTCCGATCAGCTTGGACTCGGACTTGACCAGATCGGGACGCCAGCCACTCGGGGTGGTCGTCGTGACGTATCCGTCCGGCGACGTGACTCCGCCATGGCCGGCGAAGTAGGGGACGCTCGCCGCCCGGTGCACGAACTCGAGGCGCCAAGTCTGGATCTCGTCGGGCATCCAGTCGAGCGTGGTCGACGCATCCCAGGAGTCGAATTGGGTCCCGAGGTTCATGTCGAAGCCGGTGACCGGAGTCCCCGGCGTCGCCTGTCCCGTCGGAGCGAGGACGAGGTAACGGCCGGGGTTGTGCATCACGCCGCCGCCGAACGTCCAGCCGATGTGGTCTCGAAAGTACCTTTGCTCCACGCTCGCGGATCAGCGGCTCCGCGTCGTCGATGCGCAGACCGGCGCCGAAGCACTGGTACAGGCCTCCGGACACAACCCGGATCTCGTCGTCCTCGATTTCGTACTGCCTGACATGGACGGCCTTCAGGTGACCACGAAGCTGCGCGAATGGACGGCTGCCCCGATTTTGATTCTCTCGGCAAGGGACGAGGAAGCAGAGAAGGTCTCGGTCCTGGACGCTGGAGCGAACGATTACCTGACGAAGCCCTTTCGTACGGCCTAGCTTCTGGCGCGCATTCGCGTTTGGCTTCGCCACACGCAGCGCGCCGCCACCGACACCCTCGAGTCCGCGCTCGAAGTCGGCGATCTCCGCATCGACTTCGCGCGACGGCTTGCATTCGCCGCCGATCGTGAGGTGCGCCTGACTCCCACGCAGTACAGCTCTTCGCGATGATGATGCGCAACGCCGGAAAAGTGCTTACTCACGAGCAAATCCTATTTTCCGTATGGGGCCCATCTTACACGAAATAGACGCAATACCTGCGCGTCTACATGGGCAAATTGCGCCAGAAATTCCTACGGGCCGATTAGCCGCCATTTATGATTTGATAACGAATCGGGCCTCCGTATTCGCGCTCTCGTTATGCCGATTCGACGTAGCTTCCCAGTGCGGCGCACAGAGAAGGCAGTCGTCGCGCCAAGGAGCTATGCCATGAAACTAACGAAAACCGTCCCCTGTACTGCGCTCTTCGCCCTCGCCCTCGCCGGCACCGGTTGCGCCTCGACGCGACCGGCATCGGCCCTGGCGATTGCGCCCGCTGATGAAGCGAGGGTGTGTGCCGAAGTGCCGGATGCCGACCGCGATCAAGGGCCTTTCGCGCGGCGCGATCGGATCGTCAGCGTCAGCGAGGTGCGAGAGAAGGTTTATCCCAAGGCGCCGCCCCAGCTCGTCGGCGCCGCCGTGTACGTGCGCGCGACCCCCCGGGGTCACCGAGCAATGGCTGGGGCGCGTGATCGAATGCCACCTCGCGCACCGCGCTTCCATTGGAGACATGGCCTCGGACCGGAGCTCTCCGCTTTTCGAGAATGCGCGTGTCTCGGTGTCCTCTACGCCGACTGCATTCCGCGTCGTCATCACGTCACCCGATATCGACGTGGCACGGTCGGTCTTGGCCAAGGCGGACAGGCTCGTCGCCGAATGAGGCTTCCGCGGCACCCGCGACCGCTTGGCGCCGCGCGGTCGCATAAACAATCGATAAAAAATGCTGCGCGCGGTCTCGCGGTGCATTGGATACGCGCGAACGCGTCGTAGATTCTGGGCGCATGGCGAGCCACGAACAGGCCGCGCTGACCTCGGGGCCACTGAACGTCGAAGCGCCCCGATCGGACGGACTCGCCGATCGCGTTCGAGAGGCCTACGAGCGCAGACTCCGGCCGTCGCTCGCCGCGAGCGCGGCGATGCTCCGTCATCAGGCGAGCGAGGGGGGCGGCGCGTCGCTCGACCGGATCGCCGAGGGCACGTCCAGGTCCGAGCAGATGCTCGCCGACCTGGTCGAGTTCGTCCAGAGCGAGCTCGGAGATGGCATCGCGGTCGCGCGCCGTGCGGTCGACCTGCGGCTGGTGTGCGAACGTGCTGTCGACGCCATCCAGCGCAGTCACCCCTTACAGACCGTCGAGCTCGCGCGCACTACACGGCTGGAGGGCAGTTGGGATCCCGATCGCATCGAGGCTCTCCTATCGCGCCTCGTGGTCAACGGCTTCGTGCACGGCGTCGGCGGACGCGGCGTTCGGGTTCGTGTCGAAGCTGCGGCGCAACACGCGATCATCGAGGTGTGGAACGCCGGACCCGTTATCGACGAGATCCTCATGCGCCGCATGTTCGAACCGTTCGCACGGGGGCCTTTCGCGAAGTCGGACTCGGGGCTGGGTCTGGGGCTCTACTTGGCGAGGGCGGTGGTCCGCGCTCACGGCGGACGAATCGAGGTAAAGAGCGATGCCCGCGAAGGCACGACATTTCGGGTCATCTTGCCGCGGGCCTGAGACCCACGGCGAGAGAGCTGTACTTGCGCTGTCCGTAGCTGCCGCGATCGCGGGGGCGTTCGGCTGCGAGCGCCAGCCGGTCCATCACGTCGCGACGCCCGACGAGGTCGCGGGCCTTTGCGCGGGTGTTCCCGACGCGGAGCGCGATCCCCCGTCGATGTTGAAGCCTCCGGAGCTCGAGTCGGTGCGCCAGGCCATGGGCGAGCGGCGCATGATCAAGTCCTATGTCCAGGAGCTGCGCGGGGCGGAGCTCTTCGTGCGCCCGACTCCGGGCACGAGCCGGCAATGGATCGCGCGCGACTTGAACTGTCACGTCGCGTTCCACGACATCGCCGGCCCGGGTCTCCAGGAGACGTCGCCGGATCCGCTCGTCGTCGAGGAGGCTCACTTCACCGTCGACGAGACCGAGGTGGCCTTCGTCATTCGAATCAAGGGCGCGAACAAGGTCGAGGGGCAGGAGATCCTCGCACGCGCTCAGCAGCTCGTGGGGCAATAGCCCCGGCTCGGCGAGCCTGCTCCGGTCGCGCCGCTACAAGGCGTCTTTGCCGTGCTCGCCGGTGCGGATGCGCATCGCCTCGAGCACGTCGTAAACGAAGATCTTTCCGTCTCCGATCTTGCCGGTGGCCGCCGTGCGCAAAATCGCTTCGACGACGCTTTCGACGACGTTGTCGGGTGCGACGACTTCGAGCTTCACCTTGGGTACGAAGTCGACGACGTAGGCCGAGCCGCGATAGACCTCCCGCTTCCCGCCCGTTCGACCGAATCCCTTCGTCTCGACGATGGTCATACCGGCGATGCCGATAACCGAGAGCGCGTCCTTCACCTCGTCGAGCTTGGCCGGCCGGATCATCGCTTCGATGCGCTTCATGGGGCTCTCCTGCGAAAACGTGCGAGGCGCGTGCGGCGCCGAAGTGCGAGCCGGATGCACGGGAGCAATACCACAAGCCGACAGCCTCGTCAGGGACAGCCGTTGCGTGGCGCGACGCAAGCCCTAACGAAAACTAGGGGCGGGGTCGGCTCGGTTTCGTGCTCGAGTCAAGACGCGAGGGGCCGTGCTCCCCTCGCGTCATTTCTCGCGTACTCGAGCTCGCGCCTATTTGGTGCTCGCGATGATTCCGAGCGTCGCGGTGAACTGGTTGTCGGTCACGTCCGACGCGTTCTTCTGGAAAATCTTGTTGTTCGCGAAATCCATGCGCCCGTCGAGCATGAACGCGAGGTGATTGCCGACGCCGTAGATTAGCGTGAGCGTTCCGTCCTCGATGTCGGTCGAAGTGCCCGTCCCGAGCGTATCGCCGTGCTCGTCGTGATAGTACTCGCCACGCAGCGCGGCGGAGAAGGCGTCGCTGAAGGCGTAGCGCGCGACGAGGTTCGCGCCGTAGACCGACTCGTTATGCGTCCCTCCCATGGCGTCGGGGAGCGAGTCCTCTGCGCGATAATCCGCGTTGAGGAGGAAGCGCAGTTCCTTGGTCGGGTTGATGTCGGCGACGAAGTCGACCATGTGCCGCCAGTGGGAGTTCGCGTCCGGTACGTTTCCGGCTAGGGCGAGGGCGCCGCCCATGGGCGGGCCGACCACGAAGTCGGCCTGCTCAGGCCCGCCGACGTACCCGAGGTAGAGCACCAGCGCGTCCATCGGCTTGAACATGACTTGTGCGCCGAAGGTCTTCCCGCGGTTGTTGTCGATGCTGTTGTTCCAGCCATTCGCGGCGAAGACTTTCAGGTCGAGCTGGTCGGTCGCCGCGTAGTCGACGCGCAGGCCGGTAAAGAAGAGGGGCTGCATGTACCAGAAAAGAACGCTCCGCGAATAGTTCATGTTCAGCTGCGAGTCCGCCACCTCGGAGCCGAACGGCTGATCCCACTTGCCGAAATCCAGCGTCAGCTTGTCCGCCGGCTTCCACGTCGCGTACGCCTGCTTCACGTACTGCAGGCCGTAGGCGTTGTCCGGTCCCGCGTTGTAGAGGGTCGCGCCCGGTCCCATGCGCAGTCCGATCGTTCCGCCGATCGGGTCCGCCGCGTACGATGCGTTGACTCCCGCCCAGTTGACGGAGAACCCCTCGGCCACGTCGAACGCCCGGAAGCTGTTGCCCCCCACGGCGACACCGGCAGCGGCGACCGGCCCCTGCGGCTTCGGTCCATTCGCGTTGAAGCTGCCATAGGCGTCGACGAAGGCGTCGGCCGATATCTTGTCCAGCACCGAAGGCGCGGGCGTTGCGGCGGGCGCGGGGCTCGCCGGAGGGGCCGCCCCGGGAGCGGGAGCAGCCGGTGTTGCCTCGGTCGCCGCCGGAGCTGCGGGCGCCGCTGCGGCGGGCGCGGGCGCGGGCGCGGCCGTTGGACCGGCTGGACCCGCCGCCGGTGGCGCTGCGGGTGCCGGCGCCGGCGGCGGGGCCGCCGCCGGGGGCGCGCCCGCTGGCGGAGGAGACGCGGTTTGGGCGGCTACTGGGGCCGCTGCGGTCAGTAGGGCCAGCGTTGCGACAACGACACAGCTCGATGATCTCATGGGTATCCCTCCGAGGGGCAAACTCAGGTGGAATGCTCCTACCGGGATTCAATTTTCACGAATGTTTCGGAAACGTATTTGTTGGTCCTAAATTTCGGCCAAATATCGACCATCCGTCATTTCGCACCACGTCACGTATTTCGTGAACGTTTCCTGGCTCAAATCGAAAATCGATTGCGTAAAGAGACACGCACAAAAGAAAAACGCGGACCGCCTGTCCGCGGTCCGCGTTTTCTCCCCGAGAATCGGCTCTCGGGAGTCGGTGTCGGCTCGGCTACGCGGCGAGCCTCCCCCAAGGCTCGCCTTCGGCGAACGACTTCTTCGCGTCACGAAATCGCCGAGGACCTGTCCCCTGCGCCGTCGTCGTCGTGCGTGCGGCACGACGACGAGAGGCGGAGGTAGTGTCCCTAGTAGTGGATCGAGTCAGAATCTCTGACTCGGGTTGCTACGTCGTTGCGGGCTTTTCCTCGAGGAGGAGCGGCTTCGACTTCGCCTTGCTGGCGCGCATGAAGTAGATGCCGCCGTAGACGCCCCACATCGCGCAGATGCCGAGCGCGATGTACGGTTCCTTGACGCTCATCCCGCTCACCGCGAAGGGCCCGACGAGATAAAAGAGCATGCAGGCGAGGTTCGCGACGAGCCCGAAGATGGGCACCACGAGGTGCTTGAACCCGTGGAAGCTGTGGTGCTCACGGAAGGCGACGATCGCCACGATGCAGGTCAGCATGTAGAGGAGGAACGTCCCGAAATTGCTGACGAGGGTGACGATGACGAGCGTGTTCGGCAGTCGGCTGATCGTCGAAGGATCGAAGATGCCGAAGCTGTACCAGATGTTGTGATACTTCGGATCGAGCGGCGCAGGCGTCGTCCCGCCGAGGTAGACCGTCACCGTTGCGATGCCGATGAAGGCCGATACGATGGCGAGCGTCCAGATCGATCGGTGCGGCGTGAGCGTCTTCCCGTGGAGCATTCCGAAGTGCGCCGGGACCTCCTCGTCGCGCCCCATCGCGTAGGTGACGCGCGCGCCGGTGGAAAGACAGGACAGCGTCGTCCCGATGAGGGCCAAAAAGACGGTGAACGCCTGCACGAGCATGAAGGCGCGCCCCGCCGAGTACGACCCGAACAGCCACGTCCCGACGATGACCATCATGTCGCCCAGCGGAGCGCCGGACGCGGCCGCGTTCGTCAGTGTGTAACCGTGGTTCAGGAAGTAGTTCGCGGCGAAATACTCGATCAGGTAACAAACGAGCCCCTGAATGCCGAGCGACAAGAGAACGGCGCGGGGGACGTCGCGCTTCGCGTTCTTCGCCTCCTCGCCCATTGACGTGACCGACTCGAATCCCACGAGAATGAGGATCGCGATGCACGCCTGGATGAACATGAACGAGAAGCCGTGTGGGGCGACGACCGAGCTCGCCGTCTCGTGGTACTGGAAATGCGGCGTGAGATCCTTCGGGTGGTCGGCGTCCGACGGCTCCATCGTCGTGCCCTCGGTGTAGCTGAGGACGAACGGGACGGGCTTGCCGTCCTTGCTTTCGGCCACCGGCTCGCCGCTCTTCTCGTCGATCTTGTTCTGCATGACGGGCTGACCCGAGGCGTCGACCTTGGGCTTGCCGTCTTCCATGACCGGCTCTTGCGCGACCACGTAGTTGATCGGTGTCCCGTTCACGAGCTGATAGCCCTGCGACCCCTCGGGGTGCTGGACGCGATACGCGAGCGCCATCACCGAAAAGATGAGGAGCGCCGTGATCTGCACGATGTTGATGATCATGTTCACGCCGGTGGTCCCCGTCACACCGCGGAACGCGATGAACGCGACGCCGAGGGCGAACGCTATGCAGAACACGTACATGAACAGGGGGCTATTGAAACCCCCGCTGAACGTGTCGGGGAAGAACTGGTTGAGCAGGTACCCGCTGAGGAGCGCGGTCACGCCGACCATGCAGCCCGGGTACACCCAGTAGTAGAGGTGGCTCGCCCAGCCGGTGATGAACTTGGCGACGCGCGCGAACTTGAACGCCTTCGTCTTCGAGAGAAAGGCCTGCTCGGCGAAGAAATACGACGAGCCGGCGCCCGGATAGAGCTTGGAGAGCTCGGCGTAGCTGATCGCGGTCGCGAAACAGAGAAGCAGGGCGAGCACGATCCCGAACCACATCGCGCTGCCCGCCACCGGAGCGCCGTACAGAGCCTGAATCTGGAACGTGAGCCACAGAAACGCGCCGGGCGCGATCAGGGCCATGGCGTTGATGGTGAGTCCGGTCAGGCCGAGGGTGGCCCGCCCGGACGGCGGTGCCGAGTCCGCTGTCGTCTGCTGCATGGAAATTTCCCCTTGGTTGGTGTCGATGCGACATGGACCCTACCCACCAAATGTTTCCGACAAATTGCCTGATCACAGAAAATTAACTCGAACGACCGGTAGAGTGTTTCCGGATCGTTTCCGATTGAAATGCCCTCTCGGCGCGCCGGCCCGTTTCATGGAATAGTCGCGGGCGGCGATGATCAGCCGCAGCGACGTCCCGGCCTGCTCTCCCTTTGCCCTCCTGACGGACACGGGCACGGAGCGTGGAGCGAACGAGGATGCCTGCGGGTCGCATGTCGAGGGGCAGCAGGTCCTCCTTGCGGTCGCCGACGGCGTGAGCGGTGAAGAAGGCGGCGAAATCGCGAGCCAAATGGCGATCGACGTGGCGCTTCGCGCATACAAGGAGAGCCCCTCGTCTTGGGGACCGAACAAGCGCCTTTATCGCGCGGTGCAGCAGGCGAACATCGAGATCCACGACCGCGCTCTCGTCGTCACCGAGCTCCGGCGGATGTCGACGACGCTCACCGCGGTCGTCGTCGCCGGAGGAACGCTCTACGCCGCCCACATCGGCGACAGCCGGCTGTATTCGATCCGCAATGGGCGGATCACCCAGCTCACGAAGGACCACACCGTCGTCGGAGCGCGGCGCCGAATCGGCCTGATGAGCGCGAAGACCGCGCTGAGTCACCCCGAGCGGTCGATCCTGACGCGCAGTCTGGGCCGGGAGCTCATCGCCGCCGTCGACCGCATAGAGGCCCCGCTTCTCGACGGCGAAGTTTTGCTGGTGTGCACCGACGGCCTCTACAACGTCATCGATGATGACGAGTTGCGGGAGATCGTTGCCGGAAAGGACCCCGAGGCGGCTTGCCGAGCGCTCGTCGAGGCGGCGAACGCGCGTGGCACGGCCGACAATCTCACGGCCGCCGTCGTTCAGATCGTTGGCGCCTCGTCCTCGAGCGAGAGCCGTCAGAGCTGGCGCGAGCGACTGACGTCTTGGCTCGGCAAGTAGCGAGGGAAGCAATCGCGAGAAGCGATTTAACTCTCCTTTAACTCGTCCGCATGCCCAGAGGCGCAAGAATGAAGGGCAAGAGTCGCTCGAGGATCGAGAACGACGCAGCGCCTCGTGAAGGGGGCTGCGATTGGAGTGGCCGCCGACCAGCGCAGAAGAGTGGTGTCGACTGCGCCCGTCCCACGGGCCGGGATTTCCCCGAATAGCTCGGTCGGCGGCCACTCGAGTCGCAATTCTTGGCCCTCCCACCACCGCCGTTGACGCGCTTCGGCGGCCGGCGGCTCTTCTCGTCAATTCTCCGCAATCCTCGGCGCAACCGGATGCCGCGTGGTCAGCGGGTCGCGCAGTTAACGCGGAATTAACGCCGCGCTAGGTCGTCCGAGTTAATGCCGAATTAACTTGCAGTGAAACGGACGCGATACATTCGGGGGGTAGCGTCCCACGGCAACCGAGGAAGGTCGGCGGGTTTCTGCTGCGCCGGGAGGAAGTGGCCTCGATGCTGCTTTTCCCCCGGCCTGACACATGGCGAGAATCGTCTCGCGCCAAGACATACGAGGAGTTGCAGTCGAGCCGCTCCGTCGAAACATTCTCCGCCTGACACCATCCATCGATTTGCCGGACAACCGTAGGAGGCCCAATGTTGTTAAATAGATTCGTGGAAAGGATAAAGCAAAAGGACTACCGTCGACTGTTCGCCCTGATTTTCGCGAGCAAGGTCCTGGGGGTCGTTCTTCTGCTCGTCGCGATCAAGGCGGTCAGCGCGTACCTATTCACGCCGGCCTTCGCCGAGGACGCGGCGGCGGCGGCAGAGCCTCCGCCGTACGTGAATCCGCTGAACACGATGTGGACCGTCATGGCTGCGTTCCTCGTCTTCTTCATGCAGGCGGGGTTCATGATGCTCGAAGCTGGGTTTTCGCGAACGCGCGAGACGGTGAACGTGCTTCTCGAGGGCATCGTCGACACGTGCCTCTGCGGAATCCTCTTCTGGGCTTGGGGCTTTGCCTTCATGTTCGGCGCCGGCAACGGCTTCATCGGTCACCAGTACTTCTTCTTGCAGGGTGTGCCGGAGACCTACGGAAGCACGGGCGTCGCGTTCCTGGCGTACTGGCTGTTCCAGTTCGCGTTCGCCGACACATGCAGCACCATCACCTCCGGCGCCATGGTCGGGCGCACGGGCTTCGTCGGTGACCTTCTCTACAGTGTCGGCGTGAGTGGCTTCATTTACCCGATCATCGGCCACTGGGCGTGGGGTCCCGACGGCTGGCTCACCACGATCAAGCCGCTTCCGTTCCACGACTTCGCCGGCTCGACGGTCGTGCACACGATCGGCGGCTTCATCGCGCTTGCGGGCGCCATCGCCCTGGGCCCGCGCGTCGGCCGCAAATTCAAGCGCGACGGCGGCGGTCCCATGCCTGGTCACGACATGACGGTCGCCGCGGTCGGTGGCGTCATCCTCTGGTTCGGTTGGTACGGGTTCAACCCGGGCAGCACGCTTTCGGCCATGGACATGGCTGGGTGCGGCCGCGTCGCCGCGAACACCACGCTCGCGGCCTGCGGAGGTGGGCTCTCGGCGCTCTTCTACATGGTTCCTCGGAACAAGGTGTGGGACTGCGGAATGACCGTCAACGGCTTCCTTGCGGGCCTCGTCGCCATCACGTGTCCATGTTACTGGGTATCCCCATTCGGCGCGATCCTCATTGGCGGCATCGCAGGTGTCGTATGCGTCTGGGGCGTCGATCTCGTCGAGTGGATGCGCGTGGACGACCCGGTCGGCGCGGTCGCCGTCCACGGCGTCTGCGGCATCTGGGGGACCTTGAGCCTCGGGCTCTTCGCGTGCGGCAAGTACGGGGCGGCGGGGCCGACGGGGCCCGACAACTCGGACGGTGCGGTGCTGACGGGCCTCTTCTACGGCGGCGGCGCCAACGTTCTCATCTCGCAGGCGATCGGCAGCGCGGTCATCACGGTGGCCACCTTCGCGGTGGCCATGCTCCTCATGTACGCGGTGAAGCTGACGGGCACGCTCCGCGTATCGAAGGAAGGCGAGCTCGAAGGGCTCGACGTCCACGAGCACGGCGGCACCGCCTACCCGGAGCTCATCGGCCTGGGAGGCGGCTCGACGTCCGCCACGACGGAGGTCACCGGCGCCGTCGCACGCGCGGCGTCGGCGGCGGAGTAGCACCAAGCGAAAGAAGCGGGCCCGGTCCGCGCGATGGCGTCCCATCGCGTGGCCGGGTTTCGCACATCCGGCGTTGGAGTGGCCGCCGACCGCGGCCAGTGACTGCTTCGCGCAGGCTGTTCAAGGTGTCGGCTGCGCAGCGGCATTGTTGTGGGGTGGGGGCGCCTCGACTCGGCGGGCCACTCGAATTCAGTGTTTCGCAATTGGACCGATCGCACTAGAAGAAGGACTATCCATGTCCACTGCCGCGGGTTCTGCGAGCATGCCGCGATCGGAAAGCCCCTCGGTGGCACCGCACGCGGCCCATGCCGGGATGACGAAGCTGATGCTGCTCGCGACGGGGGTCGTCTTCGGCGACATCGGCACGAGCCCTCTCTACGCCGTCAAGGAGTGCGTCGATCATGACCACGGCGTCGCGGCCACGCCGGAAAACCTATTCGGCCTGCTGTCGCTGGTCTTCTGGTCGCTGACCATGGTGGTCGCGGTCAAGTACCTCACCTTCATCATGCGCGCCGACAACCACGGAGAGGGCGGGATCCTGGCCCTCCTCGCGCTCGTGCCGTCGAAGACCAAACCGGGATCGACGCGCATCGGCTGGCTGGCGGCGCTCGTCATCTTCGGCGCCGCGCTCCTCTACGGGGACGGGGTGATCACTCCAGCGATATCCGTGCTCAGCGCCGTCGAGGGCCTCGGCGTCGCCACCACACGGCTGACTCCGGCCATCGTTCCGCTCACGATCGTCATCCTGATCGCTCTCTTCGCGGTGCAGAGGCGTGGCACCGCTCGCATCGGAGGAATCTTCGGCCCGATCATGGTCCTATGGTTCGTCACCATTGCGTTTCTCGGCGTCGCACAGATCGCGCAATGTCCGAGCGTCTTGCAGGCGCTCGACCCGGTGCACGCCGTAAGGTTCTTCGGTTCGCACGGGCGCGCCGCGTTCCTCGTTCTCGGCAGCGTCGTCCTGGTGATCACCGGAGGCGAGGCGCTCTACGCCGACATGGGCCACTTCGGGCGCCGGCCCATCCGCTGGGCGTGGTTCGCGCTGGTGATGCCGGCGCTCCTCGCCAACTACTTCGGGCAGGCGGCGTGCATCCTTCTCCACCCGGAAGCGGCCAGCAATCCCTTCTTCGCCCTCGTACCCTCGTTCCTGATTTACCCGATGGTGGCACTGGCGACGGTCGCGACCATCATCGCATCGCAGGCGCTCATCTCGGGCGCGTACTCGCTCACGCGACAGGCGGTGCAGTTGGGGTTCTGCCCACGCGTGACGATCGTGCACACCTCCGGCACCGCGGAGGGTCAGATCTACATCCCGGAGGTCAACTCCGCGCTCGCCGTCGCCTGCGTTTGGCTCGTCCTCACCTTCAAGGCGTCGAGCGCCCTGGCAGCTGCCTACGGCATCGCCGTGACCGGCACCATGGGCATCACGTCGGTCGTGTACTTCGCCGTCCTCACGCGCGCCTGGAAGTGGCCAGTCTGGAAGGCCGGGCTGCTCGTGGGACTGTTCCTGAGCTTCGACGTGCCGTTCTTTGCGGCCAACACCCTGAAGCTGTTCCAGGGTGGGTGGTTTCCCGTCGTAGTCGGCGCCGCGGTCTTCCTCGTGATGACCACCTGGAAGACCGGACGTGCGCACCTTGGGCGCGCGCTCGCCGACAAGATGCTGCCGATCGAGTCGTTCGTGGCGGACGTCGCATCGTTCCGCCCGCACCGTGTGCCGGGTACCGCCGTGTTCATGTCGTCGAACCCCAAGGGCGTGCCTATCGTTCTCCTCCATCACTGGAAGCACAACCAGGTCCTTCACGAGACCGTGGTTCTCCTGTCGATCATTTCCGAACCGGTCCCGGAGGTCGCCGACGGGGAGCGACTCGCCGGTACGGACCTCGGCCACGGGCTCTTCCAGCTGACCGCGCACTACGGTTTCATGGAGACGCCGAACGTGCCACAGATTATGGAGAAGGCCTCGGCTCGATACGACCTGCCGTACGCGCCGTCGCGCACGAGCTATTATCTCGGCCGCGAGACGTTGCTCACGTCGGGCGAGAGCCGGATGTTCCGGTGGCGAAAGGCGCTCTTTTCCTTCATTTCGCGCAACGCCCGATCGGCGACCCAGTACTTCGGAATCCCGGCCGATCGCGTCGTCGAATTGGGAATGCAAATCAATCTCTGAACATCGAGCCCCTCCGGCTCGATGGACGCGGGCGTCGGGCGTCGATCAGACCGCGTTTCGACCGCGCTCTCCAGTCCGGATCCTGACCGCCTCTTCGACGCGCTGGATGAAGATACGACCGTCCCCGACGGCTCCCGTCCGAGCGCGCAGCTGAATGGCACGGACGATCGAATCCGCTTCGTCCTCGCGACCGACCCACTCGAGTACGAACTGGCTCGCGAAGGGCACCCTGTACGGGAGGCCGCGAAACACTCCGGTGCGGCGCGCCGCCGCCCCGGCGCCCTGTGCCCAGCGGATCGTGAGCCCGCGAACCCCGATCGCGACGAGCCGCTCCACGACGGCTTCGAGCTGCGACTCGCGGATGACGGCTTGGACCTTGGTGAGCACCTCGACACCCCGTCCGATAGTACGCGCGTTCACTCGGGTATGACGAAGCGATACCCCACGCCAGGCACGTTCACGAGGAGTCTCGGTCGAGCCGGTTCGGCCTCGATCTTGTAGCGGAGCTTCTTCATGTACACGCGTAGATAGTTCATCTGCGACGCGTATCGCGACCCCCAGACCTGTTGCAGGATCTGTGTGTGCGTCAGCACGCGGCCCTGAGCGGCCACGAGGACACCGAGCAAGCGGAATTCGATCGGCGTCAGGCACACCTCGAAACCTCTGACTGTCACGCGCCGGGTATCGAAGTCCACCGAGAGCTCGCCGACGGCGATCGCGCCGGTGTCGGGCACGCGCGGAGCAGGCGAGGCGGGTCGCAGTGCCACGCGAATCCGGGCCATCAGCTCTCCGGGTAGGAACGGTTTGGTCAAGTAGTCGTTGGCTCCGCCGTCGAGCGCGGCGATCTTGTCGGCCTCCTCTTCCCGCGCCGAGATCACTATGATCGGAACCGAGCTGGCCTTCCGAATCCGACGAGTGACTTCCACGCCATCGATGTCCGGAAGCCCCAGATCGAGCAAGACGACGCTGGGTTCGTGTTCGAACGCCGCGGCCACCCCCGCGAGGCCCGTGGCGGCATGAACGCAATGAAAGCCGTGCTGTCGAAGCATCACCTGGAGCAAGGCGCGCGCGTGGGCGTCGTCGTCGACGACGAGAGCGAACCGCGGCCCGTCGGTCATGGCCGGTGAGTGCTCGGCACGCGGTCGTCCACGGCGTCGGGGAGCGCCAGGGCGCGATCTGGGACCGGCAACGTGAAGCGGACGATCGCGCCGCCTCCCGGACGATTCTCCAGACAGATCCGTCCGCGGTGGGCGGTGACGATCGCGCGGCATATCGTCAGGCCGAGACCGGTTCCGCCGTCTCTCTCCACGCTGGCCTGCCCGCGGTAGAGTTTTTCGAACACCCGCTCTTCCTCGCCGCGGCGAACGCCGGGTCCTCGATCGGCGACTTCGACCAGGATCGCGCCCGCTTGCTCGCGCGCCGAGATGTCGATGGGAGACTCCAGGCCCGCGTATCGGACCGCGTTCTCTACGAGATTGACGACGACCTGCTCGATCAGGACCGGATCGAACTCGGCGAGGGGCACGTCCTCCGGAACGTCCGTGCGGACGCTTCGCCCCGCGAGCTGGCGATCCAGTCGCAACAGGGCAGAACCGATCACTTCGTCGATCGCTTGCGCCGGTCGCATGCCCGCCGTGGGGCGACACTCCAGTCGGGTCAGCTCGAGGAGCCGGCCCACGAGCCGATCGAGGCGTAGCGCGTCCTCCGCGAGCATCTGAGAGAACTCGCTGCGTTCGCGCGGTCCAAGGCACCCCTCGCAGAGGGCTGCGCTCGCCGCGACGATGGCGGTCAGCGGCGTCCTCAGATCGTGCGATAGCGCGTTGAGGACGCTGTTCCGAAGCCGCTCCGCGCCCGCCTGCTGCTGGGCTTGCCGCGCGCGACGGCGAAGCCTCACGACGACCAGGCTCGCCACCATGGCGGCCGTCAACATCAGCGCCAGCGTCAGCCCGTCGCGGCCCTCCCGCACGGCGAAGGAGAGGGTGGGCGGCACGAAGAGGAAGTCGTACGCGAGGACTCCCGCGCAGGCGCTCACCGCCGCAGGTCCGAGGCCGTACTGAGCCGCCACGAGCAAGACGGCCAGAGGGAAGACCGCCAGGACCGCGGCGGAGTGCATCGCCGACGCGCCTGCGAGCAGCGGCGCCCCGATTAGCGCGGCGACCCCCGCTGCCGCAAAGTACCCATTCAGGGTATACGCCGGAGCGCGTGGGGCGATCTGCGACTCGTACTGCTCTCCGGGCACGGGCTTTACTATTTCTTAACGCCCGATTGTTTCTGCTTCGTATCGGTGCGTTTGCGGCTGGCGTGTAGGGGCGTACCCGACCGCTCGAAGCGACGCCGCCACCACTCGATGGCCCAGTCCCTGAAAAGGAATGGCGAACCTACCACGCAGACGAATGCCGCGGTCGTCTCGGTGCTGGCACCCTCATGGCCCGACAGGGCGATCCATACGCGAGCGGTGCTGACGGCCCATACGATGGCAAACACCGGCACGAGATCGGCATCCGGATATGCGTCGTTCCCGGTCGGTTCCGTGGTCAACTTCGACGGCGCACGATAGGGCGACATCCGGCGCAAGCGTGGCACTCACACCGTAAGGAATGTGTAAGAAGGGGAGCCCAGGGAATAAGGAAAGAATAAGGGCCGGCGCTGCCCCCTCGACCGAGTCTGGCGGAGTCAGGCGCGGTCGCGCGGCGCCCCGCGTCTCGTTTTTGGGCGAAAGTGTCATGCCTGTGGACTCCTCGGAGCGTCCGAGTTCGCGTGGACCATCGCCGTGTAGGGTTGTGCCCCCGTGCGCCGTCGAGGTAACGCTTCGGGCAGTTCCGGTGGTTCGCGCGGCATCGCGGTCGATTAGGCCCGTGGCTCCTTGTTCGCTCGAGGTGCCGAAGGGCGGCTCGTCGTGCTGGACATCGATCACGGCGGGAAGCAGGTCGGCTCCGTTAGCTCCGGATCGGGCGTCGACTCGATCGGCTGTGACGCGACGCGGGCTCACGCCTACCTCCCGGGAGGGGCGAGCGCGACGATAGCCGTCGTCGGCGTCGCGCCGAGCGGCCAGCTCTCGGTTCTCGGCACCGTTCCGACGGCGAGCGGGGCGCATTTCGTGACGGCCGACGACCGCGGGAACGTGTGGGTCTGCGACCCAGATCGAGGCCAGCTGCTCCTCTTCAAAGACTCTTACTCCCCGGGCGGCTGAAAGACACCCTCTGACCGGGCGGCTGAAGGAGGGCGCCCTCGGCTACGAGCTGCCTGCACCGTTGCTGGCGACTGCGGTACTCTGGAGGTTGCAGGGGTAGAAGGTGCAGCCAGGTCCGCTTTCCCTCTCCGTCATCGACGGCAAGTATCAGATCGTGCGCCAGCTCGGCGAGGGCGGAATGGGCGCGGTGTACGAGGCCCGCCACCGCGGGACGGGTCGGCGAGTCGCCGTAAAGGTGATCGCGGCCGCCTCGCTCGCCAAGAACCCGGAGGTCGTCGCCCGGTTTCAGCGGGAGGCCATGGCGAGCGGCGCCATCGAGTCGCAGTACATCGCGCAGGTCCTCGACACCGGAATCGACCCGAGCACCGGCAGTCCCTACACGGTCATGGAGCTCCTCTCCGGCGAGGACCTGCAGCAGGCGATCCTGCGCCTCGGGGCCCTCGCGCCGGACGTCGCGCTTCGCATCACGGCGCAGGCGTGCCTGGGCCTGCGCAAGGCCCACGAATCGCAAGTCGTGCACCGGGACATCAAGCCGGCCAACCTCTTCCTGGCGAAACGAGAGGACGGCGACATCGTCGTCAAGCTCCTGGACTTCGGGATCGCCAAGGTCACGCAAGACCAGCTCGCGGCCTCCGAGAACGCGGGTCTGACGCGCACCGGCGCGATGCTCGGGTCGCCCCTTTACATGTCGCCCGAGCAGGCGCGCGGAAAGAGGGACATCGATCACCGGACCGACATCTGGTCCCTCGGCATCGTGCTCTACGAGGCGCTGTCGGGAACGACGCCGTACGGACACCTGGACACGGTCGGCGAGCTCATTCTCCAGATCTGCTCGGCGCCGCCGCGGCACTTGCAGGAGCTCGCCCCCTGGGTTTCGCCCGAAGTGGCCGCGATCGCCCACCGGGCGCTCGCGCTCAATCCGGCCGACCGCTTCGCCTCGGCGGGCGAGATGTTCGACGCGGTCCGCGCGCTGCTGCCGAACGGGCACGCGCTCACCGACGGGATGCTCGTCGCGGTACCGCCGCAGGAGCGCGCGGTCCGCGCGCCGAGGCTCGAGCTGACGACGGGGATGCGTGCCTTGGCGCCCTCCTCGAATGCGCTGGCGGCGCTCGCGGACACCTCCGCGGTCTCCAGCGCAGGCACGATGAACGGCGTCGCCAACGCGAGCACCGCCGATCGCCCGCGCCGTGCGCGAGTGGTCGTGCTCCTCCCGATCGCGCTCGGAATGGCGGGCGTCGGCGCG
>CALKVG010000464.1 GCA_937998045.1 uncultured Myxococcales bacterium
GCTCGGAGATGTGTATAAGAGACAGATCCCCCCCTGCTCCCCCGCCGCGAGGCGCGCGAGCCGTCGACGCCGACGACGACCACGCAGGCGCTCCCGTGAACGAAGTGGGCGTTGGACATGAGGGGCCTCCAGATGACCTGCGAGAGCAAGGCCTGCACCCGAAGCGGTATCGCCGAGCGCGCTGGAGGCACGCACGATGCAACCCGCGGCGGACGGAGGACGGGGAATGGCATCCATCGAGCTCACGCCGTACGAACTGATCGTCCGCGTGCACGGAGTGGACAGGCTCCTTGCGATGCGGAGCAGCGTATCGGTCCCGCTGTCGCACGTGGACGGCGTCCGCGAGCACGCCGCGGAAGCCGACTTCGACGACGCGGTCCGGGACTCGGGGCGTGGCGTCGGCACGTTCGTGCGCGGCCGCCTCGCGGCCGGGACCCTGCGACTCCCCGACGGGCACTCGTTCTACGACGTGCACGATCCGAGGAAGGCGATCGTCGTCGACCTGAGGTCGGAGCCCTTCGAGCACCTCGTGGTCGAGATCGACGATGAGCCGCCCGAGGCCGCGGCCCGCCGGATCCGCGATGCGATCGCGCGCAGCGTCGCCTGGAGCGAAGTCCTCACACGGGGGCCGAGGCTGCGCGAAGTGGCGAATCCCGTCTTCGAAGAAGTTCGCGGGACGCCGGCCTGGAAGAGCGCACTCGGGATCACCACGGGCATCATCCTCGCTCCCATCGCAGCGCTCGCCTTCCTGTTCCTCTCCCCCGCGCTGATCCCGCTCTTCGTGCTGGCCCTTCCCCGAGGCGGCGCCGAAGGCCAAGAGAGCCCGACCGGGTAGCCACCGACGCGCGGCGTCGGGAAGGTCCCGGCGACCCCTTCATGGCCCGGCAACAATGTGGAAACGAATCGAGCGTTTCCATGTCGGCATGCACACCGTCGTTCCCAATCCAGCCGGCGACTCGACGCATCGGGCCGAGCGCAGCGCGCGCGCGTTGCGCCGATTGATCTTCTCGCTCCTGTCCGTCCTGTCGCTCCTCGCGCTCTCTTGTTCCAAGAGCGAGGGGCCCTCGGCAGCGCCTGCCGCGTCCGGGAGCGCCGCGACGACGCTCCCCCAGAAGACGTTCACCGCCGGATTCATCTACGTCGGTCCCAAGGGCGACTACGGCTACAACCAGGCCCACGCAGAGGGCGCGGCGACGGTCGCGGCGATGCCGGGGGTGAAGGTCCGCGAGGAGGAGAACGTACCGGAGACGGAGGCCGTGCAGAAGACGATGGAGAGCATGATCGAGCTCGACGGAGCCTCGGTCCTCTTCCCGACCTCGTTCGGCTACTTCGATCCGCACATCCTGAAGGTGGCGCAGAAGTACCCGAAAGTGACCTTCCTTCACTGCGGGGGCCTCTACCAGGAAGGCAAGCACCCGCCCAACGTCGCGAGCTACTTCGGGTACATCGATGAGGCCCAATACGTGGCCGGCGTCGTGGCGGGGATGACGACCAAGAGCAACAAGCTCGGCTTCATCGCCGCGAAGCCCATTCCCCAGGTCTTGCGCAACATCAACTCGTTCACGCTGGGCGCGCGCTCGGTGAACCCCAAGGTCACGACCTCCGTCGTCTTCACCGGCGACTGGTCTCTCCCGGTGAAGGAAGCCGAAGCAGCGAACAGCCTCGTCGATCAGGGCATCGACGTCCTGACGATGCACGTCGACTCCCCGAAGGTGATCGTGGAGACGGCCGAGAAGCGCGGTGTCTTCGTGTCCGGCTACCACGTCGACCAGACGACTCTGGCGCCGAAGGGCTATCTGACGGGCGCACTCTGGAACTGGTCCAAGGTTTATACGGATTACGTGAAGCGGATTCAGTCCGGCGAGAGCTATCCGCACCTCCTGCGGGGCGGATTCAAGGAGGGCTTCATCAAGATGGCGCCGTACGGCGCGGCCGTCTCCGCCGCCGCCAGGGCCAAGGCCGACGAGGCGAAGGCCAAGCTCACGGACGGGTCGCTCGTCGTCTATTCGGGCCCGATCAAGGACAACACCGGCAAGGTCGTCATCCCCGCCGGGACGGTCCAGACGCAGACCGACATCACGCTCGAAAAGATGAATTACCTCGTCGAAGGCGTCGTCGGAAAGATCTCTTCATGACGAGCACGCGCCCCGCTGCGGGCGACGGCGCGGGGCGCTTCTCCGCCTCGGTGGAGGCGGCCGCCGTTCCGCTGCTGGGTCTCGCGGTCTCCTTCGCGCTCTTCGGCGTCTTCGTCGCCGTGGCGGGGGCGAACGTCGGGGACGTCTATTACCAGATGGTTCGCGGGTCGTTCGGCTCGTGGTTCTCGTTTCAAAATACGCTCGTCCGCGCCGCGCCGCTCATGCTCACCGCGCTCTGCACCGCCCTGCCGGCGCAGGTCGGTCTCGTCGTCATCGGCGGGGAGGGAGCGCTGGTCCTCGGTGCCCTCGCCTCGGTGATTGCGGCGCACGCGCTCGGCGGCGCGAACCCTTGGGTGGTCCTCTTCGCCATGGCCGGCGCCGGTTGCGTCGTGGGAGGCGCGTGGATTGCCGCCGTCGGCGCGCTGCGCACGCTGCGGGGGGCCAACGAGACCATCTCCAGCCTGCTCCTGAACTACATCGCCATCGGCGTCTTCAAGCACGTCGTCGAGGGGCCCCTGCGCGACCCGGCGAGCTTGAACAAGCCGTCGACGCGGCCCATCGGCGAGGCCAACGCCCTCGGCGCCATCCCGGGCCTCGACGTGCACTGGGGCCTCGTCTACGGCCTAATCGGCTGTCTCGCCGCGTACGTGCTGATGCGGCGCTCCGCCTTCGGCTTCGCCGCCAAGGTGATCGGGGGCAACGCGCGCGCGGCGCAGCTAGGCGGCCTGGCTGTCTCGAAGATCGTGATCGTCACGTGCGCGCTCGGCGGCGCCGCTGCCGGCCTCGCCGGCATGGCCGAGGTGGCCGCGGTCCACGGGACCGCCAACGCCTCGATCATCGTGGGGTACGGGTACACGGGAATCCTGGTGGCGTTCCTGGCGCGCCAGCACCCGCTCGCCATCGTGCCCGTAGCGGTGCTGATCGGCGGAGTGGGCGCGAGCGGCGGGCTCCTCCAGCGCGCGGAGCACCTGCCCGACGCGACCGTCAACGTGCTGCAAGGCATCCTGTTCGTCGTCATCCTCGCGATTGAGACGCTGCGAGGGCGGCTGGCGACGTTCCTTCCTCGCGCCCGGGTCACCTCGGAGTCTGCGCCCAACCCCGCGGCAAAGGCCGCATGCTCGAAGGCCGCATGAGCGACACGGCCGCGGGGCTCGGCATCTGGGCGTTGCCGCTCGCGCTGATCGGGGGCGCGTTGCGCGTGAGCGGACCGTACCTCTTCGTGAGCCTCGGGGAGTGCCTGACCGAGAAGAGCGGTCGGATCAACCTGGGGCAGGAGGGCACGCTCATCCTCGGCGCCATGACCGCCTACGGCGTATCGTACCTCTCGGGGTCACCCTGGCTCGGCGTCCTCGCCGCCGGATGCGCGGGCCTCGTGCTGGGCGCATTGCACGCCTGGCTTTGCTCGTTGCCTCGCGTGAACGACGTGGCGGTCGGCATCGCGCTCATGCTGTTCGGCGTGGGCATCGCCTTTTTTCTCGGCAAGCCCCTCATCCAGCCACCGGCTCCGCGGCTCTCCCCGATCGAGCTCGGCGCCTGGAGCTCCATCGCTCCGGTGCGCGCCGCGCTGGAGATTCACGGACTGCTCCTCCTCGGCGTCGTCGCCGCATTCGTCATGCGCTTCGTCTTTCGCCGCACGCGGTGGGGACTCGTCTTGCGCGTCGCAGGCGAGGACGCCGACGCCGCACGCGCGCTCGGGTACGACGTCGATCGCGTGCGCCTCGTCGCGACCGCGATCGGCGGCTTCTTCGCCGGCGTGGGCGGATCGTTCCTCTCGCTGGTTTACCCGGGCAGCTGGAGCGAGGGCCTCTCCAGCGGCCAGGGGCTCATGGCCGTCGCGCTGGTCATCTTCGCGCGGTGGGACCCCGTGAAGTGCCTCTGGACCTCGCTGCTCTTCGGCGGCGCCGGGGCCCTCGGACCCGCCCTGCAGTCGATCGGCATCCTGGGCGGTTACAACCTCTACGCCACGGCGCCCTACGTTCTCACCTTCGTCATCATGATCGCCACCAGTTCCGCCCGGCGTACGTTCGCCGATCAGCCCGCCGAGCTCACGGTCGCCCGATGAGCGCTGTACCTTCGCCCGTCGCTCCGCCGCGCCGGGGCTCCCCTCCCCTCCTCGAAGCCGATCGCCTGAGCAAGCGGTTCGGGAACTTCCTCGCCCTCGACGACGTCTCCCTTCGCGTCGAGCCGGGCCGCGTGCACGCATTGCTCGGCGAGAACGGAGCGGGCAAAAGCACGCTGGTCAAGTGCATCATGGGCTACCTGACACCCGACGCCGGACGTATCCGGCTGGGCGACCGGGAAGTCTTGCCGAAGAGCCCCCGTCACGCGCAGTCCCTGGGGATCGGCATGGTGTACCAGCACTTCACCCTGGTCCCGAACATGACCGTCCGGGAGAACCTGGTCCTCTCGCGGCCCCGGCTGCCCTTCGTCGTCGACTGGGCGACCGAGCGCGCCGCGCTCGCGTCGTTTCTGGCCCGGATGCCGTTCCAGGTCGATCTCGAAGCACCGGTGCGCTCGCTCTCCGCGGGGGAGAAGCAGAAGATCGAGATCCTCAAGCAGCTTTACCTCGAGTCGCGCGTCGTCATTCTCGACGAGCCGACGAGCGTGCTCACGCCTGCCGAGGCCGATCACGTCCTGTCGATGCTGCACCAGATGGCGCGGGCCGGTGAGATCAGCGTCGTCCTCATCACGCACAAGTTCCGGGAGGTCACCCAGTTCGCCGACGAGGTCACCGTTCTTCGACGCGGTCGCAAGGTCGGACACGGCGGCGTCGGCGATCTCACCCCGAGCGCAATGGCCGACATGATGATGGGCGGAGCCTCGAAGTCGTCGTCGTTGCCGCCCTCCGCCCGATCCTCGGAGCACGAAGCGCCGGCAGACGAGAGAGACCGCGGAACGGACGAGGGAGCGATCGGTCACGCCCGCGTGCTCATCGACGACCTGCACGCAGAAGACGATCTGGGCGTCCCCGCGCTTCGCGGCGTCACGCTGGAGGTCAGGTCGGGCGAGATCGTGGGCGTGGCCGCGATCGCAGGCAATGGGCAAGAAGAACTCGTCGAAGTGCTGGCGGGCCAGCGCATGAAGACCGCAGGCACCGTCACCGTGTCGGGCGCCGAGTACGAGCCGAAGCGCGCGATCATGCGTGCGCTGAACGTGCGATGCTTGCCGGAGGAGCCGCTCCGCAACGCGTGCGTTCCGACGATGAGCGTGGCCGACAACATGGCCCTGCGCGTCTTCGACGAGCCGCGGTACACCGCGATGGGATGGCTCCTGTCGCGCAAGAAGATCGCGCAAACCGCCACGACTCTGGTCGGGGAGTACGGCATCCGCGCGCCGTCGATTCACACGCCGATCGGTCGCCTCTCCGGCGGCAACGTGCAGCGAGCCGTGCTCGCGCGCGAGCTCGAGGGCAAGGTCGACGTGCTCATCGCCGCGAATCCGTGCATGGGGCTCGACTTCGCCGCCGTCGCCGAGATCCACGCGCGCATCCGCGCTGCGCGCGACCGCGGGGCGGCCGTGCTCCTCGTCAGCGCCGACCTCGACGAGATTCTCGCGCTCGCGACCCGGATCCTGGTCATGAGCGAGGGGCGGATCGTCTACGAGGCGCCGCTGGAGGGCGCCGAGCCCGCGGTCATCGGCAAGTACATGGCCGGACATGGCGCGCACGTCGCGCCGGACGAGCGCCACGCCTCCAGCTAAAAGTGTGCGCCGTCCGGACGCGCCGATCACAAGCCGATCGAGACAGGTCCGAGGTGCTTCGCTGCCGTCGCCGGCATTCCCGTGACCACGACCTTCGGCAGCGAGCTCGCCGCGCCCGCGGGCACCAGCGCGTACCAATGCCCGGCCGATGTCGGCAGCATGAACGT
>CALKVG010000465.1 GCA_937998045.1 uncultured Myxococcales bacterium
GTGAGGGGCACCGACGGGCCAAGTAAGTGTCAGATCAAGTCTGAGTATTTCCAGTGTACGCGACCGAGGAGAAGCCGCACATGCAGCCGGCGCCGAGCGCCCCATTCGATGTGCCGACGTGGACGCGCGCGAAGGTGCATCCCGACCACCACGTGCAGGTCGCCCACGCGCTTTACTCCGTCCCGACGGCTTATCTCGGACAGCAGATGGAGGTGCGCGTCGACCGCGGCAGCGTGCGCATCTATCGCGGCAGCGAGCTGGTGAACCTGCATCCCCGCGTGGCCCCGGGCAAGCGCTCCACCGATCCGACCGACTATCCCGTCGGCAAGGCCGACTACGCGATGCGCAGCCTCGAGCGCATCGGGACGCAGGCGACGGCCCGCGGCTCCCACGTCGCCGACTTCGTCGCGCGCCTGCTCGAAGGCCCATTGCCGTGGACACGGATGCGAGCCGCGTACGGCCTGCTTCGGCTGTGCGAGCGCTACGGCGATGCGCGCGTCGACGCACTGTGCGCTCGCGCGCTCGCCTTCGACGTGCTCGACGTACGGCGCGTCGAGCGCATGCTCAAGAGCACCGCGCAGGTGGAGACCGATGCCGTGAAACGCGGCCACGTCGTGCAGCTGCCGCTCGGGCGTTTCGCGCGTGACCCGTCATCGTTTGCGACCAAGCGTCACGGCGAGGAAGGAGGCTCGCAATGAGCCCCATCACCGTCAGCCACGAGCTCCGACGCGCCCTCACCCTCGCCGCCGGCGAGGCGCTCGTGCGCCTGCTGGACTCCGGCGTCGAGGTCGCACGACACGCGCGCTCCTACGACCGGGGCGTTCGCGTCGAGGTCCGCGCCCACCTCGAAGACCTGGGCGCGGCGAAGAAACGCGCCCGCGAGCTGCGCGGCCGAGACCGACTCCGCGACGCGTGCACCCATGCCGATGCGTTCGTTCTCGCGCTCGCCGAGCGCCAGGATCGCATCGGCACCCACATCACGATCTTGCTCACCTTGCTCGACCGTTACGGCGCCCGCGATCTCGACGTCGCCCTCGCCGACGCGCTCGCGCGCGGAGCCGTGGCCGCCCAGTCGGTCGCCCACATCCTCGACCAGCTCTCGCGCCAGCGGCGACAACGACCGCCGCTGCCGCCGCACGAGCTCTCGGATCCGCGCGCCCACGTTGTCGTCACACCGCACGCGCTCGCACCCTACGACAAGCTCGCCCGAAAGCCGGGAGCCGATCATGACTGAATTGCCTGCCCGGCTCGCGGCACTCGGCCTACGCCATGGCGCCGAGTATCTCGACGATCTCGTCGCCTTCGCCCAGAAGCGACGACTCGGGCCCGCGAGCTGCTCGAGCACATCGCTGAGCTCGAAGAAAAGGACCGCGCTCGCCGAAGTCTCGAGCGGCGCACCACTCGCAGTCGCATCGGGCGCTTCAAGCCCATCGCCGACTACGATTGGAACTGGCCCAAGCACATCGATCGCGCCAAGGTCGAAGCCGCCGTCCAGCTCGACTTCTTCGTCGAGCACCGCAACGTCGTCCTCGTCGCGCCTCAGGGCCTCGGCAAGACGATGATCGCGCAGAATATCGCGCATCAAGCCGTCCTCCAGGGCCACTCCGTTCTCTTCCTGACCGCCGCGCAGCTCCTGCTCGACCTCGGCGCCCAGGACTCCGCTCGCGGACTCGACCGCCGTCTGCGCTTTTACGCCAGCGTCGCCCCTCTTGGTCATCGACGAAGTCGGCTACCTCTCCTTCGACCCGCAAAACGCCGACCTGCTCTTTCAAGTCATCAGCCGCCGCTACGAGAAGAAGAGCCTCGTGCTCACGACCAACCTGGCGTTCCAGGACTGGCCCTCGATCTTTCCGAACGCCTCCTGTGCCACTGCGCTCATTGATCGCGTGATCCATCACGCCGACGTCCTCGCCATCGAGGGCGAGAGCTATCGGCTGCGGGAAGCCGAGAAGCGCGCCGGCCAAAAACGCTGAGTTGACAAGACGGCCGTGACACCATCGCTCACGCTCCTAGAATATGCGATCGTGTCAATCGACCCCGGAGTGAGCTGGGACGCGTGCAAGGCCGACTTTGAAGCAGACGGCAGCCTCCGTGACATCTACGTCGTCGGCACCACGCTCGAGGACTGGCGCGCCGTTCTCTCCTTGGTGACCGCCCCTCCATACTCCGCAACTCTGGACGGAAAGGACGCTTCGGGCATCTCGGTCGATGCTCCCGCACTCCTTGCACATCCAGCGGCGCACCTACTGTCCTTTCGCGTTGGCCGCGTCGATCTGTGTTGCCACTTCTTCTCGGAGGACGAGGTGGAGTTCGACTTCGTTCCAAACGGGCTGACCGAGGACGACTTGAGCGGCCTGCTGACCTTCATGTCGAGCGTGGCCCGCCTGACGGGGAAGCTCGTGGTGATGACGCCTGAGAACGTCCCGACGCACCCCATCTTCCGCTTCGATCCCCAGCGAGGGATCATCGAGTATCTCCCTCCCGCTTACGGGGGCCTGCTGACGTCGAACCGGCGTGTCTGAAGACGCGCCGTCCAAATTTCCGCGGTTCCACGTGTCCCGCGACACCACGGCCAGCGCACAAGTCGCGAGCTGCGTCGGGCGGGTTAGTTGACGCTTGCCCGAGGACTCCGCGACTCTCGACGAGCGAAGACGAGGCCAGGCACCATTGGCAGCCAGAAGCTGAACCCTCGGAAAAGGAGGGTCGCGGCGAGAGCGGCGGCTACGGGCACGCCCATGAGCTTCAGTGTCGCGACCGACGCAGCTTCGAAGACTCCGAGCCCTCCCGGGATGGGTCCCAGCGTTCGTGCCAGCGTGGACAACATGAAGCTCGCAAAGACCGGCGCGGCATGGACCGCGAGACCGAGAGCCCAGAGCATAACCCAGAGGGTCCCGGCATCGAGCACGAAGATGGCGAGTTGCAACGTCGTGCAACGTGCAATGAGCGAAACATCGTGAGCAATGCCGGGGGTCGCCTCGACCAGCGCTCTCAGGACCGCCTTGATGAGCGGCAGGCGGGTGATCCAGTGCGGCAGGGCTCGGCCGCGGCTCACGAAGAGCACCATCGTAGGAACGGCCGCTGCCAACGGAGCGAAGACCGCAGCTGGCAGTAGAACGAAGAGGCGCAGATCCCCGTGCAGCCACACGATGCCGAGCGCGAGGGCCAGGGTCGCGACGTACGCTGCGTAGTAGCTCACGAGGTCGACGACGACGCCGGCCATGCTCGCTCCACGCGGAACGCCGCGGTGATCCAGCGCGTCGACGACCAGGAACGTGCCGCTCATGCCCCCGCTGGGAACGACTTGATCCATGAGGAGCTTCGCGAACCCAAGGCCCACGTAAGACCTCAGCGGTCGCGAGATGTTCGCGCGCCGGAGGACGCATTGCCATATCCGGGCGTCCGCCAGGTAGGTCCCCAGCTGGAGTACGAGTCCGAGGACCAACCAGGCAGGGCGAGCCTGCACGAGCAACCGGGCGAATGCCTTTTCCTCGGTGAAGTGCGCCGCAAAAAGCCCAACGGCGACCAACGCCGCGAACCCGAAGAGCCAGGAAATCCAGCGGGCGAGGCTACGTCTTCGACCGATCATCGGCGGTTGCGAGATCGGGGCATCGTGCGTGCTCGTGCTCATGGCACCAGATTGTCCCACTTCCGCCCGAGTGTTCTTGTCGATCACGAGAGTAGCTCCGTGTTACGACCGTACAGCTAAGCGACCCGGCGCCAGTGGCGGCGGGCGCATCACGGGGGGAATGGAAAATGAATCGTCAAGACGGGGCACGACGCTCCGCGGACGACTGCCTCGGCGACGCTTCCCATCAACGCCCGTCGGAGTCCCGTCCGGCCATGTGTGCCCATGACAACCATCTGAACCTCTCGCGATGCAGAGATAATTTCGCGTGCGGGCGATCCATCAACAACGAGCACGCGCATCCCCACGTTCGTGTGCTTGAGTGTCTCCACCCGAAGGCTCTCGAGCGCCTTCTGAGCGAGCATGCGATCCTTTGTATCGTCGGCCTCGTTGTCTGCACCAGGGACGATGCCAGTCATAGCATCGGGCCTTTCGCAGACGTGAATTAGCGTCAGGGTCGCGCCCCATTTGTGCGCCAGCGCTCCCGCATACTCAACAAAGGACTTTGATTCCGACGAGAAATCAACCGGAACAAGGATGGTCGACAAGCTGATCATGATGACTCCTCCGAAAACTCATGCATGCTGTCCCGCCGTCGGGGAGAGAGGCGCCTTCGCCTCGCGCTCGTCCTCCGAGGGCGCGGCTCGCTTAGGCCCCGATCAGGAACAACTTGATCAAGACTGCCTGAGAGGTCTTGGGCGAAGG
>CALKVG010000466.1 GCA_937998045.1 uncultured Myxococcales bacterium
ACGCCGGAGAAGTCGGGGCCGCGCGCGAGCGGGCGCGCGAGCTGCGGGCGGGCGGGCCCTTGCCCAGCGTCGTGGCGGCGGCCGTCGCGCGTCTGGAGCGCGAGCTCGCAGAGCAGCCGTCGAGTCCGACGGGCGGGCGGTAGGCGAGGCGAAGGCGCTCGCTACTTGCGTCCCTGGTACCGGAACGCGAGCTTCCTCACGGCGCCGGTGTCCTCGACGTCGATGACGACGTGGCCGCCGTTCTCGAGCGCGCCGAAGAGGAGCTCGTCGCCGAGCGGGCGCTTCACTTCCTCCTGCATGACGCGCGCGAGCGGTCGGGCGCCGTTGTCCGGATCGTAGCCGGCGGTGGCCAGATAGGCGGTGGCGGCGTCCGTCAGCTCCAGCGTGACCTTGCGCTCGGCGAGCTGGGCGCCGAGCTCGCGGACGAACTTGCCCACGATGTGGCGCATCGTCTCCGGAGCGAGCGGGCGGAACTGGATCTTCGCGTCGAGGCGGTTGCGGAACTCGGGGCTGAAGAGGTTCTTGTACTCGCGCTCGACGTCCGGCTTGTCGCGGTCGGCGCCGCCCGGGCCGCCGAAGCCGACGGCGCGGCGCTGCAGATCGCGCACGCCGATGTTGCTCGTCATGAGAAGGACCACGTGACGGAAGTCGGTCTGCTTTCCGTTGTGGTCGGTCAGCTTCCCGTGGTCCATCACCTGGAGCAGGATGTTGAAGATCTGCGGGTGGGCCTTCTCGATCTCGTCGAGCAGGAGGACCGCGTGCGGCGTCTTCGCGATGGCGTCAGTGAGCAGCCCACCCTGGTCGAACCCGACGTAGCCCGGCGGCGCGCCGATGAGGCGAGAGACCGTGTGCGCCTCCATGTACTCGCTCATGTCGAAGCGGTGGAACGCGATGCCCATGACCTTCGCGAGCTGCTTGGCGGCCTCCGTCTTGCCGACGCCGGTGGGGCCGGTGAGGAGGAACGACCCGATGGGCTTCTCCGGCGCGCGCAGGCCGGCGCGCGACAGCTTGATCGCCGCGACGAGCTGCTCGATCGCGCGCTCCTGCCCGAAGACGACGCCCTTGAGCTCCGCCTCGAGGTTGCGCAGGCGCTCCTTGTCGCTGGTGGACACTTCGCGCGGCGGGATCTGCGCCATGCGCGCGAGGACCGCCTCGACGTCGGCGACTCCGACGACGGGGACGGGCTTCCGTGCGTCCGCGTCCGGGGCGGGGGGCTGCGGCGCGCCGTTGGCCGAGCCGGAGGCGCGCAGGCGGACGACGGCGTTGCGGTCGCTCTCCACGTCGGGCGACGAGCCCGGCGCCTGGAGGCGCAAGGCCGGGTCGGTCGGCGCTTCGAGCTTCTTTGCCGCGCCCGTCTCGTCGACGAGATCGATCGCCTTGTCGGGCAGCTTGCGGTCGTGCAGGTACTTCGCGCTGAGCTCCGCGGCGGCGCGGATGGCGTCGTCCGTGTACACGACGCCGTGGAACTCCTCGTACTGTTTTCGCAGCCCGTGGAGAATCTTCACCGTGTCCTCGACGCTCGGCTCGTTGACCTCGACGCGCTGGAAGCGGCGCGAAAGCGCGCGGTCCTTCTCGAAGTGCTGGCGGTACTCCTGGAACGTGGTGGACCCGATGCAGCGGAGCCGGCCGCTCTGCAGCGCGGGCTTGAGCAGGTTGCTCGCGTCCATGCTGCCGCCGGTGGTCGCGCCGGCGCCGACGATGGTGTGGATCTCGTCGATGAAGAGGATCGCGCGGTCGAGCTTCTGCAGCGCGTTCATGACGGCCTTGATGCGCTCCTCGAAGTCGCCACGGTAGCGCGTGCCGGCGAGGAGCGACCCCATGTCCAGCGAGTAGACGACCGCTCCGGCGAGCGCAGAGGGGACCTCCCCTCGCTGGATCTTGAGGGCCAGCCCCTCGGCGATGGCGGTCTTGCCGACGCCGGCGTCGCCGACGAGGAGCGGGTTGTTCTTCTTGCGCCGCGCGAGGATCTGCACGATGCGGACGACCTCGTTCTCGCGGCCGACGAGCGGGTCGATGCGCTTGCTTTGCGCCTCCTCGTTGAGGTTCACCGTGTAGGCCTTGAGGGGGTCCTTCGCCGGGCGCGCGCCCTCGGCGTCGGCGTCGGCGGGGCCGCTGCGCTCCGCCTCCGTCTCCTCGTCCTCGTTCTTGGAGACGCCGTGCGAGACGTAGCTGACGACGTCGAGCCGGGAGACGCCCTGCTCTTCCATGAGCGACACCGCGAAGGAGTCGCGCTCGGCGAAGATCGCGATGAGCACGTTGGCGCCCGTGACGGCGTCCTTCCCGCTGGAGCGCACATGGTTGACGGCGCGGCGGATGGCGCGCTGCACGCCCAGGGACGGGGCCGGCGTCTCGGCGGTGTCTTCGGGGAGGGACTCGAGCTCCTCGCTCAGGTACTTGTCGAGGCGCCGCTTGATGTTCTCGGGGTTGCCGCCGGCGTGGCGGACAATGCTGGCGGTCGTGTCGTCGAGGAGCAGCGCGAAGAGCAGGTGCTCGACGGTGAAGTACTCGTGTCTTCGACGGGCCGCGTCGTTCTGCGCGACCGACATCGCGATTTCGACTTCGGGGCTGACCTTCATCGGCTCTTCACTCACTCGGGCTCGGTCGTCAAAAGGAGAGGATGCCCTCGCTCGCGGGCATCGCGTGTGACTTCGGCCACCTTGGTTTCTGCCACATCTCGCGGATATACGCCGGCCACGGCCTGGCCTTTCTTGTGCACGGTCAGCATGACGTGCAAGGCCTCGGTCTCGCTCTTGTGGAAGAAGCGGCGCAGCACCTCGACCACATATTCCATGGTCGTGTAGTCGTCGTTGTGAAAGATGACCTTGTATCGCTTCGGGACGGCGGTCTTCTGCCGTTCCTCGACGTCAACGTCTTCGCGATGGCGCGGGTCGCGAGGGGAGCTCGGCATCTTCCACCACCATAACGCCGCGTTTCTTCCGTTCAACGTGGTGGGTCCGGTCGGATGAGCGCGCCCGTGGGAGGAGAGGTTTCAACGGGCAGCGGCGCAGTGTAGGATATGGATGGCGTTCCCAGGAGCGCTACTTCCTCGCTCTCGATTGCGTGGCCATGGCCGAAACAATGCCGATTCAATTTGGCCCCAACGTCGTCATCGCCGGCCGTTTCCGGCTGAACCGTCAGCTCGGGCGCGGGGGCATGGGGTCGGTCTGGCATGCGACGCACCTCGGCCTCGACGTGCCGTGCGCCGTCAAGTTCATCGAGGGCGAGATCGCCGCGTTGCCGGAGGCCCAGGCCCGGTTCGAGCGCGAAGCGAAGGCCGCCGCGCAGCTCCGCAGCCCGAACGTCGTGCAGATCCTCGACCACGGCGTCTACGAGGGGCTGCCTTACATCGCGATGGAGCTCCTGGAGGGGGAGGATCTCGGCAAGCGCCTCGCGCGGATCGGGCGGATGTCGCCGTACGAGCTCGTGCGCATCGTGAACCAGGTGACGCGCGCGCTCGCCAAGGCGCACCAGCAGGGCGTCGTGCACCGCGACCTCAAGCCGGACAACATCTTTCTCGTCCACGACGAGGACCGCGAGATCGCCAAGGTGCTCGACTTCGGGATCGCCAAGGCCCAGTCGGCGAACTCGCTCGTGGGATCGACGACGAAGACCGGCGCGATGCTGGGCACGCCGTACTACATGAGCCCCGAACAGGCGCAGGGCACCAAGGCGGTCGATCACCGGAGCGATCTCTGGGCGCTCGGCGTCATCGTCTTCCAGGCGCTCACGGGCAAGCTGCCTTTCGAGAGCGAGGCCCTCGGCGATCTGCTCATCCGGATCATCGTGTCGCCCGTCCCCATGCCGTCGGAGTACGTGAACGACTTGCCTCCCGCGTTCGACCGATGGTGGCAGAAGGCGTCGCAGCGCGATCCCGCGAATCGCTGGCAGAGCGCGAAGGAGCTGGCGGAGGGACTCGGCCTCGCGTTCGGGCTCACGCCCGGGGCGAGCGTCGTCGAGGCGCCCATGCGCGCGTCCTACCCCATGGGCGATTCGTCCTTCTCCGCGGCGGGTCCGCCCACGGGACCGAACGCGGGGGCTCAGTTCACGCCTCACGGGCACGCGCTTGCGCAGACGCCCGGCTTCGGCGGGCCGGGGACGCCCGCGCCGGGGGTGCCGTTCGGTCTCACGCCGTCCCAGCCCGGTGTGCCGATGCCGGGGACGGGCACGTTGCCTCAGCCCGGTGCCGCTCCGCCGGGAGCGTTCGTGCAGACGCCGTTCGGGATGGGGGCGGGGGCGCCCGGTGCTGCGGGCAGCGTCGGTCTGACGGGGACGCCGCTGTCGCGCAGCGTGGTCGGCGGCGCCGAGATTCCCAAGCATTCCCGCGCGGGTC